>NZ_JBHIRD010000003.1:0-145249 GCF_042196905.1 Bartonella sp. AA89HNZF
ACATATGTTTTTGTTATCTGATCAATTTTATTGAAAAGTTGCGTGAACACTGTAAAGTCCATGGAATTCCTCTTTAACGAATTTTCAACTTTTTATATGATTTTTAAGCATTTTTCGTTGAACTTTTTAAGGATAAAATGAAACTTCGTAGACCTTTTCGATCTATGAGAGAGAATTGAGTATTACGCATTAACGTTTTCTTTTTACGAGCATACAGGGAAATAATATACAAAATGTTATTATAAAAGCTTTACCTAATAAATCTTATGGTAGGCATTTTCGTGTTTTTACTATTCAAAATTTTTATGTTATGCTTATCTTTCTGTTGTTTGATAAGTGTATGTTCAGCATTGCGTAAATGTGTAACCATTTGTAGTTTTGCTGTTTCATTTTGTAGCATAGCAAGCATTCCAACTATATGTGCTTGTAACTCGGCAATACTTTTTAGATCTTTTGTTGTCGTGATTTCTTTTAATAGTTCTTCAATTTGCTGAAAACGATTGTTTGCTTCTTGAAAAGTTTTTAAACTTACGGCTTTATCAGTGATGGCTGCATATTGGATGCGCTTGTTGATAAAACTGCTAGATTCATGGATAGTGACAGGAATTTCTTCTTCTTTTAAAATATTTTCAAGTGATGTAGATAGAGCAGAAGTTTTATTTCTATTGTAGAGATTCTCTGGATTTTTGAGAAAAAAGCTACTGTGATCTGTTTGTACATTTTTAAGCTTTTTAGTGTCGAATTTTTGGCTTCCCGTTATAGATTCGTGTATCTTTTTTGTTTCCTCAAGTTGTTTTTTTAGCATATCGAGAAGTTGGGCATCAGGTGGCGCTTTCTTTTGCTGTGGAGTTTTTTTAGGCTTTGATCTATTTGAAGATGACTTTCCAAAAAAATTGGGCCACGTCGTTGGGACTGATGCTCCCAAATCCGCCGCCCCAGCGCCCCAAACCCAAGCCATCGCTGGGTTTGAAATCCCTAAAGTTATTACAACTACTATTGAAATGACCTTTTTTTTCATGTTTCCCTCCTGTCATTTTTTGCGTGCTGTAAGAAAATTGGCAACCATATTGCTGGATCATCACCAACTTCTGCGATAATGCTTTCGGCTAACTCTGCGTTATCAGGCGTTCCTGATAACACCAAGAGCTCGTCACTAAAATCGTGTTCGATGGTTTTTCCATCGCGTGTCAGATGGAATTTACCAAGATTCAGTTCTGCAAGCGCAGATTGATCACCCTGCTTAATGAGGAATTGGCGACTAAACTCACCAAGTCCTTTAACGAGTTCAAATTCGGCATCTGTTAGTTTAAAGCCTTTAGTATAATCTTCATAATTTGCTTTGGGATTGGCTAGAAAAATGTAAGTTGCACACTGTTGAATGAGTGTTTTGGCAATATTACTTTCCAAGGCATCGCTAGGCTCTTGTGTTGCATAAACAAAAATACCATTTTGTTTACGGATAGTCTTTTGTTTATTTTTCGCTAAATCTTCAAAGTACGGATCTTGCAAAGGCTTCCAAAACTCGTCAAAGATATACATAAATCGCTGTCCGCTAATCATGCCTTCTGTGCGGTAAAGCAAATACATCATCACTGGAGTGCGAGTTTCAAAATTATCTAAGAATTCCGTGATATCAAAGCCGTAAATTTGATGTGTTGAGAGATCAAGAGCATCATGGGGATTATCAAACAACCACCCATAATCACCACCTTCACACCATTTTAGTAAGCGAGCATGAACAGATGGGTGAGCATTATAATCACTTAAACGTGGATTTGGTAAAAATTGTACTAGAAAGGACAAACGACGGAGTGATCGGTCAATGTTAGCACTCATAACAGACATAACTGCTTTGTTAATTTCTTCTTCGTCGTGATGCGTGACTTCACCACCAGCTTCTGCCAATTTTTTAACAAATTGTTTCAGAAAAATAAGATTTTCTTGTGTGGGTGGGAGTTGGAAAGGATTGAAACCACTTTTTCTGCCTGGCTTGAATGTTAAATATTTTCCACCCATCGCCCGAATGGCAATTTCCATACCACGATCTTTATCAAAAACAACAGTTGTCGGCTTAAATTTTTGTGCTTGTGCTAACAAAAAGCCGAGTAACACGGTTTTACCCGAACCAGATTGTCCGATAAGCGCGGTATTACCAAGTAAACGTTTATCTGTCGAGTCCTCTTCAAGTTTGGAGGCATGAAAATTGAAATAAAGCGGCGTTTTACTGGTTGTTTTAAGAATTGTGACGGCTGGTCCCCATGGGTTGCCAGTGGGTTTTCCTGACATAAAATTATGAAAAGATGAAAATGATAAAAAGTTCAATGATGTAATCGGAGCAGGACGCGGTCTCCATTTCCAATTGCCAGGAAGTTGTGCCCAATAGCCAGCCTCTATTGCTAAGTCTACAGGTTTGGGCAGTACCGCAACGTCTAGTAATGCTGCACTTGCTTTGGCCATATGGTCGCGAACTTGTTGAATTGTATCACCATAGATCGTCAATGTGCAGTGATGTTCTCCCATGACAAAATGCCCACTGATAAGCTGGTTTAGTGCTTCGTCAATTTGTTCAATTTGGCTCGTTGCCACATCTCGTGCATCAATCAGATTACGCTGATGCCGTTGTAAATAATCTTTAGCAGCATGTCGGGAGAGAACTGAAAAGCTCTGCGTCAATACGAACTCGAAGTCACTTTCCAACAAAACATTCAATTGTCCTGGTTTGGTTGTTGCATCATATTCTTTAATTTCCAGCATTCCAAATCGACGCATTCCACTGGTTGTTCGCAGTTCACCAAGAGCGCCCCATTTTGAGAAAAAAGGTCGATTGACAGACATATAGTCAGCAAAACGGTCATGGCAAATTGGCATAGGGCGATATTCACCATTGACAAGCATTCCAAGGAATTCAAGTGCAGAAGAATAAGCATGCCCATTTTTTTCATAAGCACCAAGAAGTTCTGCACCGTAACGGTTTAAAGATTGACCTAAAGTACGATTGATGTCATTGAGTTCTTTTATACATGTGTCTTGTCGCATCTTTTTTTGATCAAGCGTTTCACGTTCATGCTTAGAAAAGAACGACATAATTTTATCCGCTATCGGTTGAAAAATGACAGTCAGATATAAATCATTGACCATCAAATTATAACCAGTAAAGCTTTGTCGATATTTTTCATCAAGCTGATAGCAAAACATTTGATCAAATGTTGAATCAGGATATTCATAAACACGGCGGCGCACAATATGTGCCCAAAATGATAAATTGGCCGATGCAAGCCCCCGTAGAGTATTGTTAAGCTCTTTTATCCATTGAAAAATATCTTCTTCTGAAGCGCTTTGATGCGAACGCCCGTCAATTTTCCAAATTGACAAATATTCCGCATTTTTAGTAGAAATAATCGTATCTGTAATATGATGTGAATAAGGCAGAAACAGGCTTACAGGTGCCTCTGATGCAAGGCGTTTGCTGCTTTCAACAGCTGTCATGTTTATCTCCTTTTACTATAATCAGAGGGACTATAACTTGATGCGCCCCAAAAACTTTTGTTGCGATTGCGAAATTTAGTATCGATCCATAACCACCAGATACGAAACGCCTTATCATCGTTTTTAGTAATTTGCACCATAATAAACCATAATGGAGGTGCTATAATCCACAAAAAGATACTTACTGTCATAGC
This sequence comes from Bartonella sp. AA89HNZF, assembly GCF_042196905.1. Taxonomy (NCBI): domain Bacteria; kingdom Pseudomonadati; phylum Pseudomonadota; class Alphaproteobacteria; order Hyphomicrobiales; family Bartonellaceae; genus Bartonella; species Bartonella sp. AA89HNZF. The sequence continues at coordinate 3,681 of NZ_JBHIRD010000003.1, forward strand.
AATAACAGCAACCCCCATAACCATAATGATAAATGGCATCATGGGGACACCCCATATCGTTGGAACACGTGTTGCTCCCTTGAATAGGGGGAATTCTTTTTTTTCTTGCGATTTCATGAAATGTTCTCGTCACTGGAGGTGAAATAATATGTGGCTGATATAAAAAGCTGCACCAGCAATAATGACACTGAATGCCCATCGCATAAATGTAGCTTTTGCGATAATGCGAAATATATAAATAAGCAAAAGTAATAAAAGCATGATAGCAGCAACGATAGGAATAATTATACTTAATCCATATTGCATCCCTATGAAAACATCTAGACTCTTTGTTTCCGTCTGAGCATATGCAGATTGAGTTATTAATAACATAATAAAAGTTATAAAAATATCACTAATCTTACATATTTTTGATTGAAGTGTATTTAACTGTTTCATATCTTTTATCCCCTTTTAATTAAAGTTGCTATAAATAATATTCCTTTTTTCGTAGTGTGAGCGATATTATTACTGGTAAAAATCTATAATCAACGAACATTAAAAACATTACGTATTATACTAATTTATGCTTGACCTGTAAATAGCAATTTAGCAAGTTGGGTTGCCGAGCCAGCAATGACAACGCCGATTGCCCACCGTACAAACGTATCTTTTCCTATGTAGCGGCCTGCGTAACCAATTGCTAAGCACAAAAGTATCACGGCAGCAGCAACAGGAATAATGTGATCAATAAGATCTGTTTTTAGAGCACTTAAAGCTTTTTCAGCAGGAGCTAATTTTGCATTTGCATATGCAGACTGTGTTATAAAAAATGCAATTATAGCTGCAGAAATTACTATGATTCTGTTGTTATTTTGTGTTTGGACATTAATTAAGTTTCGCATATCTTACTTTCATGAATATTTTATATTTTTTAAAATAAACAAATTACTATCTTTATATATTACAATTAGAAAATATAAACTCTTAATTTAAAAACATTATGGATTATATCAGTTCATTAGTTACCTGTAAATAACAGTGTAGAAAGCTGTGTTGCTGAGCCAGCGATGACAACGCCGATCGCCCATCGTACAAACGTATCTTTTCCAATGTAGCGCCCTGCATAAGCAATTGCTAAACACAAAAGTATAACAGCAGCGGCGAGAGGGATAATCGTTTTTAAGTCATTTTGGAGTGCATCTAACGCCTTTTTTGCAGGATCTAATTTTACATTTGCATATGCAGGATTCATTATAAAAAAGGCACTTAGAGCTGCAGAAATTACGATAATTTTGTTATTATTTTTTAATTTGAGATTAATTAATTTTTTCATATTTTACTCTTATCAATACTTTGTATATTCTGAATATAAACGAAATATCACATAATATGTTTAAATTTATCAAACATAAACTCTCACATTATAAACATTATGTATTATAAAGACTCACACCTGCCCCTTGAATAACAGGCTCGCAAGTTGGGTTGCTGAGCCAGCGACGACAACGCCAATCGCCCACCGTACAAATGTATCTTTTCCGATGTAGCGTCCAGCATAACCAATTGCTAAGCATAAAAGAATAACGGCAGCAGCAACAGGAATAATATTAGTAGTAAGATCTGTTTGCAGAGTTTTTAAAGCATCTTCAGCTTTTAGTTTTGCATACGCAGGATGTACTATAAAAAATACACTTATAGCCAAAGAAATTGCTGTGATTCTGTTGTTATTTTTTAATCGGAAATCAATTAATTTTTTCATATTTTACTCTTAATTAATGCTCTTATTAATACTTTGTATTTATTATTATAAAATATATGAGATTCTCATATGTGTATAATAATTAGATATAAAACCTTATGATAAAAATATTATGCGTTATATAGACTTACGCTTGCCCCTTGAATAACAGGCTCGCAAGTTGGGTTGCTGAGCCAGCGATGACAACGCCAATCGCCCAGCGTACAAATGTATCCTTTTCTATGTAGCGGCCTGCGTAACCAATTGCTAAGCATAAAAGTATAACAGCAGCAGCGACAGGAATAATATTAGCATTAAGATCTTTTTGGAGTTCTTCTAAAGCTGTTTTTGCAGGAGCTAAACCTTGTACTTGGGCCCATACGGGATGTGTTATAAAAAATACAGTTATAGCCGTAGAAAGTGTAATAATTTTGTTATTGTTCTTTGATTGGAAACTAATTAATTTTCGCATATTTCTCTCATTAAGACTTTAAATAACATTTTGTATTATAGTTGTCATCTTTAATTTTAACTAACTGCACCTTTGAATAATAGCTGAGCAAGCTGGGTTGCTGAGCCAGCGATGACAACGCCGATCGCCCACCGTACAAATGTATCTTTTCCGATGTAGCGTCCCGCATAACCAATTGCTAAGCATAAAAGTATAACAGCAGCAGCGACAGGAATAATATTAGTATTAAGATCTTTTTGGAGTTCTTCTAAAGCTGTTTTTGCAGGAGCTAAACCTTTTGCTTGGGCCCATACGGGATGTGTTATAAAAAATACAGTTATAGCCGCAGAAAGTGTGATGATTTTTTTATTGTTCTTTGATTGGAAACTAATTAATTTCTGCATATTTCTCTCACTAAGATTATAGACAACATTTTGTATTATAGTTTTCATCTTTAAACTTTAATTAACTGCACCTTTAAATAACAAGTTCGCAAGTTGGGTTGCTGAGCCAGCGATAACAACGCCGATTGCCCATCGTATAAATGTATCCTTTTCGATGTAACGCCCTGCATAGAGAATGGCTAGGCATAAAAGTATAACAGCAGCAGCAACAGGAATAATATTAGTAGTAAGATCTGTTTGTAGAGCTGTTAAAGCTTTGTTTGCAGGTTCTATTGCTGCACATGCAGGATTTCTCATAAAAAATATAGTTACAGCAGCAGAAATTGCTGCAACTTTGTTGTTACTTTTTGGCTGGAGGTTAATTAATTTTCGCATATTTCTCTCATTAAGACTTTAAATAACATTTTGTATTATAGTTGTCATCTTTAATTTTAACTAACTGCACCTTTGAATAACAGTTGAGCAAGCTGGGTTGCTGAGCCAGCGATGACAACGCCGATTGCCCATCGTATAAATGTATCCTTTTCGATGTAACGCCCTGCATAGAGAATGGCTAGGCATAAAAGTATAACAGCAGCAGCAATAGGAATAATATTTTTAACAAGATCATCTTGCAAAGTGTCTAGAGCTTTTTTTGCATTTTTTAATTGCACTGCATATGCAGGATTGCTAATAAAAAGTACAGTTAAAGCAGCAGAAATTGTTATAATTTCATTATTATTTTTCTGGAAATTAGTTAATTTTCTCATATTTAGCTTCATTGATTTATCATAAATATTTTTTCTACGAAATAAGAAACAATTTCATTGATGTATAATGAAAGCATTGAAATCCAAAGTTTCTTTTACAAAAAATATTTCTTATTCCAAAAGATTTATCAGTTAGGTTTAAATAATAAACCAGCAAGTTCAGCTGCTGAACCCGCGATAACGACACCAATTGCCCACCGTACAAATGTGTCTTTTCCGATGTAGCGTCCTGCATAACCAATTGCTAAGCATAATAGTATAACAGCAGCAGCGAGAGGGATAAGCAACTTTAAGTCATCACGGAGTTTTTCTAAAGCACCTTTTGCAGTTGTTAATTGTTGAGCGTACACAGGATTGGACATGAAAAATACAGTTAAAGCTGCAGAGGTTTTAGTCGCTTTATTCCGAATTATTGTTTGAAGAACTTTTGATTGTTTCATATTGTTTATCTCAATTTAGATTTCGTTTTAGGATAAAAAGATATTTTACACAGCATGACTTTAATAGTCATTTTTATTACGCGCTTTTGAATAACATATTTGCAAGTTCAGCTGCTGAACCCGCGATAACGACTCCGATCCCCCATCTTACAAATGTATCTTTTCCGATGTAACGCCCTGCATAACCAATTGCTAAACATAAAAGTATAACGGCAGCAGCAATAGGGATAAGCGTTTTTAAGTCTGTTTGGAGTGCAGTTAAAGCGTTATTTGCAGGCTGTAGAACTACTGCTTGGGCTAAAACAGGATTGGACATGAAAAATACAGTTAAAGCTGCAAAGGTTTTAGTAGCTTTATTCCAAATTATTGTTTGAAGAGTTTTTAATTGTTTCATATTGTTTATTCCAATTTAGATTACAGTTGGTATAAATAAGTTCTTTTTTGATATAGTTTGTTATTTCACTAAATAAAAATACAGAAATCTAAGTTTCTTTTTATAATAGACACACTTAGTGTTTAATAAGATTTATCAGTTAGGTTTAAATAATAAACCAGCAAGTTCAGTTGCTGAACCAGCGATAACGACACCAATTGCCCATCGTACAAATGTATCTCTTCCGATATAGCGCCCTGCATAAGCAATTGCTAAGCACAAAAGTATCACGGCTGCAGCGATAGGAATAATTTCTTTCAAGTCTTTTTGGAGCGCGTTTAAAGCTGTATCTGCGTTTTTCAAACCTTGTGCTGCTTGAGCCCATACGGGATTGTTCATAAAAAATACAGTTAAAACTGCAGAGGTTGCTGTAATTTTGTTATTATCGTTCAATTGAAAATTGATTAATTTTTTCATATCGTTCAACCTTATAAAATTGTATTTGGCGCAAGTAGTTTTTCCATGAAATAGGGATAATTTCATTGAATTGATGTGGGATAAAAGTATTAAAGTCTAAAATTCTTTTTTCATGAAAGAAATACTTCGTGTTTAATGGATTTATCAGGTAGGCTTAAATAATAAATTTGCTAGTTCAGCTGCTGAACCCGCGATAACGACACCGATTGCCCACCGTACAAATGTGTCTTTTCCGATGTAGCGTCCTGCATAACCAATTGCTAAGCATAAAAGTATAACTGCAGCAGCGATAGGGATAATCGTTTTTAAATCTGTTTGGAGTCCCTCTAAAGCCTTTTTTGCAGGATCTAAAACCGCTGCTTGGGCATATGTGGAATTGGTCATAAAAAATACAGTTAAAGCTGCAGACAATGCAGCAATTTTATTACGAGCTGTTGTGTGAAGAATATTTAATTGTTTCATGTTCTTTATCCTGATTAAGATTAAAACTCCCACAAATGACCCCTCGTTCATGAAGAAACTTAAAAAGATATTTTGGATCAGCCCAAGTTCTTAGTTTTCCTCTTTGTGTAAGTAACGTATATTTATTTGGCTTTCCGGTGATTGGATCATCGGAAATAAACGTGAAATACCATTCTCTTTCTGAAAGCATCACGACTGTAATCTCACGTGCTGCTTTTTGACTAAATGCTATATCAACGCTGTTTTGTTCTATCATTTTCATTATCTTTGCCCTCAATTAGAAGAGATTTTGTTCAATCTTACTAATTAGAGCTTTAACATTTTCTTATCTACTTTTCATTATAATATCCTATCAAAATTCTGGGGTTTCGTGAAAATATCAGTCATCACTCAGCGATCTTCTCGATGAAGAAAAATCTTCAGCTGAAAAAGCATCGTGGGCGCTACTTTCTTTATGTGTAAATGCATCTTCCTCTCCTTTTGAAGAGAGAGGAAGAGAATCTACTTTAGTTGTCTGTTCTGGTTCTTCTTTTTTAAGCTTTATAGGCTCGTGCAAGCCTTCATTTCCTCGTACAGCAGCTTTTACTCCAATATATGAAGTAATTTTTTGCATACGGGTATGGTTTGAGTTTTCTGTATTGTAAAAATTCAGCACAGACTGCAAAGTCGCTTTTTCAAAGATGCACTTTGATGTTGTTTGTTCATAGCAGTAAGTTAAAACGCTTTGTACAGCTGTAATATTTCTGCAAAAATCAAACGCATCAAAAAGAGAAAACAATTTCACATTTCCAACATCAATTTGCCCTAAAATTATGTTAAAATTATGTTCGCTCTGTTTAACTGTTGCGATTGTTTCCTTAAACTGAGATGATTGATAGAACAAGTTATCTTTATCATCTGTTACATAGATATTGTCCCGCGCTTCTTGTTCGGCGATAACTGAAAATGTTATGGGAGGCGTATTGGATATGTATGCAGCAGCAAAAAATGTGAAATCTGGAACAATCATTAGCAATACACCTTATTATAAAGAATTTTATTAATACAAATGCTAATTCTGTGTTGTGCTTTTTCTCGTTGTCTTTTGATTTTATAAATTTGCAGAATGAGATTGTTTAGCTTAGAATATTCCTTGTGATTATTGCTTTGTTCTCTTCTAAGAATATTTCTAATATATGCGAATATCCAACTAACAAGATAAAAGTGTGGAATAAAATAGAGCACATTACGCCAACCAATATTATTGGAATCACGAAGAAAGGCGTTGCTTTTAAAAAATAATAATCTTTGATACTGTATTGAAGCTGCTTGTTTTATATAATTCTCTAGTTGCAAAAATCTTTTCAAAAAAAATTTATACGAAGTAAAAAGCCGTTGTGTATGAGGGGAGGTTTTCCTGTCATAATGAACTACACTATCATTATACAGAGAGGGCTTGTTCTTTGTTGCGCATTGCCATAACTTATAGAGTGACGATTTATATTTACTTTTGACTACTGATTCATAAGAGTCAGAGAGGTGCGATGGTGTTTGAGCACTGCATTTAGTAGTTCCAGCAACTGAACTGAAAAAAGATGCAGTGGCGGTAATTGATATACCAATAAACAGTTCTTTGTGGCTCAAAGCACATCTCCGTCAAAATGATATATGTATCGTAATTTTAATTTCGATAATAAATGGACAGAAATTGTCTATAATTGTGTTTAAAATATGACAAAAAGAAATTCTTTTTTTGCAAGGGGAGTAATTAAGGTGAATGATCTCAAAAATATGAATTTTGATGAACTACAAGAGATGCGTACACAAATCGATGTGGAATTAAAAAAACGGCAAGCAAAGGAAAAGCAAAATGCGCGACGAAAAATTCTTGAAATTGCTAATGCCCATGGAATTGATATCGCTGATCTTGTGAGCAAAGAGCGCCATTATAGAAATCCCAATAACCAATGGGAATTATGGAATGGGCGTGGACGTAGACCTAAGTGGATTAAAGAGTGGTTGGAGAATGGGTATACACTTGATGAACTCGAAGTAACGTAACACGTATGCGATATTTATAAGATAAGGGAATACCAAGGAATGTAAATGCAAGAAGTATGCTTTTTTGGGTAATTTGATTGTATAAACATACTGAACGAATATATTAAAGTATTGAGTTACAAAATACAATGATAGGGAGCGTGAAAAAGTTTATTTAAATGCAAAAAGTCTTTTTATTATAATCTGGCAAGCATAATGATGATGCCAGATTAGGAATATTGTAATTGCTTTTGGCATTTGAGAGAGCGGGATATTTTACTTCTTTTTATAGTTTTATTGATTCTTTACAAAAATGGTCGAAATGACAATAATTTATTGCATAGGGATTTTAACTCAATATGTAAAATGATAATTTTAGCAATTAATATGTTAATAAATTAGCATACTTATATTTTTGAAATACTGTTTTTTAGAACAAGCCTGATGTTATAGATTTTGTTTGGTCTTTTTCTGTAAGATTATATATGAGGCATTTACTTTATTTATCGTTCGTTTAGTTGAGATGAGTGAGTATGTAGAAAAATGGAAAATTTTTATGGCTGTTATGGGTTTTATAGAATTTATGACATATTTCTGAGCGTTTGTGATTAAAATTCATTTATGAGCGTTTATGAATAATGAATAAAGAGCGTATTTGAAAATAAAAGGATTGGATCATTTCTATTGCGGTTTATCTTCTTTTATGGTGTGAAATAGGGGGTGATATGCAGGTTTACAATTGTGTGTGACGGTATAGTGTACGGAACACTTTTTATATATTGGAATATTTTTTCTAAAGTCGTGTGGCATTCCACAATAAGTTAAAGAGTTTGTCTGAGAAGCAGAATGTCCCAAACCGAATACATTTATGTTTCCAATTTACGTGCTTTTTTAAAAGAAAAATTTTTCAATGCAATTAAGCTTATTTTATGGCGCTTTTCTTGAATAGTATAACGTAAAAGTCCCTATGATCATATAAAATCCATTGTACACCACCATTTTTACTTCGATAAAAAGTGTATGCCGGTGCCATTATACACTTTACTCGCCTCCAATGTTGCTAAAGTCCTTAGTCCTTGAGAGAGGGAGTCTTTGTATTACTTTGTTTAATTGTTTTTATTTATACGATACTCTCACTTGTGATGTGCAAGCGAATGATTTTGATTGCTTCAACATGAGAGAGATTTGAAACAAGGGTATTTTATGATCTTTAGACTTTTCACTCAATATGAGAACAATGAATTTATTATTATAAATAAAAGTGTTGTGTACTAAAAAGTCTTGTTTATTTTGTTATGCTGTGAAATGGCTTCTTTTAAGTGGTGATATAAGGTAACCTCTTTGAGACATTAAACGTTTTTTTCAGTGCATGGTGAATATTCTTAGAATGTAGCTTGCTTGTCGAGTCTTATGTTGAGTGAAATATGGGGGGAGGAAGTCAAGAAAAAATTACTCGACAGGAATCCGGTTTGTAAACAGATTGGATGAGATAGGAATTTTTTGTTCTTTAAAGGAGGAAGGCAAAGGTTGTAAAAAAAGTGAAATAGTATGAATTTTCGCTTAAAGTGGGAAGCCGTGTAGAAGACGTGGGGCATTTGGAGTGAGTCCGGCAGCTTCTTGAATGAAGTATTTTTTTATTTTTGGCGCTTGATTAATGATTCCAAGGCCGGTATCGCGGAGCATCCGTAAAAGAAGGCTATCATTAGAAAAGAGTTTATTAAGCCAATCATTGCTTAAAGCCATACGGACAATTTCAAAACGTCTCCAGCTTTGATAGCGCTCTAAAGCTGTGAGAGAGCCAATGTCAAGACCTAGTCGTGCTGTTTCAATAATCACTTCAGCCAGCGCAGCACTATCGCGTAATCCTAAATTGAGTCCTTGTCCTGCAATGGGGTGGATGGTATGGGCGGCATCGCCAACGAGAGCAAAACGTGGTTTAACGCATTGACGTGTTAAAGAAAGGCTCAAAGGAAAAGCTTGACGTTCGCCATTCCAAGAGAGTTTGCCTAATCGATGGCCAATACGTCTTTCGAGTTCTGTTTCAAAAATAAGTGCATCCGCTTTGAGATAATATTGCGCAGTTTTATGATCTTCATTCCACACAATGGCGGATCGGTTGCCTTTAAGAGGGAGAAGAGCAAAAGGACCGGCAGGTAAAAAATGTTGAATTGCTTGACCATTATGGGGTTTTTCATGTTCAACTGTGCAGATGATTGCTGTTTGTTTATAGGGATGAGAAAAGTTTTTAAGACCTGCTTTTTGGCGTAATTTCGAATGGGCTCCGTCAGCTGCAATAAGCAATTTTGTTTGCCAAACCTCTTCATTATTTAAAGTGACGGTTGTATGTTGGTCTTCTTGATGAAAATCAATGACACGTGTGTTTGTAATAACAGGGATATTGAGATCTTTGACACGTTTTTTTAAAGTATTGATGAGTTCTCTATGCTCTACCATGGCAGCAAAGGGCTCACCGGGATTAATGTCGCCTTCAAAGGTTAAAAGAGTGGGTTTGACCGGATCATTTGTGCTTGTATCTGTGATGATCATTGAATGAATGGGTTGCGCATAGGGTTTTACAGATTTCCAACATTGTAATTGTTTTAACATACGAATAGAAGCAGCAGCAAGGGCAATGGTTCGTATGTTAGAAGCAGGGGTATCTCCTTGTGGAGCAGCATCAACGATTTTTATTTTCAGATTAGGGGCTGTTTGCTTGAGTGCTATCGCTAGGGCTAAACCGACAGCCGCCCCTCCTGCAATGAGCAGATCACATTGTTTAGTTTTATGAGATTTAATTTTTTTATTGGGTTGTACATCTTTATTGCGATTAGAACACACAATACTTCTTCCATTGTTTATAGTTTGCTTTCTTTTAAAAAGAATATCTTTTTACATTGCCTAAAATATCTTAACTTTTACTTTTCTCTCTGCTTTACAAAAACGAGATTTCTTTTTAACGCCAATCTGATAACAGATTGGTTTTTCAGAGTTTTTCTGCTTAATCATTTATGTGATTCATCTTACAGATTTATCGGATAAGCTTTTTTAAATATCTTCTTCAATTCTTTTTACACTTGGTTGATAAAAAAGAAAACTAAAAATAAACAAAGATGGTCGTGTATTTTTTTAAGTTGTGTGAGTTACTTCAGTATGCTTGTCCTGAAGGGGGACATTTCGTTAGTATGATAGATAAAAATAGATAAAAATTGTGGTCATTCGTGATGGTTAAAACAGTATTCATATTTCGCCATTATCATGATGTAGCGTAAAAAATATTATTTTTTTAAGAAGGTGCCTATAGCACCCATGTAACACTTTACACATAAGGTGTTTTTTGGTTGATCGTGTGATAAATATTCAGGGAGAGCTTTTTGTGCGCCTTATGAAGGATTATCTCTTAGGGTGGTGGTATATGAATGATATGAAGTGGTTAGAAGGTAGAACGCGCTAGATAAGAAGTCGGATTGTTTACAGGCTATTTGTTTACAAATTGGTACAGAGTTTAAGCTTCATCCTTTTTTAAGAGAGAGAGGGAGTTATAACTCTTTAAAATATGAAAGTTTTGTATTTGGAATTGATAGATGCACCGAAGTTCTTCTCCTTATGATTCATTAGAAGTGCGAAATTCTCAAGGTTCGCGTCTTATTGAGATGTTTTTGCGTCAGATAGGAGTATTTATTGGGCTCGGGCTTTTGGGCTTTATTATTTTTTGTGTGTTTGCTTTGGCGACGTGGAATGTTGCGGACCCATCTTTAACTCATGCAAGTACAAATGAGGTTACAAACCTTATGGGGTGGATGGGGGCAATTTTTTCAGATTTTATTATGCAGTTTTTTGGCTTGGCAAGTCTTTCTGTTTTGTTGCCACCGTTATTTTGGTCTTTTCTCTTGTTGGCGCAAAAGAATATCTACAATTTGACTTTGCGCTTTTTTTTATGGGTGCTATCAACGATTTGTTTTTTAATTGCTTTTGCTCTTATGTCACCTATTGCTTCTTTTACTTATTGGCCATTGCCAATGGGATTGGGAGGGGTTTTAGGAGATAAAGTTTTAAGTGTTGCTTCTTCAGTCTTTCCTCTTTTTCTTTCTCCTCCTTACACGGTGTTTTTCAGTGTTGTTTTTATTCTTTTAGGTTTTTTCACCGCTGCTTTTGCTGGTAATGTAATATGGCGGCGTCGAACAAAGAAAAGAAAAGAAAAAAACATTCCAAAAGACGAAATCATTAATCCAGTCTTTGAGTTGGAAGAAGATACGGAATATGCCGCAGAGGAGGATCGTGAAAATCATGGTTTTTTTGCGACAACTTGTGGCGCTCTTTTGCATCTTTTTTATTTTTTACAAGCGCGTTTTTTTCGTTTATTCTGTTTCAAAAGGCGTTTTCAGAGTAAAGGGCAAGGAAAGCCATTTGATCGGATTGAGCCAACTTTTTTAGGTGAAAAAGTAAAGCGTGAGGAAAATAAAAATAAAGCTTATGTTTCTCCTGTTAAAAATCGAAAGTCTTTAACAGCTTCTTCAAATGGTGGCTTTGTTCTTCCACTTGTAGATTATCTTTCAGTTCCACCACCGTCTGTTAGGGATGCAAAACTTTCTCCTGCTGTTTTAAGAGCAAATTCTCAGGAGCTTGAAGGGGTTTTGTTAGATTTTGGGGTAAAAGGAAAAATTATAGATGCTTGTCCTGGACCGGTGGTAACTTTGTATGAATTTGAACCGGCTGCTGGCATTAAGTCTTCCCGTATCATTGGTTTGGCAGATGATATTGCACGCTCGATGCGTGCGATTTCTGCTCGTGTTGCTGTAGTTCCAGGGCGCAATGTGATTGGAATAGAATTGCCCAATACAAAGCGTGAGATGGTTTATTTAAGAGAAATTGTGCAAGCGCAGGAATTTATTGAAAGCAAAGCAAAATTGGGGCTTGCTTTGGGTAAGACAATTGGGGGAGAAGCTGTTATTGCGGATTTAGCAAAAATGCCTCATCTTTTGGTTGCTGGTACAACAGGATCAGGAAAGTCTGTTGCTATCAATACAATGATTTTATCTCTGCTTTATCGGATGACACCTGAGCAATGTCGTCTCATTATGGTGGATCCAAAAATGCTTGAACTTTCGGTTTATGATGGCATTCCTCATTTATTAACACCGGTGGTGACAGATCCTAAAAAAGCCGTCATTGCTTTAAAGTGGGCTGTTCGTGAAATGGAAGAGCGCTATAGTAAAATGTCAAAACTAGGCGTTCGTAATATTGATGGGTTTAATGCGCGTCTTAGAGAAGCTGCAAGTCAGGGAGAGACAATGGTGCGGACAATTCAAGTTGGATTTGATCGCGAGACCGGTGAGCCTCTTTATGAAACGGAAACACTTGATTTTAGTCCTATGCCCTATATTGTTGTCATTATTGATGAAATGGCTGATTTGATGATGGTTGCTGGGAAAGATATTGAAGGAGCGGTTCAACGTTTAGCACAAATGGCACGTGCTGCCGGTATCCATGTAATTATGGCGACACAGCGTCCTTCCGTCGATGTTATTACTGGTACGATCAAAGCCAATTTTCCTACACGCATTTCTTTTTCTGTGAGTTCCAAAATTGATAGCCGAACAATTTTAGGCGAACAGGGAGCTGAGCAATTATTGGGACAAGGAGATATGCTCTTTATGATGGGAGGAGGACGTATTCAGCGTGTGCATGGGCCTTTTGTTGCGGATAATGAAGTGGAGCAGGTTGTTGCGCATCTCAAAGCGCAAGCACGACCTGATTATTTAGAAACAATTACGCAAGAAGTTGAAGAGGATGGTGCTGATGTTTCTTTGTCTTCTCCTTCAGAAGATGATCCCTATAGTCAAGCTGTTGCTATTGTGCTTCGTGATCGTAAGGCCTCGACCTCTTATATTCAACGCCGTTTAGGCATTGGTTATAACCGTGCTGCGACATTGATTGAGAGGATGGAAGAAGAAGGTATCATTAGTCCAGCAAATCACGCAGGGAAACGAGAAATTTTAGTGCCTGCTGAAGAAGAGCGCTTTTGAAAAATCTTGATAGTTGTTTTTTATAATACCTTGTAAAACAAGTGTTTATCCTATTGTATCGTAGAAAGTCTGCATTTTCATATACCAGCTCTCAATTTGCGATAGCTCTTTGGTACTTGAGACTCCTTATAAGGGGATTCTTTATCTTATATAACTTTTATCCATACACCAACCTTGCTTGTAATGTGCAAGCAAATGATTTGAATTGATTCAATATGAGAGAGTATGTGATGAAAGAATCTTATTGTATTTGGCGTTATGATTTAAGTTAAAAAGATAAATTATTATAAATCAATATCTTGGTATAAAATAATGTTATTGCGAGTATAGGGGTGTAAAAGCATGTAAGACTTGATATTTTAGTGTCTTTTTAAGTGCGCTCTAAATATTTAGGGCAAGGCTGATCTCTCGAGTTTTAATATAAATGAATTATATGGGGTGGGAAGCTAAGTGAAATTTGCTAAACTCCAAACTGTTTACAGAGCGGTTCTGATGAAATTTTTTATTCTTTTGGGCGAGAAGGAAGTCAAAAAAGTATTTTTGATACTTAAAAGAGCTTTCAGGTTTGCGAGTAATATGTTTAGTCCTTAATCCATTATGTCTTGACTATAATTTATGTTGCTTCATAGATTAGGGGTGGAAAAGAATATATTATGCGTTTAGAAAAGCGGGAAAATTGGATGCTTTCGGAAACTTAAACGCAGACTGATTATTTGGAAACGATATCGCAAGAAATAAAAAAGGATGTTTCTTTAGCTTTTTCTTTAGCAGATGATTCCTATTGTCAAGCTGTTGCTATTATGCTTCGTGATCGTAAGGCTTCAACTTCTTATATTCAATGTCGTTTAGGCATTGGTTATAACCGTACCGCCACATTGATCGAAAGGATAGAAGAAGAAGGCATCATTATTAGTCCAGTGAATGATATGGGTAAGCGAAAAGTTTTGGAGATTGTCGAAGAAGAATACTTTTAAAAATCTTTTGATATTTTTTTCAAACAATATCTTTATCTTATAAAGAATGGTATTTATTCGTCGTTGATTACTTAAGTTATGAATTATAAAGCCAATTAAGTATTGCTTGGGAGCATTTTTTATGAAAACGTCTTTTTTGTCGCAAAGAAGAGTCTTTGGGTTTGTGGGGATTATTGTCTTTTGGTGTTTAACTTTTCCTGCTTTTTCGCAAGCCTCTAATAAAATGGCAAAGGCGCAGAATGTTGTGAACCACTTTGCGGCAATCAAAACAATGACAGGTGATTTTATTCAATTTAGTCCAAAGGGAAAGATGTCTCAAGGAACGTTTTATCTAGAGCGTCCAGGGAAAATTCGTTTTATTTACAAGAAAATGCCTTTACAGATTATTGCAGATGGTCAATTTGTGGGCATTAACAATCGAGCTTTGAATACTTGGAACTTTTCCCAACTTTCGCAAACGCCAATGAAATTTCTGTTGGATGATAAAATTGACGTATCTTCTGGGCGTTTGTTGGCCTTTCGTGAAGATCCTGGGGCCGTGACGATTGTTTTGCGTGATCAAACGATTGGGGTAGGGCAAATAAGGATGGTTTTTGATTCTCAAGGTTCTGCTTTGCGGCAGTGGACAATTGTTGACCAACAAAATTTGGAAACTACTGTGCAGATTATGAATGTGCAGACAGGCGTTCGATTCGCTAATGGAATGTTTAAACTTCCTTCGCAGAAATGAAGAAATAGTGTCACGTTATTGAGATTGAAACAGATGTTTTTTCGTATTGCGACTTGGAATATTAACTCTATTCGTTTGCGTCTTGCACAGGTTTTTCAGTATTTGGAACTCTTTTCCGCAGATGTATTGTGTCTACAGGAAACAAAATGTCCAGATGCTTTATTTCCAGTGGAGGCTTTTGAAGCAGCGGGTTATAAGCATATCGCATTGAGTGGACAAAAATCTTATAATGGGGTGGCTATTGTTTCTCGTTTGCCTTTTAAAAAGGTAGAAAAACGTTTTTTTTGTCAAAACCAAGATTGCCGTTATATCTCAGTTATTGTGGAAGCCCATGGGAGAAGCTTGCGGATTCATAATTTTTATGTTCCTGCTGGGGGAGATATCCCTAATGCTGATGTGAATGAAAAGTTTCGTCATAAGCTTGATTTTTTAGAAGAAATGTCCTCCATTCGTGCGGACCAAGGCGATGGTCTTTCTTCTCTTTTGGTGGGAGATTTAAATATTGCTCCTTTGGCAGAGGATGTTTGGTCTCATCAGCAATTGTTGAAGGTTGTAAGCCATACCCCCATTGAAACCGAGAGTTTACAGGATTTGTGTTGTCAAGGTGGGTGGGTTGATCTTATGCGGTTGCATATTCCTGTTCCTACTAAACTTTACACATGGTGGAGTTATCGTGCACGCGATTGGGCGCTTACGGATTACGGGCGGCGGCTTGACCATGTTTGGTCCTCTCCAGATTTAGCGCCTTTTGTTGTAGATCTTTCGATTTTTCGTGATGCGCGCGGATGGGAACGTCCTTCAGATCATATTCCTGTGCAAACTGTATTTGATTTTTCACGTCAAGTTTGAAATAAGAGGTAAATAAAGTATTAATATTAAATAATGATTCTGAAAGAATGCGGGAGACTGGATGTATATCAGAAATCTCAAATGGGGCGCTTCTCGTGGATTATTTTTTAGTGTCTTGTTGTGTTTGCTTTTGTCAGGATGTATGGTTGGTCCTAATTACCAGAAAACATCTTTTCGTGTTCCAGCAGTTTGGGGAGAAAAATCTGCACAGACTGCAGGGCAGCCCGTTGCGCTTGCCGGATGGTGGCGGCATTTGAATGATCCTGTTCTAGATGCGTTAATGGATTACGCGATTTCTGGAAATAATAATGTTGCTGTTGCTAAAGCTCGGGTACGTGAGGCGCGTGCGGGTTTAGGACAGGTTGTGGGAACTCTTTTGCCAAATGTGTCCAATTCAATTTCAGGAACCCGTAGTCGTTCTGGACAGTCTGATGCATTATTCAACCAGTATAGTAGTGGTTTTGATGCAAGCTGGGAGCTTGATTTTTTTGGTGGGCATAAACGTGCGGTTGAAGCAGCGCGTTATGGCCTTGATGCGGCTGTGGAAGATATGCGCGCTACCATGGTGACATTACTAGGAGATGTGGCAACAAATTATGTGCAAATGCGTGGTTGGCAACAAAAGTTGTTTATTGTGCGGCAAATTGCTGTATCACAACGTAAAACTTATGAATTGATGCGCGCTAGATTAACAGCTGGTGATGTTTCTGAGCTTGATGTTTCAAATGCGCAAGCACAAATGGCAAATACAGAAGCAGATATATCACAGATGGAAGCGAATTTAGCAATGAGCGTTCATCGCCTTTCTGTCTTAACTGGTCGTGTGCCTACGGCATTGAAGGATCTTTTACAAAAAAATGCTAAGCATGCAAAGATTCCACAACCACGCTGGCCGATACCAGCAGGAATTCCAGCCGATATTTTGTTAACACGTCCAGATTTACGACGGGCAGAACGTCAATATGCGCAAGCGACAGCACGGATTGGTCAACGTGAAGCAGATCGTTATCCATCACTTACTTTAACAGGTAATATTTCGACAGCAGCAACGGCAATTGATCAGTTATGGAAAAATTCAACGATTGGCTGGTCTTTTGGACCTGGTCTTCGTTTTCCTCTTTTTAATGGAGGTCAGGTCGAGGCTTCTATTGCGGTAGCGCGCGCGCAGCGTGATCAAGCTTTTATTACTTATCGAGCTGCTGTGTTGGAGGCTTTAGAAGATGTAGAAAATGCGCTTGTAAGATTGACGAAGGAACATCAACGCTTAGAAAAGTTAATCGTTGCGAATAAAGCTTCTCTTCATTCCTTAAAACTTTCACGGAGCCTTTTTGAGAATGGAAATACTAGTTTTCTTGAATTGTTAAATGCTGATCGCTCTTATTATTCTGCACAAATGGCGCTTAAAGATAGCCGTGTTTCTTTGGTTACGCAATATATCACGTTGATGAAAGCGTTGGGGGGGGGCTGGGATGGCGTTGTTGATGTATCGCGTCCAGAAGTCGTTGATAATGCACCTCGTTCGCGTGCAAAGGTAGGGAAATGAAAAAAAACTTACTCAAAAATTTCATTACAAAACACAAAAAACTTTCCTTCTTTTTAACTGCTATATTTCTCATTTTCTTGTTGTTATGGTTACGTTCTGTTTTTTTTGGAACATCTACTCCAACTTATATAACCGCGGTGGTGAAACGTGGGGATATTGAGGAAAGTGTTTTAGCTTCTGGTCTTGTACGTCCTTACCGGTTGGTGGCTGTTGGTGCGCGAGCAACAGGGCGTGTGGTGTCAATGCATGTTTCCCCTGGGAGTGTTGTGAAAGAAGGCGATCTCTTGGCAGAAATTGATCCTACAGATCAGGAAAATGATTTAAAAAGAAAAAAAGCAGCATTATCGCATTATTATGCGAGTTTGGTAGAACAAGAAGCCTATCTTTCTCTTGCACAAAAAAATTTAGAGCGTCAGAAAAAAATGATCGAAACACGAGCGATTTCACGGGCGAACCTCGATGAGGCTGCGACACAGGTGAAAATACGCGAGGCGCAAATTGAACAACTTCGTCAACAGATTGTGCAAGCACAAATTGATGTGGAGAGTGCAGAGGTTAATTTAGGTTATACACGCATCACTGCCCCTTCAGCAGGAACGGTTTTGGCAACAGTTGTGGAAGAAGGGCAGAATGTGAATGCGGTTCAGTCGGCGCCAACAATTGTTATTTTGGGTGATTTATCAAAGATGACGATCAAGGCGCAAATCTCAGAAGCAGATATTCTTAAAGTCCGAGCTGGACAACCACTTTATTTTACAGTTTTAGGTAATTCACAGCGTCGTTATGAAGGCGTTTTAGAAAAAGTAGAGCCGGCTCCTGAAGCAATTCGTGCTGATGTGAGTATTAATCCTGGTATGGTGAGTGGTTCTAGTGCTTTAATATCATCGGCGATCTATTACAATGGAATTCTACATGTTGATAATGCGGATAATTTTTTGCGAACCTATATGACTGCTCAAGTTCATATTATCTTAGGGCGCGCGCAGAATGTCTTGTTGGTTCCAAGTGATGCTTTACGCGATGAGACAAGAGAGCGTAAAGCATGGGTTTCTGTTTTAGTGGGGGAAAATAAGGTGGTTACTAAACAGGTGAGCGTTGGGTTGAATAATAAGGTTATGGCAGAGATTGTTTCAGGACTTAACGAGGGTGATGTCGTCGTCACCAGTTCGTCTGATGGAGTGATGCCAGAGTCTTCTAACATGCATAGCGAAGACGAGAGTTAAAGCATGAGCACAAATCAAGCAGATGCCGTCTTCGTCTTGGAAAATATTGTGCGCAAATTTCCTGCCGGCGAAGCGTTTGTTACCGTTTTGAAAAACATCAATCTTACCATTGAACGTGGTGAAATGGTGGCAATTGTAGGTGCTTCCGGTTCAGGTAAATCGACCTTGATGAATATTTTAGGCTGTCTTGACCGTCCAACTTCTGGCCGTTATTGGATCTCTGGTAAAGAAACAGCTTCCCTTTCTGCGGATGAATTGTCGGCTTTGCGACGTAATCATTTTGGTTTTATTTTTCAGCGTTACCATTTGTTGAATGAACTGACAGCTCTTGGTAATGTTGAAATTCCGGCTATTTATGCGGGATGTGCCGTGGAAGCAAGGAAACAGCGGGCACAGGATCTTTTAACGCGTTTGGGCATGGGTGATCGGATAAATCATCGTCCAAATCAGCTTTCTGGTGGTCAGCAACAACGTGTTTCTATTGCTCGGGCGCTCATGAATAATGCGGAGGTCATTCTTGCAGATGAACCAACTGGTGCATTGGACAAAAAGAGTGGGCAAGAAGTATTGCATATTTTGGATGAACTTCATCAAGAGGGGCGTACCATTATCATTGTAACCCATGATATGCAGGTAGCTGAAAGAGCAGAGCGTATTATCGAAATCAGTGATGGGGAAATTATTGCTGATAAGCGGTCAAGGGGTGGAAAAGCAAAAGTTGGTAGAAAATCTCTTCAGGAACAACAAAATCTAAAAGGCCAACAAAAACTGGGCTTTTTTCGTTCTTTTGTTGAGCGATTCCGTGAGGCGTTTGTGATGGCTCTGTTGGCAATGAATGCACATCGCATGCGGACTTTTCTAACAATGCTTGGGGTGATTATCGGTATTGGGGCGATTATTGCTATGGTAGCGTTAGGGAATGGTACACGAGAGAAAATTCTGGAAAATTTTAAAAGTTTAGGTGCTAATACATTAACCATTTTTCCTGGCAAAAGTTTTTCTGATCCACAAGCAGAAAAAATAACCAGTTTGGTTGAAGCTGATGCAGAAGCTTTATCTGGATTACCTTATGTTTCTGGTGTAACACCACAGATTTCAGCAAGCTCGAAAGTACGTTTTGGTGCAGTTGAAGTCAATGCTGTCATTGCGGGGGTGGGAGAACAATTTTTTCAGACACAGGGGCTCAAAGTTTTCAAAGGACAGTTTTTTGATCACAAGAGTGTCCATGATCGGGCGGTTGATCTCGTGATTGAGAAAGAAGCGTTGTCTGTTCTTTTCCCCCATAGCCATGAAAGCCCCCTTGGAAAGGTGGTGCATGTGGGTAATGTTCCAGCGCGTATTATTGGTGTTGTTGATTCGCAAAATAATGCAAGTGGAGATACATCAAATACCTTACAGCTTTATTTACCCTATACAACAGTGCAGACGCGTTTTCTTGGTACAACAGAAGTTCGTGCAATTACCGTTAGGATTGCTGATGATATTGATTCACATTTAGCGGAGACTATGATAAAACGTTTTCTCATTATGCGGCATGGCGGGGAGGATTTTTTCATTAGAAATTCTGAATTTTTCCGTGAACGTATCATGGAGAGTACAAATATTTTAACACTTTTAATTTCTTCAATTGCAGCTATTTCCCTGGTTGTGGGGGGTATAGGGGTGATGAATATTATGTTAGTCACTGTTTCTGAGCGGATCAATGAAATCGGCGTGCGTATGGCAGTTGGTGCACGACAAAGTGATATTTTACAGCAATTTCTCATTGAGGCGATTTTGGTTTGTGTGATTGGTGGTGGTTTGGGAATCTTGCTTGGACTTTCTATCGGTGGCTTGTTTCTTCTGTTTAAGGCACCTATCCATTTGGTTTATACTATTGAATCGATCATTATGTCTCTTACTTTTTCAACCCTCATAGGAATATGTTTTGGCTTTTCTCCAGCGCGGCAAGCTTCACGGCTTGACCCTGTTGTCGCTCTTTCACGCGATTAAGCTTTATTAATTTGGGCATGTTTGTGGAGATGCTTTACACTTAGATGAAGCGTTTATGAAGCAAAAAATGAATGGGAAAAGTTTAGTATTATTTGCTGCTCTATTTTAGAAAACGCTTTGTTCATTAAGTGGAGCGTGTCACTAGAGGTAAGCGTTTTATAGCGCACCACATCATGTGAGATATGGTAGGCATATAAGCCTTCTTGAGGCATTAAATGTTTTGAGAATGCATGATGAATATTTTAAATCTTTCTTGTCGAGTCTTATGGAAGTAAATCCTATTAAGGAGAAGTTAAATGGAACCCGTTAAAACGAGATTGCTTGCAGACTGAATTTTGTTAAAAACCCTCCTCTTCTGAAATGTGAAGAGGAGGACAAATGAAATATATGGTGCGACGATTCTTAAGATTTAATTTAAAAAGAGGCGGGGGAAATGAATAGTATATCTGCTAACAAACAAAAGAACAAAAAAGAAGGTTGATGCCAAAAACAGCTTAAACCTCCGTTCTTCCAAAAAAATGAACTGGTATCGAGATAGCTGAGCAGTTTAAGAGGTTTCGTTTAGTATTTTTAAGATTTTCGGAAAAGAGGTTATAAGGATTTCTCACTTTTAGTTTTGCAGAGGGTGGTGCAAATTATAGGTGTTTAGGTTTATGCAAATAAATTATGATCGTGCTTAAGTTTTAAAATGTGATCTAAGATACAGCCATTTTCTGTTCCTTTATACGAGTAGCTTAGCTTCTTTAGAATATTTTGTTTAAGGCATCGCTTTTTTCTGCCATATCTCATGATTTTGGAGCTGAAGGATAAACAAGCCATTTGAGTTTCTAGGGTAAGGATGCCGTCAGATACTCGGTAGGGGGCGTGATCTTAAGAACTAATACCGTGAGATGCGGGTTTGATTTCATGAGTGTGGTGAGGACGACAAAAAGTTTGAGAGGCGGATGGCTTCTTATGTTGAATGATGTATGAATGAAAAGGGCTTTCATTTATTGAAAAAGAATAAGCTCATATTCAGCAGGTGTGAGATGAAGTAAGAGAACACCGTAATACCAAGCTGCAGTTATGTTGCTAAAGAACATAATGGCGCTAGTGATGAGCAATGGTATGTCTAGTTGGTATGGTATTCTTCCTCCTGCTACAAGTCCGATACATATAAAAAAGAATTCTAAAACCACCCGCTATAAAGTATAAGAAGCGAATAATTAGTCTACGAAAGAACAAAAGACAAAGAAATATTTCAAAAATCAATATTTTGAATATCACGACTAATATTTTGCGTATTATAGTGGAATTATATGCATGATCGTTCGTAAAATGCGCTGTTTTGTGTGTGGAGTTTCTTCCTTGGTGTCTTGTGTGTTCGCAGGTGTCCTATCCATTTCCTCCTCTCATTCTTAAGCTAAATCCTAAAATTATTGCGCACTTTATTGTGTATTCTTAACAAAAGGCAAAAAATATTTTCAAAATCATCACGCCTTACCGTTTATTTCCATAGGGATATAGACATCAGTAAATGCATCATATGATTTGGGGGATACTCAAAAGGATCAAAAGATTTTCTCTTGTTGGTTTAATTAAACATAGAAGAAATGTTTTAAAATCAAGCAATTTTAAGCTTTTTTTAAGTTTTTTGGGTAGAACAAGAGGCATTGACGAATTGGTTTAGATTCGATAGTTGAAGGTATTTTTCATTGGGGGGGAAGCATGACGCTGCAATCGCTTTTACAGACCTATCGTGATCAAGCGCGTACCGAACGAGATAAAGGAACGTATTTTGAGCGTTTTGCTCTTGCTTATCTGACACATGATCCTCTTCAGTTTGGGTGTTATGAAAAAGTTCAAACCTTTAAAGATTGGGCGCATGAAAATGGTTGGGATGGTCGGGATACTGGTATTGATCTTGTGGCAAAGATGCGTGATGAAGAGGGGTTTGCAGCAATCCAATGTAAATTTTATGATGCAGCATATCGAATTAGAAAAGCAGATATTGATAGTTTTATTTCGGCATCAGGAAAAGCTCCGTTCAAGCGGCGTGTTATTATAGATAGTACTGAACGTGCTTGGAGTGATAACGCTGAAATAATGATACGGGGGCAGGATATTCCTGTTATACGGATTAATCTTTCCGATATACAACAAAGTCCGATCCGTTGGGAAACTTTTGCAGCCCAGGGCAAAGTTGTTTTGGAGGATAAAAAGAAGCTGCGTCCACATCAGCTGGAGGCATTGCGTGATGTGCGTGCTGGGCTTGCTCAAGCAGATCGGGGTAAGCTCATTATGGCTTGTGGGACTGGTAAGACATTTACCAGTCTTAAAATTGCTGAGGATTTGGCAGGTGAAGGCAAGTTTGTTTTGTTTCTTGTTCCTTCTTTGGCGCTGATGTCACAGACGGTGCGTGAATGGACAACGGATGCAGGAATTGGATTGAGATCCTTTGCTGTCTGTTCTGATACACAAGTGGGAAAGCGTCGTAAAAATAGTGATGATGTTGCTGAAATTGATGTGTTTGATCTTGCTTTTCCGGCGACAACTAATGCGGCTAAACTTGCAGATCAGGTGGGGAAGAGTGTTGCAGATAAGATGACCGTTGTGTTTGCAACCTATCAATCTATTCAGGTGATTGCTGATGCTCAGAAAAACTATGGTTTGCCAACATTTGATCTTATCATTTGTGATGAAGCGCACCGTACAACAGGGGCAACGCTGGTGGGAGAGGATGAATCCAATTTTGTTAAGGTGCATTCCAATGATGTTATTCGCGCCAAGAAGCGCCTTTATATGACAGCGACACCACGTATTTTTGGTGATAACGCAAAAAGTCGCGCGAATGAAGTTAATGCTGCTCTTGCTTCGATGGATGATGAAAAGCTTTTTGGTAAAACACTTTTTTATCGGGGTTTTTCATGGGCAGTACAAAATGATCTTTTAACAGATTATAAGGTTATTGTCTTAGCAATGGACGAAAAATTGGTCAGTTCCGCTGTTCAGAAGCGCCTTAGTGATAGCGATTCTGAGCTTATTCTTGATGATGCAACGAAGATTATTGGCTGTTATAAGGCTTTGACAAAACAAAATATGAAGGCTGATGTTGGTACGGATTCATATCCTATGCATCGTGCTTTAGCGTTTTGTAAAACTATTCAAAGTTCTAAACTCGTTCGTGATGAGTTTTCTGCGGTTGTTAGAGAATATCTTGATTATACGAAAGAGGATACAGAAAATGAACATTTTCTGAAGTGTGAAATTGAGCATGTTGATGGCACTTTCAATGCAAAGGATCGTGGTGCATTACTTGATTGGCTGAAAGCTGATAGTGGGGATGATATTTGTCGTATTTTAACCAATGCTCGGTGTTTGTCTGAGGGGGTGGATGTTCCCGCTCTTGATGCGATCATGTTTTTAAATCCACGCAAAAGCCAGATTGATGTTGTGCAAGCGGTTGGGCGGGTGATGCGTCGCTCTGAGGGTAAAAAGATGGGATATGTCATTTTGCCAATTGGTATTCCTCTTGATACTCCAGCGGAACAGGCTTTGAACAACAATGATAAATATCGGGTTATCTGGCAAATTTTAAATGCTTTGCGTGCGCATGATGATCGTTTTGATGCGACGATTAATAAGGCATCCCTCGGGCAAGATATCAGCAATGTGATTGAGATTATTGGTGTCACGCAGAGCACTGAGTTACAGGCTGTTACGGCTGTTGTAGATAATCTTCCACTACGCACACAACCAGCACGAGCGGGAATTGGAGCACCGGAATATGATTTAACTCGTACAGAGAAAGTAGAAGGGCAGCTTTCTTTCTGCGTAGATGAACTTTCTCGTGCGATTTTGGCAAAGATCGTTAAGAAATGTGGGACACGTGATTATTGGGAAGATTGGGCGCGCAATATTGCTGAGATTGCTAAGAATCATATCATGCGCTTAACAGGTATTCTGGCAGAGCCAGATACTGAGGCACGTCAAGCCTTTGACAGGTTTGTGGCAGAACTGCGTGATGATTTAAATGATGCGATTACAGAGGCTGATGCGATTGAGATGTTGGCACAGCATATTATCACGCGTCCTGTCTTTCAGGTATTGTTTGAAGGCTATCAGTTCACACGGGAGAACCCTGTCTCGCGTGCTATGCAGCGTATGCTTGATGTACTTGATGAGGCAAATCTTGATAAGGAATCCAAAGATCTCGAGAAATTTTATGCAAGTGTAAAATTACGAGCCAGTGGCATTACGGATCCAAAAGCAAAACAGAAGTTGATTGTAGAGCTTTATGATAAGTTTTTTCGTTATGCTTTTCCACGCACTGTAGAAAAACTAGGCATTGTTTATACCCCCGTCGAGGTTGTGGATTTTATTTTGCACTCTGTCAATGATGTCTTAGAGCAAGAATTTGGGCAAACGCTTGGCTCATCTGGTGTGCACATCATGGATCCCTTTACAGGAACGGGGACTTTTATTACGCGGCTTTTACAATCGGGTTTGATAAAGCCAGAAGAAGTGAAGCACAAATTTTCTCGTGAAATTCATGCCAATGAAATTATGCTTTTAGCCTATTATATTGCAGCCATTAATATTGAGATGACCTATCATGGTCTGATGGGGGGCGATTATGTTCCGTTCGAGGGAATTTGTTTAACCGATACATTTCAGCTTTATGAGCAAGAAAAAGACCTGATCAGTGATTTGCTGGTGGATAACAGCACTCGTCGTTCACGCCAAAAGGAATTGGATATTCGTGTTATTGTTGGTAATCCCCCTTATTCTTCCGGGCAAAAAAGTGAAAACGACAATGCACAAAATATTGCCTATCCTAAATTGGATTGTCGCATTCGTGAAACCTATGCCGCTCAATCTAAAGCAAGCAATGTTAATGGACTTTATGACAGTTATATTCGTGCCATTCGCTGGGCAAGTGATCGCATCAAAGACTGTGGTGTTATTGGCTTTGTAACAAATGCAGGTTTTATCAATGGATGTTCTATGAGTGGTTTACGAAAAGAGTTGTGTGAGGAATTTTCCAGCATTTATATTTTCAATTTACGGGGAGATATTCGCAAAAATATGATGAGCAGAGGAGCTGCTCAAGAAGGACAAAATGTTTTCGGCAGTGGAAGCATGACAGGAATCGCTGTGACACTATTTGTTAAAAATCCAAATGTTATGGAACATTGTAAAATTCACTATTACGATATTGGTGATAATCTCACGACAAAAGAGAAACTATGTGCACTTCAGCGGTTGGGTAGTGTTGGCGGCATTAAGCGTGAACATGGCTGGCAGATAATTACACCAGATGAGCATGGTGATTGGCTGGATCAGCGCAACAATGATTTTGAAAAATTTCTAGCCTTAGGTGATAAGAAGGGCAGTGATAAAAGGCTTTTTGAAAATTTTTCTCGTGGTATACAAACTGGTCGTGATGCTTGGACATATAATTTCAGTTGTGAAGCTCTAGCCAATAATATGAATAATATGATTACTTTTTATAACAGTGAAGTAGAGCGTTTTAATAATGCCTACACTCACGCTGATCGCAAGACGCGTGCGAATGCTGTGAACGGTTTTGTTAACACGGATGCCAAAAAGATTAGTTGGAGCCGTGCACTTAAACAACAATTAGCTAAAGGAAAGGTTTTTGAACTTAAAGAGACGTGCCTTATTCAGAGTTCATACCGTCCTTTTGCACGACAGTGGCTCTATTATAATCGTGCTTTTAATGAAATGATTTACCAAATGCCGCGTATCTTTCCTTTAGAAAAAACATTTGAAAACAAGGTGATGCAAATTACAGGGATAGGAGTAAGTGATTTTTCTATCCTAATGACTAAAGACATACCTGATCTTAATGTAATGACTGCTAGTCAATGTTTTCCAAGGTATGTTTATGAAGATATTGTATCCTTGAGAAAGGAAGAAGATCAGGTTCATTTGTTTGCAAATTTTGCAGAGGAAAGCAAAGAAATTGGTTTGCAGCGGCGTGATGCACTCACGGATGAAGGATTGGCTTATTTTAAGGCAGCTTATTCTGGCGAAATGATAACAAAGGATGATTTGTTTTATTATGTTTATGGGATTTTGCATTCTGAAGATTATCGTGCGCGTTATGCGCATAATTTATCTAAACAATTGCCGCGTATTCCAACAGTTAAAAAGGTAGAGGATTTTTGGGCTTTTGTTACAGCGGGGCGAAAGCTTGGTGATTTGCATATGAATTATGAAGAGGTTGAACCCTATCCCGTTACCTATAAACAGGGTGATCCAAGAACTTGGGTGATTTCTGATGAGAAGAGTTTTTATCGTGTTGAAGCAATGAAATTTGCTGGTAAGCGTGGTGCTATTGACAAAAGCACCGTGGTTTATAATACGCATATCACGATGCAGAATATTCCTCTTGAGGCTTATGAGTATGTGGTGAGTGGCAGGAGTGCTCTTGAATGGGTTATGGAGCGGCAGGTTGTCAAAACGGATAAAGCGAGCGGACTTGTTAATGATGCCAATCGCTATGCTGTTGAAACGGTGGGTAATCCAGCTTATCCATTGGAATTGTTTCAGCGGGTTATTACTGTAAGCTTGGAAACAATGAAAATTGTTCGTAGTCTGCCAAAATTGGAAGTGCGAGAAACTGAAAAAGTTAAGTTATCCATTGTGCGGTAAAAAAGTGTTGAGTCGTAACAAACTGGCACTATCACACACCTTGCCAGCTCGTGGGTATTGTGACAGCCCTTGGCACTTGAGACAAGTCCATAAGAGGCATGTCTTTCTTTTACAGTTTTACGCTGCGCAGGCTCTCTTCCTTTGTGATGTTCAAGTCCTGTGTGATGTGCAAGAAAATGGTTTTGATTGATTCAATAGAGAGCAGATTTGAAATGAGAGAATCTGATGATATTGAGAGCTCTCATTCAAGTTGTAGCGTAATAAATTTTCATTATAAATCAATATGTTATATGTGATAAAGCACCTTAGGCAGTGAGGTCGCTAAAATTATGACGCATGAGCTTTAGCGGCAGTGATGAATATTCTCAGGCAGGGTTTTCTTATCGAGCTTTATGTGAGTAAACCATATAAATGGGGACGCTGAGTGGAACCTGTCCAGAGAAAGTGGATTGTTTACAAATCGTTGCTAATAAGAATCGTCGCCTTTTGAGATGTTGAGAGGAAATGACAATTCTCATGAAATCTGTCTTTTGAGGTGTTCTGATATTGAAGTGAGCAGGTGGAACGCGTTAGACAAGAAGCTGAGTTATTATTGTTTACAGATCAATAGAGTTTAAAAGTTTTCGTTCTTTTTGGGAGAGGAAACCAGACAAAAGGTGATCTTAGAGAGCGAAATGATTTATGCAAAATATATTGCTATAAAAAGTGTGGGATGTTCGTGGCAGTGTTCGTTTTGAACTTATTCCTATCTGTGATCTAAAATGCTTTTATGAAGACGCTTTGTAGAATGAAGAGATTGTTTTTAATATATTGATTTATAATGACTGTTTAACGTTCTCTCTCTTGAACAAGAATTCTAAGGATCATAAATTTTCTTACTTTTAGGCTTTTAAAATGACTGCCTTGCATGTCATATGAGGTTGGTATGTTCGTGTTTAAGAAAGGCGTAATGTATGCCTCTTACCAATCATCCCAAGAGGTTTAAGAGCAATCGTAATACTTGAGAGGCGGCAAAATATAGGGTGGGGCGGTTTGCATTTTTTATGAAGGGTAAGACAGTGGTATAAATAGATTTTTGTGACAAGTCTGTAGATCCTATGGCTGTCTAGGGGCTCTATTTACAAGAGCTGTCTTCTATATTGGGGATGGCATTAGATAGATCACGTGTTGTGAGATCAAGTTTGGGATGTAAGAGATGTTTTTTGGTGAATGTGCAAGACAGTGACACGTGTATCGGGGCGTTGTGCTTTGTATGGGGAGAAGTTCTGGCGTGCTTTTATGGCGGTAATTCGTGTGGAAAGGTATGGAGAGAAGGGTAAAGCAGTCAGAGGGTGGCAAGGTTTAAAGTCACAAGAATAAAGGTCAGAAGGCGGTTCTGATATAGACTTGCAGTGTTTTAATATATTGGAATATGAGAATGCGGGCTTGCCTGATCTGTTGTATTGTGCTTTCAGCTTTGCTCTTCTTCACAGGATAAGCAATGAAATGGATATCAGGCATGAGATATTTAAGTTCACGCATCGAGCGCCACACATGGTAATCATGGGTGACGATATAAAGGGTTTTATAGTGATGCTTTTTGATCCAAGCGGCGCTTTCTTCGGCGTTTCCTCTGGTGTTAATCGCTTGATGCCCAATGTCAATACAACAGGAGATAAGCCGTGGGGTAATATGCATGTTATGCATGAAACTCTTCAGGTTGGTTGTGGTGTTTACACCACTGATGAGGAGTCGTGAACCAAGCCCCTTTTGTAAGAGATGAAGTCCTGTCTCTATTCGGTTTTCTCCGCCTGTAAGCACGATAATGGCATCCGCTTTGGGGAGAGGCGTTGGGGGGACAAGTCGTTCGGTTTTTTCAGAAAAAATAATAAAACCGCCCCAGAAAATGAAAACAGTGATTGCAAGAGTAAGGGTTGTTGGTGGAAAATAGCGAAATAAAAGCCATGGAGACCAACTATTATAGTGGGGCCGTTTTGGAAGAGGACGTTCTAAATTGTTTTGCGTCAATGAGTTGAAAGTGTTGTGAGTCATAAATTAAAATAAACCGTTTTCACATTGATCGATTTTTTTCAGTTGCGCTAAAATAGTCATGCGATTTGTAAGGGTGGTGAGAAAAGAAACGAAAATAATAAGCAGAGTGATTTTGCCATAAGGAACGGAACTTATGGAAATATGTCCTAATAAAGCCGTTATTTGGCTGGCTTCTGCTCTTCCCAAGTTATAATTTGTCCAGAGACAAAAGGCTGAAAACAGAAAGATGCTTGTGAAACCACCATATAAAGCACCGCGCAGTGCCGTTTTAAAAAAATGCCAATCAAATTGACGCGCAATGAAAAGGGTTTCAGTGCCAAGAAAATATAGCACATTAATAATATGGGTATTTTCTGCCAATGCATTGCGGGTGGCAAAAATGATGGTGAGGATTAGAGAGCCTAGAACCAATGCTAAAATTGAAAAACCGATAAAAACCGTGGTGTATGCCATGGTCGCAAAACGATGGACCCAAACACGGTGATCATCAAATTGACCGCCTGGAATTTGAGTTTTAATGGCATGATTGATGGCAGCAAAATTGATTTTTTCATCTCTTTTCAGAGTCACAATGATGAGGCGGGGAAGGGGAAGTTCATTGATATTGAAGCCTGTTCCAAGCCATGGCTCTAGTAATTTTTCTGTAGCTTTTTGGTCAACAATTTTTGCATCTTGTACACCAGAAAATGTTTTAACCAATTGTACGGCATCACGGAGTGCTTTGTTGATATCAACATTGTCAACGGGGCGTATTTGTATTGTTGCTTCATAGCTAATCTGATTACTCCAATTTTGGGCGGCATGTTGGACTAAATCAACACCGATTAAGGTGAGACTTGAGAGAAATGTCATAATTGCAATCACTGCAACCAGCGCTTTTCCAGAAATATTGCTACTGGGAATAATCGCTGTTGTGTTTTTTTTATTACTTGTAAAAATGGGGAAAGACTTATTCATGAATCGTCATCCGTCCATTATGGAGAAGCATACGCCGTGCTGCAACTTGTTCCATTAAGGCAATATCATGGGTGGCAATGATAACAGCTGTTCCAAAACGATTTAATTCAATAAACAAACGGAGTAGGCGTTTTGCCAAGGGAGGATCGACATTTCCTGTTGGTTCATCCGCAAGGAGGATTTCAGGCTGGTCAATGAGCGCGCGTGCAATAGCTACCCTTTGTTTTTCTCCGCCGGAAAGAACCGGTGGTAAAACATGAATGTGATCTCCCAGACCTACCCAACAGAGAAGATCTTCCACTTCACTGCGATAGGTTGCTTCTTCTTGTCCTTTTATGCGTAAAGGCAAGGAAACATTTTCATAAGTGGTCATGTGATCAAGGAGACGAAAATCTTGAAAAACTACACCGATACGTTGTCGTAGCGCAGGGAGCTCTTGTCGTTTGAGCAATGCTGTGTCTGTTCCAAAGAGATCAATATGACCGCGGGTGGGTTTGAGTGCCAAAAACATAAGACGCATCAGCGACGTTTTCCCTGCTCCAGAGGCACCTGTGAGAAATTGAAATGATCCAGGAGGAATATGAAAGCTAATATCACGAAGGACCTCAGGGCCCATTCCATAGCGTAGGCCGACATTTTCAAAATGAATCACTTTTTATTATTACTCCTGATTTTATATTGCATCATTTATTCTAAGAACTCTTACTTTCATTGCTTTAGATTTTTGTTGTAAGCTTACTTATTTTAGATTTCATGGTTTTCAATATTTTTTATACACCCTCGTTATAGATAAATATTTTTGCTCAAGAATATTATCACTTATACTTTCTTTTTTTAGCTTTGTTTATGATTTTAGCAGGAATTTCAAAGTGATTCTAGCATAAACATCAGAACTATTTTTCCTTCTTACTCAGAGGTTTTTTTGCACTGAGTGGACATTGGGTGATTTTAAAAAGCTATATTGCTCTTTTTATCTTACTTTCTTATTCTTGTTCGTATCCCAATCCTGAGGTTTTGGCTTAAATTATTTCTTACCTCTCATGAAGAAAAGCGTTTGTTGTTAGAATGATTGAGCTTTTCATGAATTGTTTTGTTTTTTATTATCCTCGGTGGTTTTCGTAATAATGCTGAGATAATTTTAGCAAAAAACAAAAACCACCGTATGTTGTATTTCGTCGTGTTTTTTAGTTTTGTCGGTTGGCAATCAGATCTTCAACAACTTGTGGTTCGGCAAGGGTTGAAATATCTCCGAGAGTATCAAAATCGTTTTCAGCGATTTTTCGTAAAATACGTCTCATAATTTTCCCTGATCGTGTTTTGGGAAGCTGCGGAGCAAACTGAATTTTATCCAATATGGCAATAGAACCTATTTCTTGTCTCACATGCTTGATAAGGTCTTTTTGCAATTCTTCACTTGGCACTGTTCCTTCCATGAGGGTCACAAAACTATAAACTCCTTGTCCTTTAATGGGATGCGGGTAACCCACAATAGCTGCTTCTGATACAGCGGGATGAGAAACAAGGGCTGATTCAATTTCAGC
Source organism: Bartonella sp. AA89HNZF (assembly GCF_042196905.1). Lineage (NCBI taxonomy): Bacteria > Pseudomonadati > Pseudomonadota > Alphaproteobacteria > Hyphomicrobiales > Bartonellaceae > Bartonella > Bartonella sp. AA89HNZF. Next base: position 35,299 of record NZ_JBHIRD010000003.1, read on the forward strand.
GGTTCCTAACCTGTGCCCCGAGACATTGAGTATGTCATCAACCCGTCCTGTGATCCAATAATAGCCGTCACTATCGCGCTTACAGCTATCGCCTGAAAAATATTTTCCTTTATAGGAGGAAAAATAAGTTTGAATAAAGCGTTCATGATTCTTATAAAGTGTGCGCATTTGTCCTGGCCATGAATCACTGATACAAAGATTGCCTTCTGCTTCACCTTCTAAAACATTGCCTTGGGCATCAACAATTTGGGGTTGAACACCAAAAAAAGGACGTGTGGCCGATCCTGCTTTGAGGGGTGTTGCACCGGGCAAGGGTGTGATCATATGTCCTCCTGTTTCCGTTTGCCACCATGTATCGAGAATCGGACAACGGTCATTTCCAACTGTATGATAAAACCATTCCCATGCTTCTGGGTTAATAGGTTCGCCTACCGTTCCTAAAAGACGTAACGACGTCCTGTTTGAGTGTTCAACAAACGAATTTCCTGCTCCCATTAAGGCGCGGATAGCTGTTGGTGCGGTGTAGAGTGTATTGACTTGATGCTTGTCGACAATTTCCCAGAATCTGCCTTTGTCAGGAAAGGTTGGTGTGCCTTCAAACATTAAAGTGGTCGCACCATTACATAAAGGTCCATAAACCAAGTAAGAATGGCCGGTTATCCAACCAATATCAGCTGTGCACCAGTAAACTTCATCGGGGTGGTAATCAAAAACATATTGGTGAGTCATCGAGGCAAAAATAAGATAGCCTGCTGTGGTATGCAAAACACCTTTGGGTTTGCCGGTTGAGCCTGAAGTATAAAGAATAAAAAGTGGATCTTCAGCATTCATGGGTTCTGCTGGACAGTCTCTTTGGGTATGAGCTATCTCTTCGTGGTACCAAAAATCACGCCCCTCTACCCATTGAATGGGGCCACAAGTTCGCCGTATAACCATGACTTGGTCCACATGCACATTTTGGCGCGCGGCTATCTCAATGGCATGGTCAACGTTGTCTTTTAAGTTAATCCGTTTGCCGCCACGCAAGCCGTGATCAGCGGTAATCATAAAGGTTGATTCACAGTCAACAAGGCGTCCTGCTATTGCTTCAGGAGAAAAGCCTGCAAAAATAACCGAATGAATGGCTCCAATGCGGGCGCAGGCAAGCATGGCATAGGCTGCTTCGGGAATCATAGGAAGATAAATGGTTACTTTATCGCCTTTCTTAATGCCACGACTTTTCAAAAGATTAGCAAAACGACAAACGTGTTCATAAAGTTCGTTATAGGTTATTTTTTTATCATGATAAGGATTATCCCCTTCCCAAATGAGCGCGATTTTGTCTCCATGGGTTTTCAGGTGGCGATCAATGCAATTATAAGCTACATTTGTTACCCCATCTTCATACCATTGAATCGATACATCTCCGTTAAAAGAAGTGTTTTTTACTTTTGTAAAAGCTTTAAACCATTCAATGCGTTGACCATGTTTTGCCCAGAAGCTTTCTGGATCATCGATGCTTTCTCGATACCATTGTTGATAAGTTTCCTCATCGAGTAAAGTATTTTTTTTGATCTCTTCTGATATTGGATAAATTTTTTCGGTCATGTTTCCCTCATTTTATTGTTTAGAAAAATCTGCCTCTGTATTTTTGTATGGTTATATTTTGGCAGAGTTTTCCCAAAAGCTTTTCATTATGAGGTTAGACTAAATGACAAAGATTAGAATAGTCAATTTTTAAATCTGATACGTTTTTCTTAAAAAGGTATTTTATGCTTTTAGGATATTCAAATATGGCAAAGGCTATTGCGGTATAGAGCTTTTTATAAAAGCATAAAGATATTAAAAACATATCCCTATAAAGGAGAGGGAATGAGAATGCTTTTTAAAAGAATAAATTTACTAAATATTAATATAAACCAAAATATCTACATAAACTATAAAAAATAATGAACATAATTACTGTATATAATGTTGTTTTTATAGCTACTTTCCAACTGTAACCACCAATTTTTTAAAACCAATAGCATATATAGGGATGAATACAAAGAGAATGAAAAACAGCCTTATGATTTCGTAACGAATATTCATTATAAAAAAACCTGATTATAAGAGGTGATCCACAATAGATATCCCTGAAAAATATTTTATCCAAAGATGTAGATATTTAACTTTGGTATATTCTTTCAAATATATTTACAAAACTACTAATTTCAGAGATATCTTTGTTGCTATTCTCTATAAATTAGAACCGACAATTCCAAGCTGATTGTCCAAATCCGTAAAGAGCACCTCCAATGAGTCCCCCTCCAAAACCTACAACTCCACCTGTAAGAGCACCTTGTAGTCTTCCAAACAGATACCCTCCTGCTGCACCTGTTAGTTCTCCCTCAGTTGCTAGTTGAGTGGAGTGTGAGAACATGTCATTAGCAAAACCACTAACGCTACATGCATTTCCATGAGTAGGTCTTGAATTGTGCGAATGACCAAAAGAAGGCTTTGTCACCATATGACCGAATGTATTGAATGAACCAAACATATTAATTCTTCTTAATTATCTACATTAAAAGTAGTATCAAAATGATACATTTCAAATGGCTATCGCGTATTTTTAGAGAAATGTCAAAGATAAATTTTAAAAATGTAAATAAAAATACTGTATAAATAATAACTATAATATGTATACATGAAATATTCTTCTTAAGAAGATAATAATATTATTTACAATATTTTAAAATATAAGAAATATTCCCTGTTTTTCCTTAATTAAAGTTTAAAATCAGAAAAATTGCGCATATGAAAAGTTGAAGTTTTTCTATTTGTTTACGAGAAATATAAAGAGATATCGTTATTGAAATCTGCTTTGTTGCTATTGTTTTTCTTGCATGTATTATGCGCACATGCGTGGGATTCGTTCTTTTATTTTTCAGGCGGATATTGACCGTATTTTACGCTTTGTAGAGCATAGAAAGTCTCTATGCTATCGTTGACTTTATAGATTGCTATCATGTTGTTTAGCGCGGTTCTTGGTGCTCTATTGGGTATTTGAGATGTTTATTTTGCTCAAGTGGCTTACATGAAAGAGTTTTGTTACTGTATTATGCAGCCATAAGCTTTTTTTATCTACTTTACACCATTGGCATATGGGGAAATTGTGTGCGCGTGTTGGGGAAGTTAAGAGAATTCGTGGTTTTTAATGGAGATCATTGCGATGATCTTATTAAATATTCTTTTGTAATTATTTATTTCGCGACAGTTTTTTCATTCATGCGCAACACCTCTCTTATCATTTTGCCTTTATATAAGGATTTATTTTTTACGTTGCTTTTGCTGGAGAGGCGGTCAGAGGGGAGTAAAGTAGAGCTAATGTGCGAGAATATAAGAGCCAAATTGTAACGCTATCTTGAAGCTATTGTATGTGTTGTGGATGTGCCGGTAAGAAATTTGAGAAGACCAGCTTTTTTGCTTATTTTGCTAACAGGATGAAAGAGGGACTGGAATCTTTTTTGCTAGAATTGCTCTTTTATTGATATTGAAGGAAATATTTTTTTTCATTTCTGCTGTTTTGGGCTTGTTCGTAGAATTTTCAATGGGAATTTATATGAAGGGGGAATGAATTTATATGAGAGGAAATTGCTTTACACAGGGCGTTTTCCAAATAAAGCAGAGCCAATGCGAAGGACGTTAGAGTCAAACTGTAGAGCGGTTTTGAAGTCACTGGACATACCCATGGAAAGCTTTGGAAGACCTGCTTGTTTTGCTAATTTTGCTAAGAGCGCGAAATAGGGGCCGGGGTTTTCATCGACAGGGGGAATGCCCATAAGTCCGATGATATCAAGTCCATAGTTGTTTTTGCATTGGTTGACAAAAGATATAGCTTCTTGTGGTGTGATACCACTTTTTTGCGATTCTAAGCCAATGTTAACCTGAACATAGCAGGGAAGATGCCTTTTTTGCTTTTGCATTTCCTCCATCAAAACTTTGGCTATTTTTGCACGATCAACCGTTTGAATGACATCAAAAATCTTTACAGCTTCAGCAGCTTTATTGGACTGTAGGGGGCCGATGAGATGAAGTTTAATATTTTCAAATTGTTGACGTAAAGCAGGCCATTTTTGTGCTGCTTCTTGTACACGGTTTTCTGCAAACAAAGATTGTCCTGCTTGCAAAAGGGGTCGTATATCAATAGCAGAAACAGTTTTTGAAACAGCGATAAGTTCAATTTCTTCTACAGGGCGTTGTAACTCTTGACATGTTTCAGCAATATCTTTTTGAAGGTTTTGCCATGCTTCAATGGAAGGGGCATCGAGGGGCGTTTGTGTATTCATGTTTTTGTGCTTTACCTTTTTTGTTCAAGAGTTGGTCGTTTTTTTTAAAGTTTTATAAAATACTTAGGGAAATATTTCACGAAAATGTTGACGATGAGGTTAATCCATGATCAAGCATAATAAAACAAGTTTTTGGTTCTGTTTTATTAAAAGAGTATAATGGGAATGACGATTGAGCATTATAAGATAGGCGAACGCTATAATCCACGTGCGAGAGAAAAAAAATGGCAAGAAATTTGGGATGAAAAGAAAATTTTTCAGACTGTCCAAGAAGATGCTCGTGAAAAATATTATGTTTTAGAGATGTTTCCTTACCCTTCTGGCCGTATTCACATGGGGCATGTGCGCAATTATGCCATGGGAGATGTGGTTGCACGCTATAAACGCGCAAAGGGGTTTAATGTGCTTCATCCCATGGGGTGGGACGCTTTTGGGATGCCGGCTGAAAATGCTGCTATGCAAAATAAAGTGCATCCTAAAACTTGGACTTATCAAAATATTGCGGTCATGCGCGGGCAATTAAAACAATTAGGGCTCTCACTCGATTGGGCACGTGAATTTGCAACTTGTGATGTGGAATATTACCACCGCCAACAAATGTTGTTCCTTGATTTCTATCAAAAGGGGTTGGTAGCACGTAAAGTGGCTAAGGTGAATTGGGACCCTGTTGATCATACTGTTTTGGCCAATGAACAGGTTGTTGATGGACGGGGATGGCGTTCTGGTGCGTTGGTGGAACAACGTGAGTTGACCCAGTGGTTTTTCAAAATTAGCGACTTTAGTGAAGATCTCTTGGCTGGGCTTGAAGAGCTGAACCAATGGCCTGAAAAAGTTCGCACCATGCAAAAAAATTGGATTGGAAAATCACAAGGTTTGCTGATTCGTTGGGCTTTAAAGTCGGCGGGTGATGCTGATGATGTTTGTGAGAAATTTGATGAGGTTGTTTGTTATTCAACGCGTCCTGATACACTGTTTGGCGCTTCCTTTTTGGCTCTGTCTGTTGATCATCCTATTGCACAAGCTTTGGCAAAAAAAGACAAAACGTTGAGTGCTTTTATTGAAAATTGTCGGTGTGGTGGAACGACAACGGCAGCACTTGAAACAGCTGAAAAACAAGGGTTTCTCACGCCCCTTTTGGCTGTTCATCCTTTCGATTCAACAGTACATATTCCCGTTTATATCGCGAATTTTGTGCTTATGGACTATGGAACAGGGGTTGTTTTTGGTTGTCCAGCTCATGATCAGAGAGATTTCGATTTTGCGCGTAAATATGATCTTCCAATAAAACCCGTGGTTTTGCCAAAAGGAGAGCAAGCAGAAGATTTTGTTATTACTGAAACACCTTATACGGGTGATGGGGTGATGATCAATTCTAGTTTTTTGGATGGTTTGACACCCCGACAAGCTTTTGAAGAAGCTGCTAAAAAGCTTGAAAAACAAATGCTCAATGGGCAACCGCAAGGGAAGAAAACAGTGCAATTTCGTTTGCGTGATTGGGGGATTTCGCGTCAACGTTATTGGGGGTGCCCCATTCCCATGATCCATTGTACAACTTGTGGGGTTGTTCCTGTTCCGCGTGCTGATTTGCCGGTTGTATTACCTGATGATGTTACTTTTGATCAACCAGGAAATCCTCTTGCACGGCATGAAACATGGCAGAATGTTACTTGTCCTTCCTGTGGTCAACCTGCCAAACGCGAAACCGATACCATGGATACATTTGTTGACTCTTCTTGGTATTATGCACGCTTTACGGCTCCTTTTGCGCAGGGACCTGTTGACAAACAAGCAACAGCTGAATGGTTGCCTGTGCAACAATATATTGGTGGAATTGAGCATGCCATTTTGCATCTTCTTTATGCACGCTTTTTTATGCGTGCTATGAAATTGGTCGGTCATGTGACGGTAGATGAGCCTTTTAAGGGGCTTTTTACCCAAGGTATGGTGGTGCATGAAACCTATCGAGATGGTAAAGGGTGGGTTTCTCCAGCAGAAATTTCGATTGTTGAAAAAGATGGAAAGCGTCAGGCTTATAAATTAACCGATCAAAGTGAAGTGACGATTGGTTTGATTGAGAAGATGTCTAAATCAAAAAAGAATGTTGTTGATCCTGACGATATTATTGCATCTTATGGTGCTGATACTGTGCGCTGGTTTGTGTTGTCAGATTCTCCCCCCGAGCGGGATGTTATCTGGACAGAATCTGGTGTTGAAGGGGCTCATCGCTTTGTCCAGCGTGTTTGGCGCCATGTGGCTGTGAGTGCTTCTGTTTTAAAGGATATATCCCCTTGTGCAGGGCATCAGGGGGCGGCTTTGGAACTCTCAAAAGCAGCCCATCGTACGCTCCACGCTGTAGAAGATGATTTGGAAAAATTCGCTTTTAATCGGGCTATTGCACGCCTTTATGAATTCTTGAATATTATGGCACCGTTGTTAAATAGGATAGAAAGTGTTGACGATGAAATGAAAGCTTCTTTACGTCAAGCTATGGATTTTTTTCTTGCCATGATTGCACCAATGATGCCTCATTTAGCAGAGGAATGTCATGCGGCTTTAGGGGAAGAGACTTTAATGTCTACGCTTGCTTGGCCTGTTTATGATCCTGCATTAATCGTTGAAGAAAGCTATACTTTGCCGGTGCAAATTAATGGTAAAAAACGTGGTGAGGTGAGCGTTGCAGCAACAGCGAGTGAGACGATGATTAAAGAAGCGGTTTTGGCTTTAGATTTCGTACAGGCGCAGCTGATTGAAAAGCCTATGAAAAAAATCATTGTTGTTCCAAAAAGGATTGTGAATGTCGTTCTTTAAAAGTTTTCTGCTTGTCGTTTTAGCTGGTGTATTCACACTGTTGTGTGGATGCAAAGTTGAGCCGCTTTACCGTCAGGAGTCGCAGAGTTCAATGGCGATGAATTCTGCTTCTTATGGGAATTCTTCTTCTGGGCAAGCTTCTTTGGGGCTTGCGCAAAAGCTTGCTTCTATTGTTGTGGAAGAACCTTCGGATCGTTTTGGTCAAATGGTGCGCAACCATCTGCTTTTTCTTTTGTATGGAAATGGTGGTAAACCTTCTCTACCTGCTTATCAATTGGCATTGCAGATATCCGTCTTTACAAGAGAATCGATGCAGATAGAGGTTGATTTCGAGAAAAAGAGAAAGGGACGACCTTCTGTTGGAACTGTTATGAGCAGAGCTTCTTACACTTTGCAGGATATGAAAAATATGCCTGTTGCAAAAGGAACAGCAATGATGAATGCATCTTTTGAACGCCTTCGTCAAGAATATGCAACGCTGCAAGCAGAAGAAGATGCAAAAAAACGTGTCGCGGAAGAGTTGGCTGAACAGATCTTTTTGTTACTTTCAAAAGATCTTTCCAATAAAACTTCTAGCCATTAAACAATATTTTGTCCTGTTTTTTTCCAGTCGTCGAGGAATATTTGCAATCCTTTGTCGGTGAGAGGGTGTTTGACCAGTGCTTTTAAGACTGCTGGTGGAACTGTTGCAATGTCAGCACCACTGAGTGCTGCTTCTTTGACATGATTAACGGTGCGGATTGAAGCGGCCAAGATTTGTGTTTCAAAGTTATAGTTATCATAAATTGTGCGAATTTCATGAAGCAGTTCACTTCCATCATTTCCACAATCATCAAGTCTCCCAATAAAAGGTGAAACGAATGTTGCACCTGCTTTGGCGGCTAATAAGGCTTGATTGGCTGAAAAACAAAGTGTGAGATTTGTTTTTAGTCCTGCTGCTGTGAGGGCTTTACAGGCTTTTAATCCATCGAGTGTTAAAGGAAGCTTGATACAAATATTGTCGGCAACCTTTGCTAAAACAGCCGCTTCTTTCATCATGTCTTCAAATTGAGTTGCTGCAACTTCAGCAGAAACAGGTCCACGAACAAGGGCGCAAATTTCTTTTGTAACATCAAGAATATTGCGTCCTGATTTTAGGATAAGAGAGGGATTGGTGGTAACACCATCAACAAGGCTTAAATTCTGTAACTCTTGAATTTCTTCAATATTGGCGCTATCCACAAAAAATTTCATATCTAACCTCTTCTTTTTAGCTTTTATCCTATTTTTTGTTATGCGCTATTGTTGACTGCAAAAGCAAGAGAAAGAATTAATATCTGTGTAAAGAACAAGAATGCTATGATGTTAATCATATACTCGTTTTCGGTAAAGAAATACGATTTATCGTTTTCACACCCATTTCATAGCGTTGCTTGTAATAAGGTATAGAATTCATTGTGTACCAACATTTTTGCGTAGCGGTATTTTTATACTTATGAAAATAGGCTAGCATTATCACACACTTTGCTCATTTCTTATTTGCGATTGCTCTTGATATTTGAGTGTGCATCATAAGATACCTTCGGTACGTTTAACCTTATTTTTGATGAAAACGAATGGATTCATTGTGTCGTAATAAAACACCATTGAAGAAGGCATGTAAAATTTTACGCATGAAGTATTTTATATGGTCAACATATTGATTTATAATGATAAATAATTGTTTAACTTGAATTATAACGCCAAAGACAGAAAGATTTTCTCATCACGTATTTTGCTTTATATTGAATCAATTAAAATCACTTGTTTGCACGTCATAAGAGCGGCAGAATGTGGGGAATAAGTATTTCAGAAAGTACTCAAGATGCTTCTTATGAATTGTTTCAAGTGCTAAGGGGGGGTGTTGCAACATCCATGAGCTGGCAAGGTATGTGATGGTGCTGGTTTACTCCTTTGTGAAGCGTAAAGATGGTGGTGATCAGTGGATTTATCATTATACCATTCATGGTTTGCGTTGCGAAAAGGGCGTGGATTTGTATGAGAGTTTGATAAATATTTAGAGAAAGGAGCTGTATCTTATAAATTAGCTTACTTTAGGAGGGAGATATGAATCACATAAAGAGGTTGTAAGTCCGTTTAGGAAGCAGGATTATTTACAAAACATTATGTACAGGACATTATTTATAGATCGGCGAGGTTAAAAATCTTCATTTTTGAAATGTGGCGAGGACCCTCAATGACTTATGATCATTGGAAGTTCCATAAGATGATGAGAAAAATGGGCTAAAATAGCGTTTAATGTCTTAGAAATTTCATTGGAAAGATCTTTTGACAATAAAAATCTGTATAAACAATTTTTTAACTCTATACTTTTGTACTGTATTGCATTGATTTATAAAGATAATTCACTTTTTGTATGTTGAATGAGAACGCCGAATATCGTAGATTCTCTCATTCTAAACCTGTTTGATGTTGAATCAATAAAAATCATTTTCTTGCGGGTGATAAACGGGAAGAGCCGTGGAGAGTGAAACTGTCCAAGAAAGAAGAGAAAATACCTTTTATGAATCATTTTAAGTGCCAAGGGGCTTGTTGGCAACATCCACGAGCTGGTAAGGTGTGTGTTGGTACCGGCTTATTGCTTGTATTGTTGTTGCGTAGTTTCAACTAGGTTGAAAAATGTACGCATTGTTTTCACACTTTGGCATGAAGCAAGACAAATATTGCGATGGTTTTGCGCACTATTATCCCACCGGTACTCAAAAACATGGCGTACTCTCTCATTAATAAAGATTTACAAATGTTCCTCGATGGGTTTGAAATGAGAAAATTTATCGTATTGAGGGGTTCTCATTCAACATACAAAAAGTGAATTATCTTTATGAATCAGTTTATTGAGGATTAAATTGAAACATGAGGCGCAAAAAAATAAAGTTTTTGTGTTAAGAATAAGTTGCACTATGGGATAGTGTTGTGGAGGGGTATACTTACGATATCATGTTGAATGTTTATAGTAGATGGGCTTTATTTGCACTGGAGAATGGCGCTGGTTTTTTTGCTATAGAGGATGAGATTGGTTTTTTGTTGGTGCTTTGATGATGGAATGAGTGTTTAAAAGAATTTTTGTGAGAAAAGTGCTGTGATAGGGGGGAAGATTGAATCCCGCAATGAATTTTAATTAAGAGTATTTAAAGATAGGTATAGACCTGTTGGTGCTCGAGGGGTTGTAGATTGGTTAAAAAGATGAATTCAAACATGATGGAGGAAAAGATTGTATCCGTATTGGTTCCTCTTCCTGTTGCTCACCCTTATAGTTATAAAGTTCCATCTTCTATGGAGGTGAACGTTGGGTCTTTTGTTCGGGTTCCGGTGATGGGGCGTGAACTTTGCGGTTTTGTTGTGGACGTTGAAGAAAAGAGAGCCGATGGGCAAGGGGCTGCACCTGTGGCGCGTGAAAAATTACGCTTTCTTCTTCATGTTTTTGATTGCCCCCCATTAAAGACAGAAATGATCACATTTTTGCGTTTTGTTAGTCGCTATACAATGGCACCTTTTGGTCTTGTAGCGCGATTGGTTTTGTCTGTACCGGCTGCTTTAGAGCCGGAAGCGCAGATGCTGGGGTTGCGATATTGTGGTGGAAATGTAGAACGTCTCACACCAGCGCGATCGCGGGTTTTGGAATTGGTGCGTAATGAGAAGATATGGACACGTTCTGGTCTGGCACATGCGGCTGGAACTTCGGTTTCTGTTGTTGAAGGTTTAAAAGCTCTAGGGGTTTTCGAAGATGTTATGGTTCCTGCTCCTGACCTTGTGGAAATGCCTGATCCTGATTTTTGTCCTCCTCAGTTGCAGGGAGCGCAAAATGAAGCAGCAACAGTATTGCGGGAAGGTGTTTTATCTTCTCAGTTTAAAGTTTTTTTGCTTGATGGTGTGACTGGATCTGGAAAGACAGAAGTTTATTTTGAAGCGGTTGCTCAAGCCTTCAAAGGGGGTAAGCAGGTTTTAATTTTATTGCCGGAAATTGCTTTAACACAGCAGTTTTTAGATCGTTTTTATGCACGCTTTGGCGCTGCGGCAGCAGAATGGCATTCTGATTTGACGCCACGTCGTAGAGAACGCGTCTGGCGGCAAGTTGCAGAAGGGCGGGTGCGTGTCGTTGCGGGGGCTCGTTCGGCACTTTTTCTTCCCTTTCATGAGCTTGGCTTGATTGTTGTCGATGAAGAGCATGATAGCGCTTATAAACAAGAAGAGCGCATTTTTTATCATGCGCGTGATATGGCTGTTGCACGGGGCTCTTTTGAGCATTTTCCTGTTATTTTATCCTCAGCCACACCGTCGATTGAAAGCCAAGCCAATGTTTTAAAAGGGCGTTATCAAAAGGTGCATTTACCATCCCGTTTTAAAGAAGTCGCACTTCCACAGTTGCGGGTGGTTGATATGCGTCAAGGAGGGGTGCAAAAGGGGCGCTTTATTTCTTTTGCTCTTGAAAGAGCTTTAAAACAAACGCTTGATAAGGGTGAACAAGCTCTTCTTTTTCTTAATCGCCGCGGTTATGCACCTTTAACTTTATGCCGAATTTGCGGACATCGTTTTCATTGTAACGATTGTTCAAGTTGGTTGGTAGAACATCGCGCGCAAGGGCAACTGAAATGTCATCATTGTGGATATCATCAACCGCTTCCTGAAGCCTGTCCTGAATGTGGAACTTTAGATCATCTTGTAGCTTGTGGACCGGGTGTGGAAAGAATTGCAGAAGAAACAAAAATACTTTTTCCACAGGCACGATCATTGATTCTTTCAACAGATCTTAAAGGGGGAATTGGGCAGTTGCGAAGCGAATTGCAAGCCATTGCCAATGGCGATGTGGACATTATTATTGGAACACAGTTGGTCGCTAAAGGACATCATTTTCCCAAGCTCTCTTTGGTTGGTGTTATTGATGCTGATCTTGGTCTTGCCAATGGCGATTTACGCGCAAGTGAACGTACCTATCAGCTGCTTTCTCAAGTTACCGGAAGAGCAGGGCGTGTGGGATTGAAGAGTTTAGGATTATTGCAAACCTATCAACCAGATCATCCGGTTATAAAAGCCTTACTTTCATGTCAACCAGAAGATTTTTACACACGTGAGATTGCGGCACGTCAGCATTATCATTTGCCTCCCTATGGGCGGCTTGCCTCTTTGATTGTGTCGGCACAACAGCGCCAAGAAGCAGAATATTATGCGCGAGCATTGCGTCAAGCAGTGCCACGGGAAAAAAATATCTCTGTTATGGGACCAGCAGAAGCGCCTTTGGCTCTGGTTCGGGGGCGTTATCGTTTTCGGCTTTTGCTGCAAGGACAGCGCTCTTTTGATATACAAGGGTTTATACGTGTAATGCTTAGTGGTATACCCAAAATGCCCAGTTCTGTTCGAGTTCAAATTGATATTGATCCACAAAGCTTTTTCTAAAACCAGTATAGCATAAAGTGAAGGTCTCTTTGCTTAAGGTGCTTTACTTGAACTCTTATTATTATTCAGAATAAGCATCTAAGCAGCAAAATATGATATATGTACATTGCATTAAGCAGCGCCACGGGAAAAAATATCTCTGTTATGGGACCAGCAGAAGCGCCTTTGGCTTTAGTTTTGGGGCGTTATCGTTTTCAGTTTTTGCTGCTTTTTTTATTTTAGGAGCAATATTCTTTGGATAAGGGGGCAATGCTTGGCGGTATACTTCAAAATGCCCAATTCTGTTCTGGTTCAAATTGATATTGATCCATAAAGCTTTTTCTAAAGCCTGCGCAATATTAAAATGAAGGGTGTGGATTTAATGAAGATCGTGTTTTTGATGTTGTTTGACAGTCAAATCTCATACAGCAGCATGTAACAGAAAATAAAATGTTTTTGTTCTGTACGAGTCGTTTTGATGTTATGCCCAATTAGAGTGAAAAATATTATATCTGCTTTATTTATCTTTGATGAGAACACAGATTCATTTTGGAGCGTAAGGGTAAAAATGAGCGTCTATCGTTACCATCTTTTTATTTGATTTTATTGTTTTTAAAAGCGTTCATAGCAATATTTTTTATCATGGAGCTGTTCCAGTTCTTCACGCTTTTATTACCCTCATTTTTTAATGGGGTTGCGTTTTTCATGCAAAGCAGAGCAACCAAAACAGAATATTATTGTATTGTTACATTTATATGCTTGTTTAAGTAAATGTTTCTCAGTACGCTCGAATTCATTTTACGATGTTATCTGTGAATAATATAATGTAAGGGCTTTCATGAATGCAGAAGCCGTTAGGGAGTACCACCTTTATTTTATAAAGTACCGGTTGGCACCAGTATATTATTTTAGCTCTTAGTCTTACAAAAGCTCTTGGTCCTTGAGAGCGTTTATAAGAGATGTTTTTTCTTTAATCATTTTATCCATCTTCCTTACCTGTAATGGAGCAAGGGAATGATTTTGATCAAAGGATTTGAAATGAGAGAATCTTACGATGTTGGGGTCAGTATGAAGAAAGAAGCATTATCATTATAAATCAATGCATTGTATATTTAAGTTGTATATTTAAAAAGTGTTTTTAAAAGGAAATAATTTGGTGAAATGTTTTCAGAAGCGTGGGTATTTGAAGAAAAAAGATCAAATTTTTCTTAATTTTAAGAGGGATATCAGTTATTTTTCTTGCTTATGAGTTTGAAATAACACATTTTTTCAGTCGCAGTCGCAGTCGCAGTCGCAGTCGCAGTCGCAGTCGCAGTCGCAGTCGCAGTCGCAGTCGCAGTCGCAGTCTTGTTTATAAGGATAATGTATTGTTTTGTATGTTGAATGAGAGTTTCGAATATCGTAAGCTTCTCTCGTTTCAAACCTGTGTATGTTAAATCAATCAAAATTATTCGCTTGTACATAACAAGCGGGAATTGAGTATGTGGAGTGAAACTATAGAAGATAAGGAGTAAAAGTGCTTCTTATGAATCGTCTCTAATGCCAAGGGCTGTCGCAATATTGGGAACTGGGCAAAGTGTGTGGTGTGGGGAACGCTTGTTTCTTCATAAGCGTAAAGATGGGGGCTCAATGGATTTACTGTTATACCATTTATGGGTACTGTCATAAATGGGCTTGGGAGCTTTGAGAGATGTCTCTTTAAAACAAGCCTGTTAAATTGCAACCCAATGGCGTTCTGTTCTCGTGAGGGATGTAATCCCATTCTAGAACGCAATAAACAAAAGTGTGAGGCAATGCATAATTGCTTCTCGCGAAAGCTCTTGTGGTGATAAGAGGGTGATCTTTAATGTTAAGTAGGAACCGTTTTTTGGGGGTGGAAAGAGCATTGGGAGTAAAATTAAAGAGAGTGAAAAAAATCGCTCAGAGAATGTCAAAAAGAGGCATAAAAAAACTGTGATGCCATCCTGTATATCTAAAAAAATGCTTTTTAAAAATATTTTGAATATTTTATTAAAATTTTTAAAAAGCAGCGATTTGTGGTGTTGCGAGTCAGTTATGTCTATGCTAGAAATCAAATGATTTTTGTTCTAAGTTTTAAGAAGAAGATTCTTAAAATAGAGAGTGTCTGTTTCATTTCATCTGATAACTATCAGAGAGTCGCTCAAGGGAAAGAGGCGGTATTTCGTGTCGGATTCATTTTCTCTCATACCGCTGCCGTTGGTAGATCAACGCTATGCGCAAGCGCTTTTTGATTGCGTTCAAGAAGCGGGGAACGTTGAAAAAGTTGAAAAGGCAGTGGAAAAAATTTTGCTTGTCTTGGAGCAAAATGAAGATTTAAAACGCTTTGTGCTCAGTCCATTCTTTTCAGTCAAAGAGCAAATTAAGGTGATGCAATCTATTTGTGAAAACATCAAATTTGCTGATAAAAACGCAGGACAGGTTATTGGTGATTTTTTACGCGTTATTGCAGCAAACCGTAGGCTTAGTGCCGTATTTGGTATTTTACATGCTTTTCAACGTTGTGTTGCACGCGCTCGTAATCAAGTAACAGCACAAATTATTTCTGCGCGCTCCTTAAGTTCTCAACAAAGACAAGAATTGTGTGAGGCTTTGGAAAGTGTCGTCGGGGGAAAAGTTTTGCTACACATCATTGTGGATCCAACGATTCTTGGTGGATTAATCGTTCGTGTGGGGGCGTCTCAAATTGATACGTCCCTTCTAACAAAATTGTCTTCGCTTAAGCTTGCATTGAAAAAAGAGGTCAGCTGATGGATATTAGACCATCTGAAATTTCAAAAATTCTAAAAGAGCAAATCAAAAACTTTGACCAAAAGGCTGAGGTTTCAGAAATTGGTTGGGTTCTCTCTGTTGGGGATGGTATCGCCCGCGTTTATGGTTTGGATAATGTCCAAGCAGGGGAAATGGTTGCTTTTCCAAACGGTGTGCGCGGTATGGCTCTCAATTTGGAAATTGATAATGTTGGTGTGGTCATTTTTGGCTCAGATCGCGATATCCGTGAAGGGGATTGTGTAAAACGATTGGGTGCTATTGTGGATGTTCCTGTGGGTCCCGCTTTGCTTGGGCGTGTGGTTGATGCATTGGGAAATCCTATCGATGGTAAGGGACCCATTAAAGCAACAGAACGTCGTCGTGTTGATGTTAAGGCGCCTGGAATTATTCCGCGTCAGTCTGTGCATGAACCGATGTCGACCGGATTGAAAGCGATTGATGCACTCATCCCCATTGGACGGGGGCAGCGTGAATTAGTGATTGGTGATCGCCAGACAGGAAAAACAGCGATTTTGCTCGATACATTTTTAAACCAAAAGCCTTTTCATGAAAAAGAGGCTGGACGAGAGCAAGATAAAGTTTATTGCATTTATGTCGCTATCGGTCAAAAACGTTCGACGGTGGCGCAGTTCGTTAAAGTTTTGGAAGAACGTGGAGCACTGGAATATTCTATTATTGTGGCGGCAACCGCTTCTGATCCAGCGCCATTGCAATTTATTGCGCCTCTTGCCGGATGTGCTATGGGCGAATATTTTCGTGATAATGGGCAACATGCTTTGATCGGTTATGATGACTTGTCAAAACAGGCGGTGGCTTATCGTCAAATGTCTCTTTTGTTACGTCGTCCTCCAGGTCGTGAAGCTTATCCGGGAGATGTTTTCTATCTTCATTCGCGTCTTTTAGAGCGGGCTGCGAAGTTGAATGCAGAAAATGGATCTGGGTCTTTGACAGCTTTGCCAGTCATTGAAACGCAAGCAAATGATGTTTCCGCCTATATTCCTACAAATGTGATTTCGATTACGGATGGGCAAATTTTTCTGGAGACTAATTTGTTTTATCAAGGAATTCGTCCCGCTGTAAATGTTGGTCTTTCTGTGTCGCGTGTTGGTTCTGCTGCACAAATTAAGGCGATGAAACAGGTTGCCGGCTCGATTAAAGGTGAATTGGCGCAATATCGTGAAATGGCAGCTTTTGCGCAGTTTGGCTCTGATTTGGATGCGTCAACCCAGCGTCTGTTGAATCGAGGAGCACGCTTGACTGAGCTTTTAAAGCAGCCACAATTTTCTCCACTCAAAACAGAAGAACAGGTGGTGGTTATTTTCGCGGGTGTGAATGGCTATCTTGATTCTCTAGCGGTTTCTGATGTTGCGCGGTTTGAGCAGGGGCTTTTGGTGCTTTTGCGGAGTGATTATCAAGATCTCTTAAAGGCAATTGCCGAGCAAAAGCAGTTAACAGACGAGCTGAAAGATAAGTTGATGACGGTTCTTAACACTTATGCGAAAAATTTTTCGTGATGAATTAATGGAATGCTTGAATGGCCTCACTAAAGGATCTTAGAGACCGTATCGCTTCGGTTAAAGCAACACAAAAGATTACTAAAGCTATGCAGATGGTTGCAGCAGCAAGGTTACATCGTGCACAAGAGGCGGCGCAGTCTGCTCGTCCTTATGCGAAGAGAATGGCTGATATTTTGACCAGTGTCGCTGCTGATGTGGATGGTGTTGATGCACCTGCTCTTATGCGAGGCACAGGGCGAGATGATGTGCATCTCCTGGTAGTATGTACTGCTGAGCGCGGTTTGTGTGGTGCTTTTAATGTGCAAATTGCTCGTCGTGCACGTGAACAGATTAAAGCACTGTTGGCATCTGGTAAAATAGTGAAAATTATTACCGTAGGTAAAAAAGGTGCGGATATTTTATCGCGTGATTACAAAGGTTTGATAATTGATCACATCGATTTGCATGCTGTAAAGCGAATTAGTTTTGCAGAGGCGGTGATGATTAGTCAACGGATTGTTGATTTATTCAATGATGGCGCTTTCGATGTCTGTACGCTGTTTTATTCTGAATTTGTTTCCGTCATTAATCAGCGACCGACAGCTTTTGGTTTGATTCCAATGATTGCTCCAAAAGCAGTTGTTGAGGCAATAGATGTTGTAGAGCAAACCGATCATAGTAAGGGATCTCAATCGATTGTTTATGAGTATGAACCGGATGCTGCTTCTCTTTTAGAGACGCTTGTGCCACGCAATCTTTCGGTGCAAATCTTTCGGGCTTTGTTGGAAAATGTTGCTGGTGAAATGGGCGCAAAGATGACGGCTATGGACAATGCATCGCGCAATGCAGGTGAAATGATTAATAAATTGACGGTGGCTTATAATCGTCAGCGTCAGGCACAGATTACGACAGAATTGATCGAAATTATTGCGGGCGCTGAAGCGCTTTAAATGGAAAAGGTAAGGATTGATGGTAAAAGCAGTAACCTCAAGCAAAGGAACAGAAAAAGGTGAAAAAAAGAAACCAGTTGCTCGTTCCAGCGTGAAAAAAGCCGCTTCGAAATCTCAAGCGGGTGTTAAGGCTTCGTCTGCATCTGCGCGTAGTGCAGCTAAAGATACGCCTGTAAAAAAAGATATATCCGCAAAAAAAGAAGAGCAGGAAAAAGGCGCTGTTGGTGTGATCAAGCAGGTTATTGGTGCTGTCGTTGATGTGCAATTTGAAGGCGCATTGCCAAATATTCTCAATGCTTTGGAAACAGAGAATTTAGGCAATCGTTTGGTGTTGGAAGTTGCTCAGCATTTGGGTGAAAATACTGTGCGTACGATTGCTATGGATACAACTGATGGTCTGATGCGGGGCCAAAAGGTTGTGGATACAGGAACGCAAATTAGCGTTCCTGTAGGAGAAGCAACATTGGGACGTATTATGAATGTGATTGGAGAGCCGGTGGATAATGTGGGACCAATTCCTGCAACTAAAACGCGTTCTATTCACCAAGAAGCGCCTGAATATGTTGAGCAATCAACGGTTTCAGAAATTCTCGTCACTGGTATTAAAGTCGTGGATTTGTTAGCTCCTTATTCTAAAGGGGGTAAAATTGGCTTGTTTGGTGGTGCTGGTGTTGGAAAAACCGTTCTCATTATGGAACTTATAAACAATATTGCAAAGGCACACGGTGGTTATTCTGTATTTGCTGGTGTGGGAGAACGTACGCGTGAAGGAAATGATCTTTATTATGAAATGATCGAAAGTCGCGTGAATGTGAATCCAAGAGAGAATAATGGTTCAACGGAAGGGTCAAAATGTGCGCTTGTTTACGGACAAATGAATGAACCCCCAGGAGCACGTGCGCGTGTGGCTCTTTCAGGATTGACAATTGCGGAAAGTTTCCGTGATGAAGGACAAGATGTTCTTTTCTTTGTGGATAATATTTTCCGTTTCACGCAAGCAGGAGCTGAGGTATCTGCTCTTTTAGGGCGTATTCCTTCTGCTGTGGGGTATCAGCCAACTTTGGCAACGGATATGGGGGCTTTGCAAGAACGTATTACCAGTACAAAAACAGGCTCTATTACCTCTGTTCAAGCAATTTATGTTCCTGCAGATGACTTGACAGATCCAGCACCGGCAACGTCTTTTGCCCATTTGGATGCAACGACAGTTCTTTCGCGCTCTATTGCTGAAAAGGGAATCTATCCAGCGGTTGATCCGCTTGACTCTTTCTCGCGTATGTTGGATCCATTGATTGTGGGGGAAGAGCATTATACGGTTGCTTGTCAAGTGCAAACTATTTTACAACGTTATAGGGCACTTCAGGATATTATTGCTATTCTTGGAATGGATGAACTTTCTGAAGACGACAAATTGCTGGTGGGACGGGCACGTAAAATTGAACGTTTCCTTTCGCAACCTTTCCATGTGGCGGAAGCCTTTACTGGTTCACCGGGAAAACTCGTCCCTTTAGAAGAGACAATCAAAGGTTTTAAAGGTCTTTGTGCTGGCGATTATGATGATTTGCCAGAAGCTGCTTTTTATATGGTTGGTTCGATTGATGAAGCACTTGAAAAAGGAAAGCGTCTTATGGCAGAGGCTTCTTAGTAGGAAATTTCTTATTAAGAAGAAAACTGTCATGAATATTTTGTCGTTAAAAAGGACGAGTCGTTGAAAAAAACGGAAAGTCCTTATATCGGGTATTGTGGAGACTTTTGTGGAAAACAATAGAGAAGAGCATTTTTTGTTTGAGCTTGTATCGCCTGAAAAAATTGTGTTTTCAGATCAGGTCGTGTCTGTTGTTCTTCCTTCAGCCTCAGGTTCTTTAACAGTTATGGCGCATCATGCGCCATTGGTGGCAAGTATTGTGTTGGGCAGTGTTCGTGTTCGCACTTCTTTAGGTGAGAAATTATTTGCTGTATGTGGAGGTGTTGCAAATATTACCTTTTCAGGCTGCTCTTTATTGGTAGAGCATGTTGTGGCTGTAGAGCATCTTTCTTTTGATGTATTAGAACAGCAGATTTTGCAAGTTCAAGCGACGTTAAAGGGGGGAGCAAGTGATGAGGATAAACATAAAATAGAGGCTTTTTTCCAGCAATTGTCAGCTGATGGTTCTTCGTTGATAGAGGCGTAGCAAGGGTAGACAGGAAAAGGTGACATGAGCGGGAAAAAGAGTACGGTTGTGTCTGCTAAAAGGAGCGGAAAACCTTTTCCTCGTCCTGGTCGTGTTTTTGCAGGGCCTTTGCCAAAGTGCTTTGTTTATATTTTGGCTTCTCTTATTTTGCAATGGGCTTATGGTTTAGGGGCTAATATTGTTCAGTCTAACATTGTCCATCTGACCGGTGATTTTCACGCAACTTTGACCGAGACAACATGGTTGGTAGCGGCCTATATGGCGCCAAATGTAAGTATAGCAATTATGTTGATCAAAATTCGCTATCAATTTGGGTTGCGCGCTTTTGCTGAATTATCAATCCTTGGCTTCGTTTTGGTTTGTGTTTTACAGCTCTTTGTTACGGATTTGCGTTCTGCATTGATTATTCGCTTTTTTGCTGGGATTGCTGCTGCACCTTTGGCTTCGCTTGCTCTGCTTTATATGATGGAGGCTTTTGCTCCAGCAAAGAAGTTTACTATTGGTCTTAGCTTGAATTATATGAATGCTGCTTTAGCGGCACCTTTATCACGTTTGATTTCTCCTGATTTGCTGGAACATGGTGGTTTTTCCAGTCTTTCCGCGCTGGAAATGGGATTGGTTCTCATCAGCTTGGTTTGTATCTATACTTTGCCCCTAACGCCTGTTGTTCGCAGTAAGGTGATTCAAAAGTTAGATTGGATAAGCTATGGTTTGATTGCTCTTGGTCTTGGATTAAATGCCGTGATTATGTCTGTTGGCATATTGTATTGGTGGTATGAAGCACCATGGATTGGTTGGGGGCTCGCACTTGCCATTTTCTCATTGGCTATTGCTATTATTATTGAGCTTAATAGAGAAAAACCGTTGATTGATCTCCGGTGGATTTTCAGTAAGGAAATGGTCCAATCTGTTTTTATTTTATTTATCTTTCATGTTTTCTTGTTAGAGCGGTCAAATTTGCCCGTAGGCTTTTTTAATCTTTTTGGTTTGCTTAATCGTGAAATGGCGCCCATGTATCTTGCTGTGGTACTAGGTATTTTGTTAGGGGGAGCTGTTTGCGTCTTTTTTTTACGAGCGGGGCGTGAGGATTATTTTTATTTGTTATCTTTGGGTTGTTTGGCGCTGGGAGCTTATTTAGATAGTCGTGTAAACCATTTAACGCGTCCGCAAGATATGATGTTGAGCCAAGGATTGGTGAGTTTTAGTTATGCACTGTTTTTGCCGCCTGCTCTTTTCAAAGGGTTTGTGCTCGCTGGTGAGAGAGGTCCGCGTTATGTTTTAAGCTTTATTGCTGTTTTTTTGTTAACGCAAGTGACAGGGGGATTGATGGGGTCTGCTTTTTTTGGCAGCCTACAGTTTTATTTTGCCCATAAGAACTTTGAGTCTTTAACACAAAATATTGTTGTTACTGATCCACTTATTTCTGGTGAGATGAATACTTTGTTTTCGCCTTCTTATGGTGTCTCTGTTCCCAATGGCTTGGGGAGTGAGCAGGGTACTTCTATGTTGATAGAAAAATTTAAGTTAACAGCAAATATTTTTGCTTATGATGACGTTTTTAGGCTTTATTTTTATATTTCAATGATTGCATTCGTTATTTTTCTTGTCACAATGATTGTTAAGTCATGCTCTTTGCGAGCATTAGAAAAGTAGAGTAATGTCATAGAAAGAGGGGTGCAAAAAATGATAAAAGCATTACGATCAAAAGCTACAATTATTGCATTCCTATCAGGTATTACGGGTGTTTTACTGATTTTATGGGCTTGGAGACTTCCTCCTTTTGTGAGTCACATCCAAATAACGGATAATGCTTCCATTAAGGGCAATGTTACGCTGGTTAGTTCACAGATCTCTGGGGTGATCGCGCGGATTTATGTGCAAGATTATCAACGCGTTGAAAAGGGAATGCTGCTCTTTGAGCTCGATGATTCTCTTTTTCGTCAGCAGCTTGCACGGGCACAGGCTATTCTCGATTCAAAAAATGCAAAACTAGCAAGTATTGAATTGCAAGCACAGCTTTTGCAGGGCGAAATTAATGCTGCAGAAGTCGAATTGGCGCGTTCACGAGCATTCTCCAATATTGTCCCTGAAAGTAAAAAGTTAGGTTTTGGTGATACGGCAAGTTCTGTTTCTCGTCCTCTTTCACAACTTTTGACGGCATTGGAAACAAAACGACAATTGCAAAAACAATTAAATCTTGAACGGCAAAGTTTACAGTCAGAAATTGCGGGAGCAAAGGTGAGTGTTGAGTTAGCAAAACTTAATCTCGATCACACAAAGATTTTATCTCCTCGAACAGGCTATATTGGATTAGTTGGAGCGCGGGTAGGGCAATATGTTATGCCGGGGACACAATTGGTCTCTGTTATTTCTGATGATATTTGGATTATTGCTAATTATAAGGAAACGCAACTTTCTCAGATGCGTGTGGGACAACCGGTTGTTTTTTCTGTTGATGCATTGAACAACAAAAAGTTAACAGGGCGTGTGGTTCGTTTTGCACCTGCTACAGGCTCAGAGTTTTCATTGTTAAAAACAGATACAACTATTGGTAATTTTATTAAAATTGCGCAACGTATTTCAGTACGGATTGCTTTAGATCCTGGGCAGGAAGGAATTGAAAAGCTCATCCCTGGGATGTCCGTGGTTACGTATGTAGATACTTCGCAACGGGTCGATTCTGGAGGATAAAATTTTGGGTTTTTTCAGTTTAATTTTTATGCCACTTTTTTATAGCAAGTGGGTATTCACGTTGGAAGATTTCGTTTGGTTTTTTATGATACATCTTTTAAAGCTCTTAAAGTTCTTATTTGTTATGCTGTAAAATAATGCTTTTTAGAACATTAAAGCGCATGCATCTTTACTCACTTCCATTTCTTTTGAACTAACTCGGTAGGGGGATGGAGTATTGGAAGCTTTGCCTGTGGTTTTGCACAACACTGTCCTTTGAGGTGAGGTGATACGAACCACATGGGTGGACAGCGGAAGAGTCTGCGAGATAAAAAGTTGGATTATCCTGTTATGCCGTAAAACAGCGTTGTTTAGAGCGGTGATATAAGGCATGACAAGCTTTACATATTAAGTGTTTTTTAGATATCTTGATCAGTATTCAGGGCAGGGCTTGTCTATCGCGCCTATAAAGTGAACCGCGTAAATGGTCAGCAGGTGAAGCCTGCCGAGAGATGCTGGACTGTTGACAGTCCGGTGACTGGTAGGAATCTCCATTCTTTGAGGTGTGGGGAGGAAATCAAAGACGGATGAGGCGGATGAAAAACTTATCCTTTTGGGAGAGGGCGTAAAGTTAGGAGGAAGACGTAAAGTTTATATTTTGTAAACCATAAAAATGCCCGTTTTGAGTCGGGCATTAAAAGGGGAGGTTGTTGCTTGTGTTATTAATTTTTACGGATCAGCAAGAAGCTTACTAAAACGACTCCTGCTGCTAATGCGAGGGTTTTTTTAGGATTTTCTTTCGCTTTTTTCTTTAATTCTGTAGCATGTTCGTTGAGGTGATAAAGTGCGTGACGGCCTTTTTGTTTCCATGTGTTAAACAGCTCAGAAATGTTTTCAAAGCTATCATTTTGAGAACTCCAATAATTTACGGGAACCAGCTCTCTTTTTAATTGTGCTATACGTTTTTTAATTTTAGCATTTTTTCTATGGGGTGGAAATAGACACATTTATTGACTCCTTCATATGTTAAATTGTTGCATGATCGTTGGAACTGTGTTTGGGGTTTTGCTATAACGGCTTGAAAATTGAAAGGTTGCATTGATCATGCCGCGCGTGGGTGAGATGATAGTTAAGAGTTTGGGTTTAATGAGGCATTTTTTAATGTACTCGAGTTCATTTCGTGATGGTGTTTGTTAAGGATGTAAGGTAAAAATTTTTACAAAATGGTGTAAGGTTCATTCATAAAGATGGTGGGCGATGTCTTCATTTTTTTGTTTGTTTAAAGTGTTGGGATAACTTTTGGCACTTGAAATAGTTTATAAGAAATTTTTATCTATCTATTCTCTTGTGGCTGTAGGGAGTGGCATTGATTGATTCAATTAAGAAGATTTAAAATGAGGAAATCTTACGATATTTGGGTTTGCCATTTAAATTTGTAAAAATAGATTATTACAAATCAATATGTTGGATTAATTTGGCGATGTCTTTCATGCATTTTTAAAAATTGCGCTTTGTTAGGCGTTATCTGTTGTGTTGTAAAACACTGTTTTGTGATGACATTGATGTAAGGTATCGGCATGCAACTTAAAAATACAGTATTGTCTCTGTTTTGTTTCAGTTTCTTTTTGAAGCAACCAAGTGTAGAAGTATAAACTTGAACAGAAGTAGTAGAACTTATCCGGTGCGTCTATAGAATGAATCCACCTATGAATTGTATTGCATCAGTGTTAGTAGGTAGAACCTTTTGAGAGCAATCTGTTAAGATTGGTGGGTGGTATAATTTTCGTCCTTTGAGGCGCGGAGGAAGTCGATATAAACGATGATTGATAGCGCAGGTTTTAAAAATTTGAGGACTTGATGAGTACGACCTATCCTTTATCTAAACCACTTGAGCGTCGTCGGTCTGTTGGTGTTGCTGTTGGTGATGTGATCGTTGGGGGGAAGAGCCCGATTGTTGTCCAGTCAATGACCAATACAGATACAGCGGATGTTGATGCAACTGTTGCGCAGGTTTCTGCTCTTTGGCAAGCTGGGTCTCAATTGGTTCGGATTACTGTTGATCGCGATGAAGCAGCAGCTGCTGTCCCAAAAATACGGGAGCGATTGGAGAGGTTAGGTTTTTTTATCCCATTGGTGGGGGATTTTCATTATATTGGTCATAAGCTTTTATCAGAGCATCCTGCGTGTGCTGAGGCGCTTGCAAAATATCGCATCAATCCTGGAAATGTTGGCTTTGGTGCAAAAAAAGATCGCCAATTTGCGGAAATTATAGAGATTGCTTGTCGGTATCATAAACCTATTCGCATTGGTGTGAATTGGGGTTCTCTTGATAATGCGTTGTTAACACGGCTTATGGATGAAAATGCACAGCAAGAAAAACCCTTATCTGTGGCTGAAGTGATGCGGGAAACTGTTGTTCAGTCGGCTTTGCTTTCGGCTGCTTTAGCAGAAGAGTTAGGATTGGGACGTGATAAAATTATTCTTTCTGCTAAAGTGAGTGATGTCCAAGATCTTATTGCTGTCTATATTGCCTTGGCAGAGCGTTGTGATTATGCACTCCATTTGGGTTTGACAGAAGCAGGGATGGGAACAAAAGGGGTTGTGGCTTCTTCGGTGGCTTTGGGCATTTTATTACAGCAAGGGATTGGCGATACGATACGAATTTCATTAACTCCTGAACCTGGTGGTGATCGAACACGAGAAGTCAAAGTTGCACAAGAACTTTTGCAAGTAATGGGGTTTCGACAATTTTTGCCTGTTGTTGCTGCTTGTCCTGGATGTGGTCGCACGACCTCGACAGTATTTCAGCAATTGGCACAAAAAATTGAAGCGGATTTACACAAAAATATGCCCGTTTGGCGTGAAAAATATCCTGGGGTTGAAAGTTTGAAGGTGGCTGTGATGGGATGTATCGTCAATGGACCGGGGGAGTCAAAACATGCGGATATTGGAATCTCTTTGCCTGGAGTGGGGGAAAGTCCAGCGGCACCTGTTTTTATTGAGGGACAAAAGGTAAAAACTTTGCGGGGTGATCACATTGCTGAAGAATTTGAAGCGCTTTTGAGTGATTATATTCATACACGCTTTGGGCAAGGTTGAGGTAAAAATCGCATAAGGTTGAAGTAAAAAGGGTGTGTCGTTTTTTTAAACAAGCTGTCTTCAATTTGAAGAGGGTGCT
Source organism: Bartonella sp. AA89HNZF (assembly GCF_042196905.1). Lineage (NCBI taxonomy): Bacteria > Pseudomonadati > Pseudomonadota > Alphaproteobacteria > Hyphomicrobiales > Bartonellaceae > Bartonella > Bartonella sp. AA89HNZF. Next base: position 61,078 of record NZ_JBHIRD010000003.1, read on the forward strand.
GTTGTGTGCTGCTTTAGCTATGGTCAATACTGTTGTTGGTTGCTTATTATTTTAGGTAAAACCAGATGATATGCCTGTTTTAGAATGAGAAGCTTATGAAGGATATTAATGAGCTTGAGTGTGTTAAGACTATTAAGAAAAATGATATGAATACTTTAATAGATCCGTAAATGTTGTTGCTGGTTTTTGGGCTGCTTTTGAGACAGTGAAATATTTAGCGGATTTTGACAAATGTCAAATTATAGAAAGAACATTGTTTATTGATTTTTTAGGCATTTTCCCAGAATTTTTCGGGGTATCAAATTGATAGGATTGGAGATCCTTATAGCGGTTATTGCCCTATTTGTCGTGAAATATAAGCTTTTTATATTGATATAAAATGATGTATATGGTGCCTTTTTGGGTGTTATTGGGGGAATGCATGACCAGTATATTAGCATTTGGATTTTTATTTAACGGTATAAGAATTTTAACAGGTGCCTTTATTGTCTTTTATATGCTTGAAAAAGGGCTAACTCTTATTGATATCGGGATCATTAAGTCGTTTCAGGCTTTTATTATGATGGTTACAGATATTCCTCTGGGATATTTTGCCGATAGAAAAAGTTATAAAATATCGATTGTTTTGGCAGCGGCTTTTGCTGCTACATGGCTATGTCTCATGGGATTTTCTACAAGCTTTTACGGTTTTCTTTTAGCAGAATCTTTTAATGCCTTATCGCTGACATTGATTGCGGGGGCTTATAATGCTTTACTTGTTCAATATGCAAAAGCAAAAGTGACATCGACTAAAAAAGTGCTGGGAGCGAGCTCTCAATATAATTACATCGGCATGTTTATATTCAGTTTAATCGGTGCATATTTTGCTGATTATTCAAGCCAATATATATGGTATATCGCGGCGTTTTTAATGTTGATGACAACACTATTTGGTTTGTTTTTTCTTGATGACTTGAAGGGGGAGAAAAAACCAAATAAAGTGAATTCTCTCATTTGTGAAGCTAAGGAAATGTTGTCTATTTTTATTAAAGTTCCTTATATTTCTTTATGCTTTTATTTTTCATTGATTTTTTTCAATATATTCTCGCAGTATTGGCAGTGGATATTTAAAGATCATCATATTAATGTCACTTATTTTGATCTTGGTGTGACATTTTCATTGATATTGCTCTCTCAGCTCTTGGCTAGTTTTCTCTTTACAAAACTAAGTGAAAGAGTGAATTTTATTTTACTGTTGTTTCTTTCGGCTTTACTGATTTTTACCATTGCTTTTTTTGAACCGAAAAAAGAAATTGCTATCATTTTAGTCTGTATGATTTTTTATCTCATTAAGTATACATATCTTCGTGTAGAAGTTGTTTTGCATGATAGTATTAGTGATCATTTCAGGGCTACATATGAATCTTTCTTGTCAACCGTTGGAAGATTGAGCCTCTTGGTATTTTTTTACATGAGTGCGTATATGGTCGATATGTTTGGCTTTTTCTCGCTCGTTTATATTTTTGCTGTTTATTTATTGATTTACTTGTTGGCAGTGTTTTTTTTAGAAGGAAATCTCAAAAAAGCTCTGTGAGAATATTTACTTATCATTATCACGCATGTCTCATCGGGCATTATAGTGGATCAAGGCTTTGATTTATAAGTCTTATCATTGTTTTCATGTTGAATGAGAAAGCTGAATATTGTCCGTTCTTCTTATTGCAAATCTATGTATATTAATCAAAATCATGTTTCTTGTACATTATAAGTGGGCGTAGTGTAAAAATCATAAAAAAGAAGTAAAAAGGCTTCTCATGAATATTCTTGAACGCTAAGAGTTGTTGGCAAGATGAGAAGCTGATAGAGAACATGATTGTACCGGATTATATACTTATTAAGGAATGGTGATAGTGCACAACAATTTTCCTGTTTTCGCTTATATTTTTCGGAAATGTCTTGCTACGCAGTGTTTAATAAGCGGGAGGACAATTCTAGCCTGTCCTAATCGGATTTCCTCATGATCGATTTTATTGTTGGTATAGTTAGCGGATTTTACCATTGCTTTTTTTAAAATACACATCATCTTATTGAAATGTTTTCTTACATCTTTCATTCTTATTTAGGGTATTTTCTCTTTGGTTGCAGAGTGAACTCTGCATGTTCTGACGTTAGAAAATACTTTCAGATAGTAAAGAAAACCTATTTGTACGGATTTTGAATGATCCCTTCTTCTTGGAGAAATCATAAAACTAAAAACAGCAATATCGTTAAGTATAATTTGATATAAACAAAAATAAATAAACACATATTGATATATTTAATAGAAATCTGTTAAGTTCTACAAATTATAGTCATTAAAAGGTAAAGCGATGAAATCGTTATCTATAACGCCTATTATAACATTTATAACTCTTTTTTCTGTATTTGTATTGTTAGGATGTACGCGTGTAGATAGTCTAGAGCAGTACAATAAACTTTACGAAGAATATATCAGTGAAAAATACGAGACTTTTGAACATTTTCAAAAGCAAGAACAAGCAAGAAACTTCATCTATAGTCGTGGCTATCAGAATATAGCGCCAAAATTTGATATTATATGGCATCGTCACATACTTATTGTTTTATGTGGACGCTTTGTTAATTTATTGCGTGGTGATTATAATGAGGAGATGTCATGGGCAATGTTACCCAATGTCATAAGCAGTTTGCGTTATGACTATAACTGGAAAGAAAGCGATTTTATTTGGGCCTATAATATGTCTATGAATTCTACTGACCCCATGATTGATTACGCGAAAAAATTTCTTAATTCTTCAAGCGGAAATGGCATCAGTTCTACAATACAAATTATTGATCTCGTGTCTAGTATGAACGCTGGTCATAGTGAAAATACTAGAAAAATAGCACGTTTTTGCAGAGGGCTCCACACGATATATAACATGATGCAACCAAGAGGAATTTACAAATGACATTTAACGAGCAAAGTTCTCTCGAAGGATATTAAATGGCTATACTACTCTTGATAATCGTGGCATTTTCTTGGCCCTGTTGCATGTTTGTTTATTATGGCTTCAAAAGGTGGACATATTTTCCAGCTTTGGCAACAGGTATAGGTTCATTTACAATGATGCTTTTCATCTTAATAAGAAAACTGCACTTAAAGGAGCAAATTTGCACTTGGGTTGAAAAACGACTTATCACAAATTAGATTGCGCTTTTATATATAATAATAAGGACTTTTTTTATCTTTCTGTTGCAATGATCATTCTCTGTTTAATTTTATCAATTCTCTTTTTATGTGATGAATTGAATCAACGAGATAAAGAGCGTGATGAATTAAAGTTGTATAGTGACCATGATTATTATTAAATTGAAGTTATTACACACTTTTGTAAATAAAAATGTTTCTGCTTTTGAAGGAGCGTGCCGACACAATCATTCACTTTGCTAGCTCCTAATGTTGTGGACAGCCCATGGCTTTTAAGCCGGTTCATAAGAGGCATTTTTTAGTCCTTTCTTTGATGTTTTGCTCCACACGGCTTTTCCCGCTTGTGAGGTGCAAGCAAGTGATTTTGATTGATTCAATATACACAGATTTGAAATGAAAGAATCTTACGGTATTTAGGGTTCTTATTCAAGTTGAAAAACATGAATTATCATTATAAATCAAATGTTTTATATCTTTCTTGCTAAGAAAAGAGAGATCGGTAATAATATTTTTTTTTCGTGTTATTGAAATTGATGACTTTATTTATCCTGTTATGCCGTAACATACCGTCATTTGAAGGGTAGTGAAGGTATCCTGTTTGATACATTAAGTATTTTAAGAAGTGCATGGTGAATATTCTTAAGTCTTGTTTATCGCGTCTTTAGTTTAAGTGAATCGCATGCGTGGAAAACGAGAGAAACCTACTCGGTAGGACACTAGACTGTTTACAGAGTAGATTAGGTTAAAAGATTTTGTTCTTTGAGGGTGGCATAAAAATCAAAATAGCCATTATGTTCATTTTTTTCTGATATTTTAAATACGAGTTTCAAAAAAATGATGCTTAAACTAAACAATCAGCACTTTTGTAAAAGTGTTTTTAGAGAGCAACAATACACGAGTGAATTTACAGAATGTAACCATATTTGATCTTTTACAACAAGATAGCGTGGAAAGGCATAAAAATTACGACTCTTTACTGAGGGCATTGTACTTCTACGGTTGGCAATGAACAACAGATGATTTTGATAAGGCTACAAAGCCAATCGGCATTTTTATTGTCTTTTGCGGGTTTATAAAATGCTCTGTTTTATATTTATTCTGTTTATTTTTTACCTTATCGTTAGAAGATTAAAGATATAAAGGAGAAACGAGTTTCTTTCTTTACGGTTGTTTTTTTATTCGGCTTTAAAGCATCCATGGCGATATCTTTTAAAGCCTGAATATTACGCATTGCTTTACCGTTTTTGTTTCTTTCATTCTTTGATGAGTGGGGCGTTTTTCAAGCACAATAGGATGCCTAGAATGTATTTGTGTTATCAATTCACGCGCGCTTGTTTTAATGAAACACCTCTCAATATTTGGCACATCCATTTCATGATAGGAGCTATAATGCAGACCTACGATATTGAAGTCTCTTTGAAAAGTCTATTATGCATTCAACAAAGATGAAGGTGTAAAAGTAGGGCGGGTGAAGTTTAATTTTTGCGTGTTGCACTAAAGTGGGCGACTTGTTGGAGCGGTTTTGCTTTGGTGCCAAAAGGATGTAAAAGTGCTTCTGCTTTTGTAATCAGTTCATCGCGTTTTTTTTGTGTTTCTTTAATGCCATAAAGGCGAATAAAAGTGGCTTTTTGTGCCGTTTTATCTTTCCCAGCCGTTTTTCCTAGGGTTTGCGTGTTGGCGGTGACATCAAGAAGGTCATCAGTTAATTGAAAGGCTAAACCAAGATAGGTACCAAAATCAGTAAGCTTTTCGGTTAATTCTTTAGATGCATTGCCAATGATGGCGCCTGCTTGGCAAGCAAAGCTTATTAGGGCTGCTGTTTTCATGTGTTGTAGAGTGATGATGTCAGTACTTTCTTGCGGTCTTTTTTCAGCTTCAAGGTCTAGCATTTGTCCACCTAACATACCGCCAAGTCCTGCCGATTGTGCAAGGGACGTGATCAGCTTGATTCTAATATCTGTAGATAAAGTACTACCTTTATGAGCAATGATTTCAAAGGCAAATGTTAAGAGGGCATTGCCTGCTAGAATTGCTGTTGCTTCATCAAATGCTATATGGACGGTGGGTTTTCCACGCCGGAGTGTATCGTTATCCATAGCGGGAAGATCATCATGAATGAGCGAATAACAATGGACACATTCTAAGGCACATGCAACATCAAGAGAATGTTCTACAGGGACGTCAAAAAGTGTAGCACTTTGAATTACAAGAAAAGGACGCAAGCGTTTTCCACCGTTCAGCACACCATAGCGCATGGCTTTGATTAAGTTTTTAGGGCGTGAAATTTCACCATTTTGGATTTGATCACTTAACAGGGTATCAAGCCGTTTTTCAACGGTTTCTCTATGTTTTGCAAGAAGGGTGGTAAATTCGTGCATTCTTGCTTCCTTTGTTTTTACAAAAATGAAATTATGAAATTTAAAGAGAAAGGTTGTCGCTTTTTCTTGTTTTCATAAATTGGCGTCATTTTTTATTAAAAATCAACTTCTCTTTTTATCCGTATCTCTACTGTATGCGCTAATCCCTTTTGAAACCAAATAAAAATTAAATGAAGGTCTTATAAAAAAGCTTTCATTGGTGTATAAAATTCTCAAATTTTGCAGTGTTTTTGATATTCATTTGATTATTGTGACACCATTTTTGATAACAGGAAGGTCATTTTTGGTAAGAGGGGGATCATTTTGACATTGCCTCTTCTTTTTTATCAGTGTATAATATCCTCAAATTTTATGGTGTTTTAAATGAAGCATTGTCATTTTTGACATTGCTTTTTCTGTTTTAATGGATTTGGAGTGTCTTTTTATGGCTGTACCTAAACGAAAAACCTCTCCAGCGAAGAGGGGCATGCGCCGTTCGGCTGATGCTCTGAAGGCGCCGACTTATATCGAAGATAAAAATTCTGGTGAATTACGTCGTCCTCATCACATTGATTTGAAAACGGGAATGTATCGTGGACGTTCTGTTTTAGTGGTTAAAGACTGAGCGTTTTCTTTCTTTTCCAGAGGTCAACTTCTTTTATTTCATCGATCAATGCGCGCTTGGGGCGTGCATTTTCGCTTTAAGATGAATGTTGAGGTTCCCTTGCGTCGTCTTCTATCGATGTGGAACAGGGAATGTATCGTGGGCGTTCTGTTTTAGTGGTTAAAACTTTAGCGTTTTCTTTCTTTTCCATTGGTGAACTTCTTTTATTTCATCGATCAATGCACGCTTGGGGCATGCATTTTCGCTTTAAGATGAATGTTGAGGTTCCCTTGCATCGTCTTCTATCGATGTGGAACAGGGAATGTATCGTGGGCGTTCCGTTTTAGTAGTTAAAACTTTAGCGTTTTCTTTCTTTTCCATTGGTGAACTTCTTTTATTTCATTAGTGAATGCATTGGGTAAGATGCGTTTTTCACTTTTTCTTGAAAACATGTGTGGGATAAAGTTTTTCTGTAGAAAAATGATTCTATTGTGGGAGATGATTGTCTTGTTTTCTTGAGAGGCTATAAAGGATTGCTTGTATCAGTGTCTTTTATGATGACTTCGTTAAGAGCTTGGGTATTGATATAAGTTAGCTCAGTAATAGAATCATTTTGTATCACACTTAATCTTTATTGACCGTAGAGAGAATCCTATTAGACCGTTAAATATCGTCTTTAAGGCGGTTGATCCATGTAAGGCTTTAAGCATAAAGCATAACGGTGTTTTTTATGAGAATATTTAAGGCAATGGTTTGTCTATAGACTTATATTGTGACATGTGATTCTCCTTAAAAAATAGAGATCGACATTACATTGATTTATAGAGATCATTTGTTGTTTTGCGCCTTAAATGGAAGATCTATCGTAGGATTTTCTCATTTCAAATTTTTCCCTATGTTGAATCAATGACAATCACTTGCTTTTCGGTCACAAGTGGGGCTGGCATGTGGGTAAAAACTCTATAAAAAAGGAAAAAATGTCTATAATGAATATTTTCAAATGTAAGAATTGTTGTAACATTGGGGTTAGGTGTATGCTGATATCAGCGTGCTTTCTTATGAGCAGAAAAGAGAAAACCGTTACAAGACAAAAGCTATACAGATTCAATAATCTTTAGTGCTTTTTATGATAAAGGTATATGAGACTCTTCTATAAATATCACGCTGTCTTTTCATATTTTTGAACTAAGAATTTTCCATATATTTTTCGTATTTTTGTGAATATAAGGGATTTGTTGGGAACAGCTTGTAAAAATAAGTAAACTTAAAACCAAATATGTTATGTGTGGGGGTAGCAAAGTATTTTACAAAGCCGGTACGTTTTTCCAGTTCATAGCTGGTTTATGAATGATTTTATGGTGTTGCTTACCTAAGTTTATGATTTTTTGTTATCTGTTCATCACTAGACAACATATTGATTTATATATATAATTCAGTTTTTTCATATTGGATTAGACCCCCGAATAACGTAAGATTCACTCATTTCAAATCGCTCTATCTAAAATTAATCAAAACCGCTTGCTTGCACGTCACAAGTGGGATGAGTGTGTGGATAAAATTTGTATAAGAAAGAACTAAAAATGGTTCTTATGAAGAGTCTTAAAAGCCAAGGGCTGTCGTAACACCCACGAGCTGGAAAATATAATGATGGTACCGGCTTGCTTCTTCACAAACGTAAGAGATGGGGGTGGTCAATGGATTTACCGTTATACCTTTCACGGGGGCCGCGAAATGGGCTTGGGAGCGTTGCGAGATGTTTCTTTAAACAAGCCCGTGAATTGGCAATTGGGTGGGGTGCTGTTTTACGTGAGGGGCGTGACCCCATTAAAGAACGCGATAAACAAAAGTGTGAGGCAATGCGTAATCTCCATTATTTAAAAAACATTGCTCTAGATGCTTTTGAAAGCCGTAAAGCTGAATTAAAAAATGATGGTGAAGCTTGTAATTGGTTTTTACATTTACGCCTCCATATTCTCCCCAAATTAGGCTGTCTACCCGTTTCAGAGATTACGCAAACAGAGATACGCAATACCCTTGCCTCTATTTGGCATGCAAAAGCTGTAACAGCAGATAAAGCACTGAAGCGTCTTAATCGTTGTCTTAAGCATGCGGTTGCTTTGGGTTTGGATGTTGATTTACAAGCAAAAAAAGCACGCGCACTCTTAGGCAAACAACGTCATAAAACCACTCATAGACCAGCCATGGATTGGAGAGATGTTCTTTCCTTTTATAAGTTACTCTGTAAAACACAAAACATAACACAATTGGCTTTGCGTTTGCTTATCCTGACAGGCGTTCGTATTAATCCTTTGCGTCATATTCGTGAATCAGATTAAAGATGATATATGGACAATTCCTGCTGAGAATATCCAATCTTTGGCGGTTTGCTTGAAACAGAGATTGAGACTTTTAAGAGTTCTATGAATCATTCTAGATTTTTTTGTGTCCGATTGGAGTAAGAATATTGCGTATATCTCCTAATCTCTGAAATAAGAAACCTCATTTGGGAAAAGTATGAAATTGAAAGGGCAATGCTAACGTTCATTTTTATTGTTATTTTTTAAGTGAGCTTTACTGCTTTCAAAAGTATTTGGAATGCCTTTTACAGAATGGAGATGATGGTTTTAGTTCATGTTTTTTTTATCGCGTTCTTTAATGGGGGGAATGCTTCTCATGCAAAATAGAGCGCCCAAGACAAAATATGCTTATGTTGTACTGTCACGCTTTTTTTAAAGGAATATTTTTCAATATTTGTGGCATCCATTTTATGACGGCGTTTTTGAATGTTATAATGGTTTTGTAGAAGGGTAAATGGTAAAGTCTCGGGTGTAGTGTATAAACGGCACTATGCTCTTTACGCTTAAATAAAAAAGCAAGCCCCCGCCCTTACACATCTTGCCAGATTCCAATGTTGGTATATCCTTTGGTGCTTGAGACAGTATCTCACTCTTTTTATACAGTTTTTACCCACAGATCAGCTCCTCTTGTGATTGACAAGCAAGTGATTTGATTGCTTCAACATGAGAGCAATTTAAAATGAGAAATCTTACCATATTCAAGATTCTAATTTAATATGAATAATGCTAGATTATGATGATTAATCAGTTTGTTATCTATGAAGAAAGAAAATAAGGAGGAGGAATTTGTCGAAAAGTTAGATTGTTTATAGATTGGCGCTGGTTAAGAAACTTTGTCCTTAAGGGCAGAGAGGATGTTAAAAAATAAAACCAGCTTTTCGCTGGTTTTATCGAAATATCATCATTATGATGAAAGAGTGTATTATGCAGCGTAGACAGCTTTACTGTTTTCATCTGTTTCTTCTCTCTCAGTTTTAAACTCGCGTTCCGGCTTGTTGGAGAGATGCATCTCTATGAGATTGATAGCTTCTGTTTCAGAAAGACTATTGATAACCGCAATTTCACGGGCCATTCTTTCAAGAGCAGCTGTATAAAGTTGGCGCTCAGAGTAAGATTGTTCAGGCTGTAGATTAGAGCGGAAAAGATCACGGACCACTTCGGCGATACAAATAAGATCTCCTGAGTTGATTTTAGCATCATATTCTTGTGCACGACGTGACCACATGGTCCGTTTAACGCGTGCTTTTCCACGTAAAACTTTTAAGGCACGTTCGACAGAATCACTAGCAGATAATTTACGCATTCCAACGGAAAGGGCTTTTGCAATGGGGACTTTGACATCCATCTTATCTTTCGCGAAATGAATGACAAAAAGTTTTAATTTATGTCCTGCAACTTCTTGATCTTCAATCGCTATAATTTGTCCTACTCCATGCGTAGGGTAGACGATATATTCAGAGGTTGCAAATTCTTTGGTCTTGGAAGACGTTCCATGTTGGGATGCCATATTTTAGTTTACTCCCTTATGATCAACAAATGTATCGGAAAACAGGTTATAAACCTGAGGGTTGAGTTTTCTTTAACCAAGTATATTGTACCAATTAAGTGAGCATAAAAGCCGAGTACTTTTAAATCAAAAAAAAATACACCGCTTTACTATAACAAGCAAAGAAAAATACTTAGAAAGATGATCATGTTAAAATAACACTAACATCAAAATTTAAAAGAATCAATCATTTCGCTTAAGGATTTTTTATTTTTACAAGAGAAGTCTTTCAATCGTTGAAGGAGGAGAGTGTACACTTTATCATTACTCTTCGCCACTTCCTGGATTTTCTGAAAAATACTTTTCTAATTTATTTGGAACACCATCCATTTCTTTTGCTTGAGGAAGAGGATCTTTTTTGGTGGTTAGATTAGGCCATTTGTTTGCATAATGAAGATTGAGTTCTAACCACTTTTCTAATCCTGGTTCTGTATCAGGTAAAATCGCTTCTGCTGGGCACTCTGGCACGCAAACACCACAATCGATGCATTCATCGGGGTGAATAACAAGCATATTTTCCCCTTCATAAAAACAATCAACTGGGCAGACTTCAACGCAATCCGTATATTTGCAGTGAATGCAGTTGTCGGTTACTACGTGGGTCAAGATCAAACTCCATTTGTTACTTTAATTCTCTTTAGAGGAAAGTGTGTGCGTGTTTTTATGATTGGTGAGTTGATCGCGTAGTACAGCTAGTTTCGCAAAAGGTGAATCAGGATTAAGGCGCTTTTCTTTTTGAAAGGGCTTATGATTTGCATGTTTTCCTTGGGATTTGTGGAACTTATGAGAGCGTTTTGCTTGTGATGGTGCTTCTTGAGGGGAATTTTCATTTTTGTATTCCGCTTTTTTTACAGCGTTCTTCGATTTATTTTGCCACTTATTTCCTAATTTATCACGTTTTTTTTGTGCATGGTGGGGAAATTGATGCTTATAATGCCATAACAAAATAACTTTATCTTCTTCTGTAGAGCGAGGGGATTTGGCAAAATTCCCAACAGGTTCAGCTGCTGGTAAGCGATTGGTTTTATGGAGATGTTGTTCAATACTAGAGGATAAAGTGTTTGGGAATGAGGTATTTTTTTCTTCTCGTGTTGTTTCTAAATCGCTTATTGTTTGCCATTGACTTCCAACGCATTCTGCTGCAGGAACATCTTGCTTTGTCTCATTGACAGGGGAAGAGGCTTGGTGTGCAAAGAGATTTTGTTCAAAAACAGTATTGCTTATGCTGTACGATTGATAACCAAGTCCTTTGAGGATTTCTTCCATATCGTTTCCATTGGCCCCAAGAATGGACATCATGGCTGGTGTAACAAAAAAACTTTTGCCATCATAGGCTCCATCGGGTTTAGGATCACTTCCTTGTTTCCAATGAAGTGCGGGACGGATGAGATTGGCAAGACGTTCTAAAATATCAATCCGTACAGCACGTTGTCCTAAGATTCGGTAGCCGGCTAATTGATAAAATTGGCGGTTATAGGTAGGATCAACAATTAAAGAGGTTCGACCAGCAGATAATGCTGAAAAAACTTCACCCAAACCAGTTTGATCTTGTCCCGCATTTTGAAGATTCCACAGGAGAGTAATGGCTTGAACCGGAGCAGGTTTAAGCATTCCGGCAACATAGATATGAAAAGCGCCAAAACGCACGCCTAGACGCCGAAGAACGGCACGTGATTCTTGCGCAAGGTTTTTGACAATGTCTAAGACTTCGCGGCGTGGTAAAATCCCTAAAGAGTTAAAAAGTTGTGAAGCAAGACTGTTTGTTAAATCCGTTAAATTATCAGCATTGCGCAAATCAAACAGGGGTTTTAAAGTCGTTTCAAAATGAAAGGTGACAAAGCGTTCTAATCGTTTCACAACGTTATTGCGGGATTCTCCCGTGAGTTGTTCATCTGCTAAAACAATCAGTTTTGGTTTGAAAAAATCTTCTGTTGCTACAAGTTGTCCTACGGGTTGACCAATCCAGCGCACAATTCCATCAGAACTGAGGGTAAAATCTCCATTTGCACAAGCACAAAAACGTGTCGCGCGTTTGGAAAAAGCAAGAATCAAATTCTCATTCTCTATTTCTGTCGAAATTTGCTTCCCAGCTATTTGATCGGTACTGTTTTTGTTGGCATAAAAACGAAAACCTTCAAATTTACCCCTTCCGTGTTTTTCAATGAGAATATCATCTTGAAGAATCTCATTCTGTTGAACAATCTTGCTATCCATGATCATTTTCTTTCTCAGTGTGGCACTGGTCAAAAGCTTTTTGCGATAATTTCATAATGGTGCTCTTTCTTTAACACGTTTGTTGCGTTTGCTTCAATCACTCTTGTCATTTTTTGCTGTTTCTTTGCGCCTTTAAAACTTGAATGATTCTTTTTTCATTCAGTTTTCATTCAGTTTAGATGCTTTATATTTGCAAATTACACTTATTAGTTGTATTGTAAAGCTGAAAGCATAAATAAATTCTTCAATTTAAAAGGAAACGGAACCGGTTATCAAAAAACGGCATTTCTTTTGCATGATCACTTTATTTTTTTGCTGTTTTGTCATGAAAAGTGAAGAGAAAGTTTTTTCAAATATTTCATAGGCTAAAAGGCATATTGTAAAGGCATTTTGCAGGTGAAATTGTGTCTTATGACAAGAAGTTTTACCATGACAGTAAAAAAAACAATTGCGATTATAAAATTACACGTTAAAGTAGTGGTCACAGAAGTTAACAACTTTTGCGTTCTTTTTAAGCGAAGAACAATGATGTCGTTGCCAAATCAATTTTGATAAATTTTAATCGCAAGGGGTTATTATGGGTAATCTTTCAAATGCTGTTTATAAAAGCAGCAAAAATTATAGCGATGCAGACAAAAGCTTAGGACGTAATATGATGCGTTCTGCTATGCAAGCACCTTATCTTGAACGACAAAAAGAGCATGATTTGGCTCTGCGGTGGAAAGACAAACGCGATGATGATGCCATGCATCAAATTGCAGCGGCTCATATGCGTTTAGTGATTGCTATTGCTAATCGCTTTAAGCGTTTCAAAATGCCATTGGGGGATTTGGTACAAGAAGGGTATGTGGGACTATTGGAAGCAGCTGCACGTTTTGAACCTGATCGGGAAGTGCGTTTTTCAACGTATGCAACATGGTGGATACGTGCTTCTATCCAAGATTATATTTTGCGAAATTGGTCAATTGTTAGAGGGGGAACCAGTTCTTCGCAAAAAGCACTTTTCTTTAATCTTCGGCGTTTGAGAGCAAAACTGGTGCAGGATGATAGTGCTTTATCGAAACAGGATATTTTTCGCACAATCGCTGAAAAACTCGGCGTTTCTGTGCGTGATGTTGAAACCATGGATTTTCGTTTTTCCAGTTCTGATAATTCCTTGAGTGTTTCTGTTTCTGAGAACAGTGATAATCCCATTGCAAAGATGGATGTGTTGGTGGATGAGAGTCCTCTTCCTGATGCTTTAATTGAGCAAGTCATTGATGGTCAACGGCGTACACAATGGCTTTACGATGCGTTGCAAATTCTCAACGAACGGGAGTTGGAAATTATTCGCTTTCGTCGCTTAAATGAAGAGGGTGCGACTCTCGAAGTTTTGGGTGAAAAATTAGGAATCTCGAAAGAGCGCGTGCGTCAAATTGAAGCTAGGGCTTTGCAAAAATTGCGTTCCGCTCTCCTTACGATTCATTCAGAAGATGCTTACGATATATAAGCAGTGAAAGGCTTTTGGGGGGGAAAGAGAATATATTAAGTGGGGGCATATGAGAATATGATAAAGTCAGTTTTAGGGGGTGTTCATATTTGTTTAGGAATATGCCTCCTTGGGGGCGCTACTGATAAACAGAGGAAGATAGGGGGCACAGTTAGTTGGAGGAAATATATATCAAACGGAGGCCTATAAAGGCATGATGAAGTTGGATTTTAAAGTGTTCCTCTTTATTTTCGAATATGCTTTAAGGGGGAGGGCGTGATACAGACAGAAAAGAATCAAAACTGTAACGGATGAGAAGAAAGGCTTATTCTGTAATAATTTTCACTTTTGTACCTGCGGGTAAAGTTTGCGTTGGTGAGAGGGCGTTGAGGATGCGAAAGAGTTTTTCTTTATATGGTGTGTATTGCATTTTATCTGCAAGATTGGCAACGGTTTCTCCTTGTTTAACACGAACAACACGGATTTTTAAGGGCTGCAATTTTTTTAACTGTGAAGATGAAAGAGAATGAAAGCTTTGTAGCGTTTTTTGGGCAACCTCTGCAAAATTTCGAGAATTATATGGAGCGGCCGTCAAAAAACGAAAGATGTGGTTGTTGAATGGAATGACAACCACATCAAATTGCCATTGATCATTGGTAGCATGGGCCCGCGCTCCAAGTAAACTTTGGCTTTGAAAACCTTGACTTGTAAGTCCTTGAATTGTGATGGGGCGGATAGATGATTGGTCTAGACCGATAATCCAGCCGCTTTTCAAATAATCAATCGCAGATATTTCAGCAGGATGTGGGATAGCGTCAAAACGAATCGCAATTTTATCTGGTCCACTGGCCCAAACAGTGTGTGCTGAATGTTCTATTGTAAAATTGTTTGGAACAGAAAAAGCTATGCGCAATTGTGGGTGAATAAATTGGTTGCCTCGTACAAAACCTGTATAAAAGCCTCCTCCAAAAATTATGCCATCAATGCTTTTGAGAAAAGAATCATGATCGGATATTTTACTATTCCCTTTACTGATTTTACGCGCTTTTTCTATCGCAAGCCGAATGCGTTGAGGGGTAGTTGGGTGAGAAGCTAAAAAATCTAGAGAGGCATTTTGGGTGCCAGAGATATTACGCAAAGCACTATAGGCTTCCATTGTTTGAAGAAAGCGCGGTGAAGCAAAAGGATCATATCCTGACTGTTGGAGCATTTCGAGTGCAAGGGAGTCAGCTTCCAGCTCTTGATTGCGGGAAAATTGCGCGAGTTGTTGCTTGTTTTGCATAGGGTTATGAAGTTTTTTGCCAATAGAAGAAAGAAGACGTGAAGACATGTGATTTGTCATCTTTAATTGGGCTTCTTTTTGCAGGCGTAAAATGCCATGATTGGCTCTGATATGTGCTATCTCATGGGCTAAAATGGCTGCAACTTCTGAAGAATCATTGGCTAATGCCAGCATGCCACGGGTGATGTAGATCGAACCATTGGGGAGCGCAAAAGCGTTTACAGTTTCTGAGTTTAAAATTGTTACAGAATAGCTTTGATGAGAACTATGTGATGCAACTGCCAGTTTACGGACAATCTTTGCTAAAAGGTGTTCAAGTTTTGCATTATGATAAGCGCCATCATACATTTGTAAAATACGTGGGTGTTGCAGAGCGCTTAATGTGACATAGATATTGTGATTGTTGACACTTTTGATAGTTTTAGAAGAAATGGAAGAAAGCCTGTTATTTTGAGAAAGGGGTGTATGACAAGCCGAAAGGAGAAGTGTTAAACTTATGAAAGTTGCTTTATACAGGCATGAGTGAAAAAGAAAATTGCGGTGAAAAATGGGGTGCGTTGGACCATGGTGCACATTATTTCTGCGGAGTAATTTGGCAAATTGCATTTGTATCTTTGTATCGTATGTTTCTTTAAGAAAGGCATTAGGAGTAGGGATTCGTTTGGCTATATCACGCTTTTTGTTTATAAAAAATGACTCTCACTTATAAAAGATGCACTGTAAAGAAAATTTTGTGAAAGGCAAAGTATGGCATGACAACATTTACGATATTATTAAATGGGGATGTTCATATCACTGATCGTTTGCTTAATCAAATTCAAAACAGTCGGGTAATTGCTGCTGATGGTGGTATGCGTCATGCGGCAGCGCTTAATGTGATGCCTGAGTTGTGGTTAGGGGACTTTGATTCATCAGATGAGAATTTAATACGTCAATATAGTCATGTTCCGCGTGAAGTTTTTCCTTCTGATAAAGATATGACAGATAGTGCTCTGGCATGTGAAAGAGCGCTGCAAAATGGCGCTAAAAAGCTTATTTTATGCGGTGCTTTGGCAGGGAAGCGAAGTGATCATAGCCTTTCTCATATGACGCAAGCGTTGATGATGGCTGAAAGGGGTATTTCAGTGTTGTTGACAAGCGGTTTGGAAGAAGGTTGGCCGGTTTTGTCAAAACCTTGTTCGTATGATTTGCCTAAGGGATGTTTGTTTAGTATTATCGGTTTTTCTGATTTAAAAGGTTTAACGCTTAAGGGAGTAAAATGGCAAATTTGTGACAAAAATGTGTCATTTGGCTCTTCTTTAACACTTTCTAACCGTATTTGTGGAACCTTTTCTTGCCATTTAGGTTCTGGAAAAGCTATATTGTTAGCGTCTGTGCCTATTCCATAAAGCTCTTCCAATATATTTTGAATAAGGCAGAGGGGGGCCTAGTGATGAAGTGCCGACATAAACGATATATGTATTGATCTTGAGAAGGAAAGGTTTTGATATGTTAAAATCAATTTTTAAAGTGGCCGTTGTTTCGGCCATTGGTTTCAGTTCAGTCGCTTGTACTACAAACGATGAACGCGTTGCACGTTACGGCGTAGGAGGAGCAGCAATCGGTGCTTTGGCTGGAACTGCTATTGGTGGAAGTACGCCTGGAGCAGCACTTACCGGTGCAGCATTTGGGGCTTTGGCTGGAACAGTAACAGGTGCAGCTGCAAATCAAAGAAAACAACAAAGACAGGCATCACAATTGTGTACGTATCGTGGTCGTAGAGGGTATGTTTACCAAGCACCTTGTGGGCAGAGAGTTTCTGTTAGACAATTATGTGCTTACCGTGATGCAAGAGGGGTGATGTATAAAGCACCTTGTCCGCGCCGCGTTCGTTAATGGCGGTGCCGCTTCTGCGGCTTGACCGCATTTTCTTAAATTTTGGAACAACACCTTTGCTCAATCAAGCTTCTTTATCGGTTGAGCAGGGGGCGCGTATCGCGCTGGTCGGCCGTAATGGTTGTGGAAAATCGACCCTGTTAAAAATTGCCGCAGGAATATTAGAACCTCATGGTGGCGAAATTTTTCGCCACCCGCGAGTGACGCTCCGTTATGTCTCACAAAATCCGGATTGTTCAGGATTTGAAGATATTAATGCCTATATGGAAGCGGGGCTGGACGATACATCTGATGTCCAGTGGATCAATACGCTTCGCACAAATTTAGGGTTTTCGGGGACGGAAAAATTGGAAACGCTTTCGGGAGGCGAAAAGCGGCGTGTTTCGTTGTTACGGGCCATTGCTGCAAAACCCGATATTTTGTTCTTAGATGAACCAACCAATCATCTTGATTTACCAACTATTGAATGGCTGGAAGCTGTTTTGGCTTCTTTGCGTTCAGCGATTGTGGTGATTTCCCATGATCGGCGATTTTTAGAAAATGTTACGCGGTCAACGGTATGGCTTGATCGTGGCACAACCAAAAGACTGGAAAAGCGTTTTTCAGAATTTGAAAATTGGCGTGATAAAGCACTGGAAGAAGAAGCCATCGAACAGCATAAATTGGGGCGCCAAATTGCTCGTGAAGAGCAATGGTTGCGTTATGGCGTGAGCGCACGGCGTAAGCGTAACGTACGGCGCTTAGGCGAATTAAAAGACTTAAGACAGCGTCATCAAACCTATAAAGGGCAGCCAGGAAATGCACTTTTGACAGCAGCGAAAAGTCATGATTCTGGGCAATTGGTGCTTGAAGCAAAGAAAATTTCAAAATCCTATGGTGAGCGCATGATCGTGAAAGATTTCTCTTTGCGCATTCAGCGTGGTGATCGAATCGGTTTGGTAGGGCCCAATGGTATCGGAAAGACAACGCTCCTTTCTGCATTAATTGGGCAAGAAACCGTGGATAGCGGAACGGTGAGGCATGGCTATAACCTCTCTATGGCATTGCTTGATCAGCAGCGTATTTTAAATGAAGAAGAAACTTTAGCGCATTATTTAACGGGAGGAAGGGGAGATACTCTTGTGATCAACGGGCTGGAGCGGCATGTCGTTTCTTATATGAAAGACTTTTTATTTTCACCTGAACAAGCACGCACTCCCCTTAAAGAATTTTCTGGGGGAGAAAGAGCACGCCTCATGCTTGCACGACTTCTTTCTCGTCCTGCAAACTTTTTGATTCTTGATGAACCCACCAATGATTTGGATATGGAAACTTTGGATTTGTTGCAAGAATTTATTGCTGATTTTGCGGGAACTGTATTGTTGGTCAGCCATGACAGAGACTTTTTAGATCGTACTGTAACGCATATGTTGGCACCTCAAGGTGATGGTCATTGGGTTTTGTATGCGGGCGGCTATAGTGATATGATGGCGCAAAACCAGCATGCTCTTCGCTTACAACGCAAAAGAACAGAATTATCGCAACGTAAAGCACCTTCAAAATCTCATACGGGAGAGCTTTCAAAGCAGGACACATCAACAGATGATCGCTTGATAGGGCGAGAGAAAAAAACACGAGGTAAATTGTCTTATAAGCAGGTTTATGCATTAGAAAAATTGCCTGAAGAAATTGCTGTTTTGCAGGACGAAATCAAAAAAATTGAGCAAGAACTCTCTGATCCAGCCCTTTATCGCAGTGATAAAGAGCGTTTTGAGCGTTTATCAACAACGTTGGAAAAAAAGAAAAATACTTGCACACAAAAGCAAGAAGAATGGCTAGAACTTGAAATTTTACGCGAAGAAATGGAAGCGTGTTCACGGTAATATCTAAAATTTTAAAAGATTTGTATTGCATCATCGCTTTTCTTTGATTTGTTACAAGAGTTTGTGGCTGATTTAGCGGGAACAGTGCTGTTGACGAGTTATGGCAGAGACTTTTTAGATTGCACTGTAACATATAGCACTTCAAGGCGATGGTTATTGGGATTTGTATACGGGGGGACAGTGATATGATAGCGCAAAACAAGCATGCTCTTCGTTTACAAGGCAAAGAAACAAAACTACCTTTGCCGTAAGTTTTTTCAAAATTTCGTATATGGAAGTACGCCAATTCCATTGCATACCTTGCCAGTCCCCAATGTTGCTTGCAACTCCTTTGGAATTTGAGATCATTCGTAAGAAACATGCCCTTGTCTTTACCTTATACTTTAAACATACCACCCCCGCTTATGATGGAAAAGCAAATGATCCTCATTAATTCTAACGTAAGAAGTGTTGTGATGAGAAAAGCTTACTGTATTCGATGTTATGATTTGAGTTTAAAAATGATGATTTGTTAGGATAAATCAACATGTTATTGTAACATTTCTAGGAGGAGAAAATGATGGCAATTAAAACAAAGCGAACAATTTCCACATTGATCGGTTTAGAAGATGCAGCTGAACTGTCTTCTTATTTCCTCCGTAATGCGAATCACCTACGTCCTTTTGAACCTGTTAGATCTGATGGTTACCACAGCCTAACGGCTTGGGAAACACGAGCCAATGCATTTGCTTGTGAAAGTGCAAAGGGACAAGCATACCGATATGCCGTACGATTAAAAAATGAAAACACAATTATTGGTGTTGTGAATTTTACAAATGTGATTCGGGGTGTTTTTCAAGCCTGTCATCTTGGTTTTTCTCTTGATGAAAAACAACAAGGAAAAGGTCTTATGTTTGAGAGTTTATCGGCTCTAATACGCTATATCTTTCATATTTATCATCTGCATAGAGTGATGGCAAATTATAGACCTGAGAACATAAAAAGCGAACGTTTATTAAAACGCCTTCATTTTGAAAAAGAAGGCTATGCTAAAGACTATTTGATGATTTCTGGAAAATGGAGAGATCACATTCTAACCTCTCGAATCAATGATCTGTATGAGTCCGTTAATAGATTCGAATAAAGTTTTGTTAAGGGTCTTTTTATCAAATGTGTAAATATGCTGCACTTTTCCCTATCCTAAAAGACGAAGATCCTTAACCACCTCTTCTTTTGTAAACAGTTCAGACTCTCGTTTAGCGGATTTCAACTGCTGACCGCTTTCATATGTTTCTTTTCGTAGATAATAAATTGATTTATCATCATAATTCATTTTTTTCAATTTGAAGAGAGTCCTCAATATCGGAAGACTTTCTCATTTCAAATCTCTAGATGTTTAATCATAAAAACACCTCTCTTGCACATCACAAACTGGGTTGGCATAGGTTGGCATACAAGTGAGGGTTTATGTGGATAAAAATGATTGAAGAATAAGAATAAAAATTCTCTGTATAAATCCTTTTAAATGTGAGGGCTGTTACAAATATTGTGTATTCTGTGACCGATAGTCTCGTTACAAGTTACACAAACTGCTTATTGTTTGGGTGAAATTTTTATACATTCATTTGTTTTTTATATTTTCTTTTCTTAAGAAAATTTCCAATGTTATCAATGGCTTTAATTCATACCAAGCGCATTTTTATATAGCTCAATGATTGCTTCTTCTTCCATTCGTTCATGTTCTTCTTTTTTACGCAGCCGTATAATGCTTCGAACAGCTTTACTATCAAAACCAGAGCCTTTAAGTTCAGTGTAAACGTCTTTAATATCATCAGAAATGGTTTTTTTCTCTTCTTCTAGTCGTTCAATACGTTCGATAAAAGAGCGTAATTGGTTTACGGATATAGCGTGTGTTTGATCGGTTACTGTATCGTTCATTGTATTTTTCTCCAAGTTATATATTTAAGTTGTTTTTCGACGACGAATTTATGTTAAAAAAGCTTGAAAATAAAAAGTAAGTCAAGCTACACAGTTTTTTTACAAATTGACTTTAAATATTTTGTAAAATTTTTAAGATATATGCATTGATAAAAGGGCTATAAAAAGAAAAATATAAAAATATACGTTTTAGATTTGAAAAGCTTTAAAAAAAGAAATGTGTAATTTGTTTTGAGAATTTGGCATTATAGAGGAAGTTTTGTGATTTTAAAAAAACGATATTGGGTGCTTCAGAAAGGATTAAAAGTTTTTCTTTTGAGCATTTTGCTCTTGTTTCCCCTTGTTGTTTTTGCAAAAGCTGACTTTAGGGTTTGTAATACAACTCAGCAGTCTGTAGGGGTTGCTCTTGGATACCGTACATTTTCAGGGTGGGTGAGTGAAGGCTGGTGGACTGTGCCAGTGACGGAGTGTAAAACTTTAATTGAGGGGCCTCTTGCTTCACGGTTTTATTATTTTTATGCGGAAGGGGCACAAAAAAAAGGGAACTGGGCAGGCTCTGTGACCATGTGTGTACAAGATAGCCAATTTACTATTCAAGGGGTTCATGATTGTTTCCCTCGAGGATATCAAAAGGCTGAATTTAAAGAGATCGATACCGGAAATCAAACCAGTTGGATGGTACAGTTGACGGATGAGTCTTTGTTAAACAATTCAGTTATACCTTCTCTTTCAGGAAATTCTTCACCGTGAAACGTGCACGTAAAGTAAAAATTATTGCAACTCTTGGTCCATCTTCTTTTTCTCGTTTGATGATTGAGAAGCTTTTTAGGGCAGGGGCAGACGTTTTTCGTCTTAATATGAGCCATACTGATCGTGATATGATGTGTGATTTGGTCAAGTCTATACGAGAAGTTGAAAAAACAGTTCGACGCCCCATAGGTATTTTGGTGGATCTTCAGGGGCCAAAACTGCGTGTGGGACGTTTTGCTAAGGGGCAAGAAGATTTGCGTGTTGGGCAAAGCTTTACATTAGATAATCGTGATGTTCTTGGTGATGCACAGCGTGTTTTTTTCCCTCATGAGGATGTATTTTCGGCTGTTAAACCAGGGGACCGGTTGTTGATTGATGATGGAAGGGTGGAACTGCGTGCGCAAGTTTGTGATGATCACTTTGTACAGTGTCGCGTGGTTGCTGGTACCCGTATTTCTGATCGAAAGGGTGTCAGTTTTCCCGATACAATTTTGCCTTTTGATGCGATGACGTCAAAAGATAAGGGGGATCTTCAGGCTCTTTTACAGCAGCCTGTTGATTGGGTTGCTCTTTCTTTTATTCAACGTCCAGAAGATATTATGGCGGTGCGTCAATTGACGAAAAGTAAGGTGTCTTTGATGGCTAAAATCGAAAAGCCTCAAGCCTTGGAGCATATAGAGAAAATTATTGATGTATCTGATGGCATTATGATTGCACGGGGTGATCTCGGAGTGGAAATGCCTTTGGAAAAGGTCCCTGCACTTCAGATGGAGTTGATAAAAGCTTGTCGTTTAGCAGGAAAGCCTGTTGTGGTGGCAACACAGATGCTTGAATCAATGATCACATCTCCTGTTCCCACACGCGCAGAAGTGTCGGATGTTGCTACAGCAGTTTATGCAGGAACAGATGCGGTGATGTTGTCTGCTGAATCTGCTTCTGGTTGCTATCCTGAAGAAGCTGTGCTTATGATGGACCGAATCGCGCGGCAAATCGAACAAGATCATACTTATGCCGCTCAGGTTTGGGCACAACATCCAGCACCAGAATCAACAGGAACGGATGCGATTTCTCTTGCTGCGTGTCAGATTGCTGAAACACTTGCTCTATCCGCTATCGTTGCCTATACGGCTTCAGGAACAACGGGGGTGCGCGCCTCTCGTGAACGCCCTAATAGACCGATTATTGCTTTATCTCCCATTGTGGAAACAACACGGCGTTTGGCTCTCGTTTGGGGGCTTCATTGTGTGGTCACGCAAGATGCACGGAGTTTAGAGGATATGGTTGATCGTGCAGCAGCCATTGCATTTCAGGAAGGTTTTTGCAAAGGGGGAGATCGCTTCCTTGTGACAGCTGGTGTTCCCCTTGGAACGCCTGGTGCGACAAATCTCTTGCGTATTGCTTCTGTCTCTCAAGATGGAACGAAAGGGATTTGAGCCGTTTACGCATGGTGTTTTTTCATGCGCCTTTGAACAGGCTTTAAAAACAACGGCTGTTCGTCTTTTGTGAATGCCTCCATAGACTCATTATTCTTTTATCTCCTATCGTAAGATAGCAAGATATTGCGTTAGGTCGTCCAGTTTGGTGATGGGAGCAGATCCGGTGATATTGTCTTTTGATTTTGTTTTAGTTCTGAGGAAGCTGCTTTTACGGTAGGGCATTTAATGGGAGCCCCCTTTTTATTTCATTGAGGCATATTGGGAATTGCTTTATTGATGTTTATACGAGCGAGATGTTCATTGATAATGAGAATTTATTCTTTTTCTTTTTGGATGAGAGCCTTGAAATTGTTCTCATTTTAAACTTTTGCAAACAGAATTGAATAAAGTTAAAATTATGTACCTAAAGAATCGTACTGGTATGTTATAAGAAAAAGTGATGGGTGAATGTGTTTTTAAATATGCTTTGTCGGGGCATTTGCAACATATTGATTTATAATGATAATTTATCGTTATTAAACTTGAATTAGAACCCCGAATACCGTAAGATTCTCTTAAATTTATTTATGTTTTGTTAATCATAACTCTTTGCTTGTACGTCATAAGTGGGTGGGACATGTGGGTAAAAATTGTACAAGAAAGGCATACTTCTTATGAAGCGTTTCAAGAGCCAAGGGGGCTGTTGCAATATTGAGGGCTGACTATAATGATGATGCCGACTTGCTCTTTCTTTTATTAAGCTTGGAGATTTTGAGGGGTGGGGAGAGAAATATGGATTATTTGTTATAAGGATAAAGATGTCGGTAAAGGATGGTTTCAAGAGCTATTGTTGTTTATGATGTTTGAGGTTGTATGAGATTAACATACTCTTTGGGTTTGACTTTTTTCCTGCTCTAAAGGATGAAAATACTTAATTCACGCTGGTTTATAAATGATACGGTTCTTTTCGGTGGGTTTCATCGGATGGACATTTCAGGCGCAAAGACTCTATGGTGCTTATATTATCAAATAGCGGTGTTTTACGGTATAATAGATAAGGTTATTTTTTAATATATATTGTATTATCTAGGGGAAAGAATTTTTTGGCATGCATTCATAGGGAACATGAATATAGCTCTTTTTTTCGAAGGGTGCTTTATTTGTTTGTTGTTGTTGTCATTTATATGATTTTTTTTACAATGATGTTGGTTTTGTTATCTTATTGAGCTTTTAAAAGACATCTCATTTGAAATGTGGTGATATAAGGTAGCCTCCTTGATATAGGAAGTGTTTGTGCGGAGGTGAAATATTCAGGGTAGGGCTTTCTTGTTGAGGTTTAAGTTAATCCCATAAGTCGTGAATAGCTGGAATCCTTCCTATAAAAAACCAGACTGTTTACACACTGGTGTGGGTTTTAGGATTTTTGTTCTGTAAGGTGTGAGAGGCAAGTCAAATCTTGGTTTATTACGCGCTGATGTACTTTTTAGAAATCTTCCTGTTCTTGTTCTTGAATGTTTGTGCAGTTTTGATCATCTTTGAGCAATTGGTTGGTGAGATTTTCAATGCGTTGTGTGGTGTCACGCATAATTTTCCCCATGGTGCGGTCTCTTTCGTTGTGGAGTCGTAAAAGAGTATTGTAGTCTTCTTGTAATTTTTTATTTTCTCGTTTTATTTCTTCCATTTCATCAATAATCATTATGCCAGCCATAACCGATAAACGATGGTCGCCAATTTCACCAAAATTGTTCTTTAAATGTGTGATATATTGATCCAATTGAGCAGCAAGCGCAATAAGACGACGTTCCTGTCCTTTGTCACAAGCCATGCGATAAACTTTACCATCAATGGTAACGGAAACAGTTTCCATACATTCAAACCTTTATCTATCAATGACAACACGAATTGTTTCCATTGCTTTAATAAGACGTTTGGAAACTTCTTTGTTTACGGACTCTAAGCGTTCAATTTGGGCTTCAGCTTTGTCAAGCGCTTGGGCAAGATGGCTGCGGTCAGCATTCATTCGTTGGATTTCTTCTTCCCATTCGTTATTTTTATCAATAACGGCATTGCGGTTTATTATGGTGATCTCTAAAGTTCTAAGTGCCTTTTCTAGGTGCTCTAAAGCATCTTGTAGAACTGTAGTCTCTTGGTTCATTGCCTTTATCCTTTGGGTAATTGTATCCTTTATCAATGTGTTATGCAAAAACGAATCACTTTCACTCTTGTGTTGTGTGCATTTTATTTTTAAGGATATAGGATATTTTAGCAAGCAAAGCAGGGGATAGATATAAATTAAAAGCTGGATTTTTTGCGCGTATTGGCATAAATGACATGGATATACAGAACGCGTGAGGGGAATGTTATTAATATTATTGAAGTGGTGGCAAAAAGTCTCACGCTAAGGATTAGAAAATAGTATTTCTTGAGAACTTTAAGAGAATACGGAAAAAGCAACAGAATAACGTATTTAACGAAATGGTCGATTATTCATGACAAACACCCACCAACAGAATCAGATGGCCAATGCTATCCGTTTTCTTGCTATTGATGCGATTGAAAAAGCAAATTCTGGTCATCCAGGCTTGCCAATGGGAGCCGCCGATATTGCTACGGTTCTTTATACAAGATTCCTTGCTCATGACCCCAAAAAACCTCGCTGGCCTAACCGTGATCGTTTTGTGTTATCAGCAGGACATGGGTCTATGTTGCTTTATGCTCTCTTGTATCTTTCTGGTTATGAAGATATTGGCATTGAAGATCTCAAAAATTTTCGCCAATTAGGAGCAAAGCTTGCTGGGCATCCAGAATATGGGCATGTGGCGGGAATCGAAACAACGACTGGTCCTCTCGGACAAGGATTGGCTAATGCCGTGGGGATGGCTCTTGGAGAGCGTTTGCAAAATGCTCGTTTTGGTGATCTTATCAACCATTACACTTATGCGTTGGTGGGCGATGGATGCCTTATGGAAGGGATATCTCAAGAAGCACTTTCCCTTGCCGGTCATTTGAAACTCAATAAGCTTATTGTGTTGTGGGACGATAATAATATTTCTATCGATGGAGAGATTTCCCTTGCTGACAGTACAGATCAGATTGCGCGTTTTAAGGCATCTGGTTGGGAGACACATAAAGTCAATGGGCATGATCAAGCAGCAATTGCGCGAGCTATTGAGGCGGCACAAAATTCCGATAAACCAACTTTGATCGCTTGTAAAACAACAATTGGTTTTGGAGCACCCAATAAAGCGGGTACCAATAAAGTTCATGGTGCCCCTTTGGGTGCACGAGAAATCACTGAAACCCGTATCGCTTTAGGGTGGGATGCTGAGCCTTTCGTTATTCCAGCCGATATTCTCGATAATTGGCGCTTGGCTAGTCTCAATGCTGCTAAAAAACGTCAAAAATGGGAAGAAAAATTTGCTGATCTTCCTGTTTCAGAGCGTGTGGAGTTTGAAAGATTGATGCGGGGCGATCTCGTGGGCGGATTTGATGGCGCTATCGATGCTTATAAACAGAAATTGGTTGAAGAGCGCCCCGTTGTTGCTACGCGTAAAGCTTCGGAAATGGCTCTTGAAGTGATCAATGAAGTCATTACGGAAACCATTGGTGGTTCTGCCGACCTAACAGGGTCCAATAACACAAAAAGCAGCCAAATGAAAAGTATCTCTGCAGATGATTTTTCAGGGCGCTATCTGCATTATGGAATTCGCGAACACGCAATGGGCGCTATAATGAATGGGCTTGCTCTTCATGGAGGCTTTATTCCTTATGGGGGAACATTTTTATGCTTTTCTGACTATATGCGTCCCGCTATGCGTTTGTCTTCTCTTATGGGGTTGCGGGTGGTTTATGTCATGACCCATGATTCTATTGGTCTTGGTGAGGATGGTCCTACCCATCAACCTGTGGAGCATTTGGCTTGCCTGCGTTCCATGCCTAATCATCTTGTATTTCGCCCTGCTGATGCCATGGAAACAGTCGAATGTTGGCAATTGGCTTTGAAAGCACGCAGAACACCTTCTACCTTGGCTTTGAGTCGACAAAATCTACCGCTTTTGCGTCAAGAGTATGAAGAAGAAAATCTCTGTATGCTTGGTGCTTATGAATTATTAACAGCTAGCGATGATGCACAAGTGACGCTGTTTGCTTCTGGTTCAGAATTGCAAATTGCAGTGGAGGCACATGCGGTGTTAGAAGAAAAAGGCATCCCAACGCGTGTGGTTTCTGTGCCTTGTTTTGAACTTTTTTCTCAACAATCTCTCTCCTATCAGCGTGCTCTCATTGGAGAGGCACCGATTAAAATTGCTATTGAAGCTGCCGTCGGCCAAGGATGGGAACTTTTTATCGGCTGTGATGGTGTGTTTATTGGTATGGAGGGCTTTGGGGCAAGTGGAACAATTGATACCCTTTATGCGCATTTTGGTATTACTTGGGAAAATGTCGTTGCGACCGCAGAAAAAGAGCTTGGAAAGATCAAAGAGGAAAAGACAAAATGACAACTTGTGTTGTCATGAGTTGGTTTGGTCGTAGGGCGTCTATACTGTACAGTGTTGTGGATGATCTTGTGCATTATTGTGGATAAGTAAGTGATTAATCAAGATATTGACGTTATAGGAATTAATGATTTGGGATTGATGAAATACCTATTTATTGTGTTTTAAATGGTGTGCTTTTAAAAATTGATGAGGAAACATGTGAAATGACGGTTCGTGTTGCAATTAATGGGTTTGGTCGTATTGGACGCAATATTTTACGTGCGCTTGTAGAAAGTGGACGACAAGATATTAAAGTGGTTGCAATTAATGATTTGGGATCGGTGGAAACAAATGCCCATTTGTTGCGCTATGATTCAGTTCATGGGCGCTTCCCTGGAACTGTTGAGGTGGTGGGGGATGCTATTGATGTGGGAGGTGGTTTAATAAAGGTATGCGCAGAGCGTGATCCTGCTCAATTGCCTTGGAAAGATTTGGATATCGATATTGCTTTGGAATGTACGGGCATTTTTACTGCGCGTGATAAAGCAAGTGCTCATTTAGATGCGGGGGCAAAGCGTGTTCTTATTTCTGCGCCTTCTGAAGGAGCAGATCTTACGGTCGTCTATGGGGTTAATCATCAATCTTTAAGCAGCGAGCATCGCGTTGTTTCAAATGCTTCTTGTACAACCAATTGTTTGGCGCCTGTTGCACAAGTTTTACACAACACGGTGGGCATTGAAAAGGGCTTTATGACAACAATCCATTCTTATACGGGTGATCAACCTGTGTTGGATACAATGCATCGGGACCTTTATCGTGCACGTGCGGCAGCTCTTTCTATGATTCCTACCTCAACAGGAGCGGCAAAAGCTGTGGGATTGGTCTTGCCAGAATTAAAGGGATTGCTTGATGGTGTATCGATTCGTGTTCCAACCCCTAATGTTTCTGTGGTTGATTTGACATTTATTGCTAAGCGTTCCACAACAATCGAAGAAATTAATACAGCTATTGCTGCTGCTGCACAAGGTTCTTTGAAGGGTGTTTTGGACACTACAGAAGAAAAACTCGTGAGTTGTGATTTTAATCATAATCCTCATTCAGCTATTTTCCACAATGATCAAACCAAAGTGATTGATGGTAAGCTCTGTCGCGTTCTGGTTTGGTATGATAATGAATGGGGCTTTTCTAACCGTATGAGTGATACGGCTGTGGCTTTTGCTAAGACAATATAAGAGGACCTCAGGGTCCTCTTTTTATAGGGAAAAGTCTCATTTTTGTGCAATTTTGAGAAAAACAGATAGAGGCTGTTGTTCTCATGCGCTAGGGAGAAGAGCTATTGAAACATTGATGATGTGTTTTGTTTTAATACTGGGTCAATACGTGCTTTTAAAAGCTGAATAAAAGAATAAACTTTGAAAAAGCAAGATCTGAACGAGATACCTTTTGAGAAAACGTTAGAAAACAGGAGATGTAAACTCTTTTTCCTAGAAGTAAAAGGAAGCTTTAATAGAGATCAAGTTGAGCCAATGCATTTGTTTGCCACAATGGAATATGAAGATTAATAGCAATGGTGGGCTTTTGTACATTTGACGATAAAAGCTTTGGATTTTTATTAAGCAAAGGGTGAGAGATAGGCTGTCGTGGATCTCTTGTAAAAGCAAAGAGGGGATAAGTGGAAAGAAAAGTGGGCAGGGTTGTTGGATGCGTTTTTATTTGAAATAATGGAAAGTGAAGAGGAAGCAGTGATGGGGTTTCGTACACTTGATGATGTTGATGTTTTGGGCAAACGTGTTCTTGTGCGCGTGGATTTTAATGTTCCTATGGCACTGGGCAAAGTTTGTGACGAGACACGTCTTGTACGACATAAAGAAACACTCGTTGAGCTACAAAAGCGTGGTGCTAAACTTATTCTGCTTTCTCATTGTGGTCGCCCCAAAGGAAAGGTAGAGCAAGAGTTTTCACTCCGTCCTGTTGTGCAAGTGTTGGAAAAGATCATTAATCAGCCGGTTGCTTTTGCTCCGGACTGTATCGGTTCGGCGGTGCAGGTTGCAGTTGAGTCATTACAAAATGGTGGTGTTTTACTGCTTGAAAATGTTCGTTTTCATTCAGGGGAAGAAAAAAATGATTGTTCTTTTGCAGAAGCTTTGGCTCATAATGGCGATCTCTATGTTAATGATGCTTTTTCAGTTTCTCATCGTGCCCATGCTTCGGTAGAGGGCATAACGCATTTGTTGCCTTCTTATGCAGGACGCTCTTTGCAAGGTGAATTGCAGGCATTAGAAAAAGGATTGGGCAATCCAACACGTCCTGTAATTGCCCTTGTGGGAGGTGCCAAGGTTTCTAGTAAGCTTTTTGTGCTCAATCATTTGGTGGAAAAAGTTGACTCCTTAATTATTGGTGGGGGGATGGCTAATAGTTTTTTAGCGGCGCAAGGTATCCATGTAGGAAAGTCTCTGTGTGAACATGCATTGATGGAAACAATTAAAAAAATCATTAAAAAAGCGCAAGAGTGTCAATGTAAGCTTCTGCTCCCTCAGGATGCTGTCGTTGGATTTCGCTTTGAAAAAGATGCACCACATCGTCTCTATGACATTGAAGATATTCCACAAGATGGCATGATTATGGATGTTGGTGCACGTTCTATTGCGCATATCAATGCTGCAATTGATGAAGCTGCTACCCTTGTGTGGAATGGACCCCTTGGTGTTTTTGAGATGCCTCCCTTTGATAAGGGAACAATTGCCGTGGCACGCTATGCAGCAGAACGTAGTCAAAAAGGGAAACTGGTTTCAATTGCGGGAGGAGGCGATACGGTTTTCGCTCTTAATCATGCTGGTGTTGCCAATGATTTTACTTATCTCTCGACTGCTGGAGGAGCTTTTTTGGAATGGATGGAAGGTAAGATTTTACCTGGCATTTTTGCCCTTATGCAAGCTTAAATGTTTATTTAAAGTGCAGCTAAAAAAAGAACTGTGTGTTGTTGTGTAGAGTATATCGCGCGTGGTGCGCACTTTTGGAAAATTTAAAGACAAAATAAAGAGGATTTTTTTATGAACGAACGGCTTGAAGATATTGCACTTTCTTTGGTGTATACAGGTAAAGGTATTTTAGCAGCAGATGAAAGTACGGCAACCATTGGCAAGCGTTTTGAAAGTATTGGTGTTGAATCTCATGAAGATAGTCGCCGTGCTTATCGTGAAATGCTTTTTAGCGCAAAAGAAGCTATGGAAAATGCCATTTCTGGAGTCATTTTATTTGATGAAACCATTCGGCAAAAAGCATCAACTGGACAAATGTTGACGGATCTTATTCGGGATTCAGGCGCTTTGCCAGGCATTAAAGTTGATACGGGAGCCAAACCATTGGCTGCTTTTCCGCAAGAGACAATTACCGAAGGGTTGGATGGTCTTCGTGAGCGGCTAAAAGACTATTACGCTTTGGGAGCACGTTTTGCTAAATGGCGGGCGGTAATTGCTATTAATGCCGATACTTTGCCAACAAGAGGGGCCATAAGACAAAATGCACAAGCTCTCGCACGCTATGCTGCTTTGTGTCAGGAGTTGAATATTGTGCCCATTGTTGAACCGGAAGTGTTAATGGATGGACCGTCGTGTGGGCATTCCATTACGCGTTGCTTTGAGGTGACACGCGCTGTTTTACAGGCTGTCTTTAAAGAATTGTTTGAAGCCCGTATTCTTTTGGAGGGGATGATTTTAAAGCCCAATATGGTGATTGATGGCAAGGATGCACGCAAGGCTAGTGTTGAAGAAGTTGCTGAAAAGACCGTCCAGGTGCTTAAACAAACGGTTCCTGCTGCTGTTCCAGGAATTGCTTTTCTTTCTGGAGGACAGTCCGATCAGGAAGCAACAGCGCATTTATCTGCCATGAATTCTTTAGGCTCATTGCCTTGGAAATTGACCTTTTCCTATGGACGCGCATTGCAAGCAGCAGCCTTAAAAGCATGGGCTGGAAAAGATGAAAATATTGCTGTTGCACAGAAGGCATTTCGTCATCGGGCTCGGATGAACCATCTTGCGGCCTTGGGACAATGGACAAAAGAACAAGAAAAAGCGTGCGATTGAAGCACAAGCTCTGTTCTTAAATGCGGGGAGATTTTTCATATTTCTGCGTGATTTTTGGTGCCCTCATCATGATAAAAATGGCGGGGGCGTTTTAGGCTTGAAAGCTTTTTCAGAGAGTTTTTTCCTTGGACCTTTTAAAAGCCTTTAATGGGTGCTATCGAGAGATAATATTGCGGGAGAGGTGCAATTTCGAGAAGCGGAGATAATGCTAGGAAATTTGTGAATGCACAGCACTTTAGTATGGTGTCATTCATGAGGTGGTACTTGCTTTTTGCGTGAAAATCATAAAGCTCATACTGTATTGAAGAGTTTGATATTGTGATATTTTTTCTTTTTCATGTTATCATTACTTGTCATCAGCAGAATTTATTTGATTGCAGTTTTAAAGGTGGATTAAGCGGGTAGATTAGAGAGTTGCGATTTCTGAGCGGATTGAAATACAGCTTATGAAGCTTTTCTGCGTCAGGATAGCTTCCTCTTCAATGGGGGTAGTTTTTCTATTGGCGAACGAATTGAATAACTCTTGCGAAAGAAAATAGATTTGCTCCTCAATAAAACACCTATTTTTTCGTTAAAATGAATAAATTTTTCTTGTATTTTTTGATGATATAATTAAAAATAAATAGCTTCATAGCATCTTGGCTTAAAACGGGGGGGAGTTGTGGACGGTATATCTTCTAAAAATAACAGTATATCTTCTAAGAATACAAGCATCAAAAGAAAAAATCGATACGTAGAACAGAGCTTTTCTGCAATTATGATGCGAAAATTGTGCAATATGGTGCGTAGGGTATTCGAAGGGATCTTTACAGTATTTACTTTCACAATTTTTCTTATCCTGTTCAGCATACGTGGACCGGTTCATGCCGTACTAAGCTTCTTTGCAGGTGCGAGTGGAATAACGTGCTTTTTCTTTTTTGTCGGATACTACTTACAACGCCGCGAAGCAACAGCAGATGAGGCCGGTATATCGCTCACATTACTTTTAGCAATTGGTGAAGGCATTTTTTCTATTTGCTCCCTGTATGCTGCGTGGGGTTACGACGCTCTCTTATTCCGTTTAGCACCTCCTGGGTATGTTCTTATTCTCCCTGAATAAATAGGGTGCAATTCGTTTGCATACAAATCAAAATGAGAGGCTGTCTGCCTCTCAAATTCTTCATAATCGCTCTCCAAAATAATGACATCAGACCCGCGTTTTTAATGAAGGGACTAAAAAGCCTTGGGTCCTTAAGCCTCAAGGCAACCCTTTACAAGGGCGGTGCGCCTAACGGCATCCTTGATTAAGACACCCAAACGGCTTATGAACAAACTCTCTTATTAAGCCACATCATCTTTTATTCTTCTCATGCAGCTCTGAAATCATGATATAAGGGGAAAGCTTCTCATCGTGCCTAAATGGTACCTTATCGTGTGTTAAATGGAAAAATGAGAAAAAGCATCTTTATGCAATATAATCCAATTATGATTTTTTGATTTAAACATAAAAGACTTAAAGCCTTCGACAAGACTGATACGATAAAAGGGAGTAAATCGCCTATCCTTAGAAACTAAGACATATTCTCGGTGCTCTTGATATAGTTATATCACCAAATGATTTTTGAATGACTCATCCTTTTGGCTCTATCCGCTAAAAGGTCATTTTGAGGGTTCTTGGTTAATGAATGTAAAGAAAAATTAGCACATAATATTTCGCTTTGCTGGTATAGATGCTGAATGAGTTAATTATCTAGAGGATTACTGAAGAGGGAGCGCTAAAAAATGATGAAAATCCGCTGCACTTCGATGAATTTGTGATTGAAGATATAATCGTAGAACTTGGCTTATCTGTTCTTGAAACAGCTGAATGATTTGAAATGGTTAGGGTGTGTATTTTACACACACTTGGCTCGCTATACAAAAAAATTATGATTTTGTGCAAGCTTTAAAACATAAAGACCCTAAAGATATATCATATTTGCACAATACATTGATTTATAATGATAATTTAGCATTATTTATATTGAATTAGTCGCCCGAATAACGTAAGATTTTCTCATTTCAAATCTGTTTATCTTGGATCAATCAAAACCATTCCCTTGCACATCACAAGCGGGGCTGGTGTGTGAGTAAAAACTATAGAAGAAAGGAGACTACAAATGCCTCCTATGACCCCTCTCTAGTACCAAAGGCTGTCGCAACATCCACGAGTTGGCAAAGTGTGTGATGGTGCCGTCTTGCTTCTTCACAAACGTAAAGATGAAGGTGCTCAATAGCTTTACCGTTATAGCATTCATGGACACCGTCGCGAAATGGACTTGGGTACTCTTTGAGAGATATATCTTTAAAACAAGCCCATGAAACTGCAACAAAAGGGCGTTCTGTTTTCCGTGAGGAACAAAATCCCATTAAAAAACGGAATAAACAAAAGTGTGAAGCAATAAGCAATCTCCATTATTTAAAAGATATTGCTCTAGATACTTTTGTACACGTTCCTATCATCGTTAAAATGCCTTCTTAAAGCACGACAGGAGGTGCTATAAAATGAGGGCTGTAAATATAAATGATGGGATTGTGGGGCTTGGAGGGGATGAGAAGATAGTGTACAATCAAAGCACTCTATCCTTACTTTTATAGGCTATGACTGGAAGAGAGAGTTGGAGAGACGATTTATAAACAAAGAGAAGGTGTTTTTAGGTTGCATGTCTTCAAGAAAAGACAGTGGTCGTGGTGATATTTACAAACAATAAATTTAATAAAATTTTACAATTTTGCCAAAAGCGGGTTTATTACAAAAGCTGTTGCTCATACGCGCTCACACAAAAATTATAGAGACACCCAAAAACGCTAAAAAATCTTTGCTCTTTTTCAATAATAAGAATCTGCAAACAATGTTCAAAAAATGTTCGTTTTTTAAAAGAGAATAAAAGGATACTCTTACAGATGAGAGAAGCGTATTTATAAATTACAGCTTGTCATGATTTTCGGTAAACACTATTGTTTAGAGCGCTGAGATAGAGGGCATGAAAAATTTTTCATATTAATTTTTTTTAAAGAGTGGGGTAAGTTTTTAGGGTAGAGTCTATCAAGTAAGCTGTATAAGGGACTCAAGCAAGCGAGCACCATTATTAATCTTTGCCAGCGTATATTCTTTTGTCAGCGCCCCAATGTTTTGACAGCTCTTGGAACTTAAAGGGGTAAGAGAGGCTTTTGCTCCTTTCTTGTACCGTTTCACTTCACACGCCAACTCTGCTTGTGATGTGCAAGCAAAAGATTTTGTTTGATTCACTATGAGAGTTCAGCATAAGAAAATCCTATGGTATTAGGATTTCTCACGAAAAATAATAAATTATCTTTATAATAAACAACATGACGGTTTTATTATGAAGAGAGTTCTTTATACACCTTAATCATAGAGATTAACTTGGCATCGTTTTATATTCTGTACATAGAAGCGTTTTTATAAAAATGATCTACCTTATGCAGAAAAAAGAACAACCTGTAATTCAAAAAGAAACTGCCTCAATTCTTGCTCCTCTTTTTCATCTTAATTCTTATCCCTCTTTTTTCCATGAGCCCTTAAATTAATAATCCTCTGCCTGTAAAGCGCGGTATTCACGCCCAAGTACTGCTGCCCAAGTACTGCTCTTGTATCAAGATCACTCACTCAGGTGAAAATTGCAATTTTGCGAGATAGGCATAAACGCCATTTTTTGCCACAAGCTCGGCATGCGTTCCTTCTTCCACAAGGGCGCCTTTATCCATAACAAGAATGCGATCTGCTTTTAAAATTGTTGCCAAACGATGCGCAATGACCAATGTTGTGCGGTTTTGCATCAATCCTTCTAAAGCGTCTTGCACCAACTTTTCACTGTTTGCATCCAAAGCCGATGTTGCTTCATCAAGCAGCAAGAGAGGTGCATTTCTTAAAATTGCCCGCGCAATACCAATGCGTTGTTTTTGCCCCCCAGAAAGCATGGTACCGCGTTCTCCTACTTGCGTATCCAAGCCATCTGGTAAAGCTTGAATAAATTCAAGTGCATTAGCCGCTTTAGCAGCAGCAAGGATTTCCTCTTCATGGGTATTTTCAGTTCCAAAAATAATATTATCACGCAATGTTCCATCAAAAATAGCAACATCTTGTGGAACATAGGAAATTGCACTGCGTAAATCTTGTAAAGAAAGGCGATTAATTTCCATGCCATCCAACCGAATTGTTCCACTTATTGGATCATAAAAACGAAGGATCAAAGAAAAAATGCTGCTTTTTCCTGCTCCAGAAGCCCCAACAAAAGCAACCGTTTCGCCTGCTTTTACAGAAAATGAAAGCGAGCGTAAAACCTTCTCTTGTGGTCTAGAAGGATAGGTAAAATCAACTTGATCAAAAACAAGTTCACCTCGAACAGGTTGCGCCAATGATAAAGGATTTTTAGGTGCTACAATAGTAGGTTGTTCTTGTAACAATTCGGCAAGCCGCTCAGCAGCACCTGCTGCTTGGATTAATTCTGCTCCCAATTCCGATAATTGCGCAAAAGTAGAAGCTCCAAAAACCGCATAAAGGACAAATTGCCCTAATGTCCCTCCTGTCATCGTTCCATTCAAAACATCGCGCGATCCGATCCATAAAACAGCAACCACACTGCTAAAAACCAAAAAAATTGCAAACCCCGTAAAAAAGGAGCGCAAGATCACAGAAGCACGTGCTGTTTGAAAAGCACGTTCTATCAATTGTGAAAAACGTATTGTAACGAGTTTTTCAGCGGTAAAAGCTTGCACAGTGCGAATAGCACTTACCTGCTCTGTAGCGACAGCATTAGCATCTGCGAGACGATCTTGCGCCGCGCGGGTACGAGAGCGAACTTTACGTCCAAAGACCACCAAGGGAATGGCCACAATAGGAATAGCAGCCAGAACCAGCAAAGATAATTTAGCATTGGTGATCACCATCATCACGACGGCTCCGATCACGATAATCAGCTGACGCAAAGCGGTAGAGGCGGTAGAGCCCACAGCTAATTTTATTTGTGTGGTATCGGTTAGAAGCCTTGAAACAATCTCTCCTGAATGTGACCGATCAAAAAAAGCAGGAGAGAGTTTCATAATATGGACAAACACATCACGCCGTAAATCGGCAACAATCCGTTCTCCTAAGGTGATAACACAGTAATAACGGGCTGCTGAAGCAAAAGCGAGAAACAAGGCTAAGATAAACAAAATTCCAAAGTAAAAATTGATATGTCCATGGCTTGAAGTAGAAAACCCATGATCAAACATTTGGCGGATAGCCACAGGCAAAGCTAATGTGACAAGAGCAGCAACAGATAACGCTAGAAAAGCAAAGATAAACAACCAACGATAGCGCAAAAGATAAGGAACAAAAATTGCAAGCGAAGAGAATGAAGATTTTTTATGGGAAGATTTCGTAGATTTTTCTGAATGATAATGTAACATTATAAAATTTCGCTCACTCTATTAAATGATTTATAGCACTTGATACAATGATGTATCTTGAACACTTGTTTTTTGATGCGTGCTCGGCTATAGGAATAAATACTTTAAATCAGTGTATCAAAAAGACAAAGGAAGCGCACTTAAAAAAACGAGTAAGTGTTCTTTCATTCTATAAACGCAAAAGGTTTGACGCATGAAAGCGAATATTCATCCCAACTATCACAAAATTACCGTTGTAATGACGGATGGAACCCAATATACGACGCGCTCCACTTGGGGAAAAGAAGGCGATACTCTTAATCTAGATATTGATCCAAGAACGCATCCGGCATGGACAGGTGGCTCCCAAACACTTGTAGACCGTGGTGGTCGTCTTTCTAAATTCAAAAATCGTTTTGGTAATATTGGCATGTAAAAGCCTCCTTCTTATGGGGTACAAAAATTTTAAACAAAACGATTGCAAACGATGGTTTTTTTATCCTGTCAAAGAGTGCACTTTAAATATTAATTCAAAAACGCATCCGACATAAACAGATGGGTCTTAAACCCTTATAAATCATTGTGGTTGCGTTTTTTTAATTCAAAAATCATTTTGAAATACACGCATACACCCCTTCTCATAGCGTATAAAAATCTCAGATAAAATAATTGCAAACTTTTCTTCTTTTTTAGAACTGAACATACCCATGGAGAGGAAATTTTTGCCGCTTTTAAAGCTGCCAATGCATTTGAATTTATTCAAGCTTTACCAAACGTCTTTGATACGCAAGGAGGAGAACGCAGTACCATGCTTTCTGGAGGGCAAAAACAACGCATTGGTATTGCATAGGCGATTTTAAGAAATACAGCCCTCTTAACTGCAAGCCAGCACCATCACACACTTTGCCAGCTCAGAGCAATATCTTTTAAATAATGGAGATCGCTTATTGCCGCACACTTGTTTATTCCGTTCTTTAATGGAATTTTGTTCCTCACGGAAAACAGAACGCCATTTTGTTGCAGTTTCACGGGCTTATTTTAAAGATACATCTCTCAAAGAGCATCCAAGTCCATTTCGCGACGGCGTCTATGAATGCTATAACGGTAAAGCTATTGTGCACCTGCATATTTACGCTTATGAAAAAGCAAGCCAGCAGCATCATTATATTTGCCAACTCGTGGATGTTGCTACAGCCCTTAGCACTTGAGACGATTCATGAGAGGCATTTTAAATCTTTTCTTAATAGTTTTTTATTCACGCGGGCTCTCCCCGCTTGGTACGTGCAAGAAACATAGTTTTGATTGATTCACCATGGAACCGATTTGAAATGAGAGAATCCTACGGTATTCGGGATTCTCATTCAACATACAAGACAATGAATTATTATTATAAATCAAAGTATTACTACTTGATGAAACAACATCTGCTTTGGATGAAAACAGTGAAAAGTTGGTGCAAGATGCCTTAGAAGGGTTGATGCAAAATCGTACAACCTTGGTCATTGCCCATCGTTTGGCAACAATTTTAAAAGCGGATCGTATTCTCGTGATGAATAAAGGCTCTCTTGTGGAAGAAGGAACACACAACTCATTATAAAAAATAATGTTTATGCGCATTTGGCTAAACTGCAATTTTCATCTGAGTAAGTGATCTTGATACAAGAGCAGTATCTTTAAGGGCATAAACAGCACTCTTTTCAGATAGGCTTATCAATTTGAAACTCTCATGGAAAAAAGAAAGGCAAGCTTTAAGGTGTTTTTCTTTTTTAACGGGCTGTTCTTTTTTCTGCCTGAGATGAAGCATTTTTATAAAAATACTTCATCTGTGTACAGAATATAAAATAATATCCAGTTAAATCGCTATGGACTATTAAGATGAGCAAGGAGTTCTCTTCATAACAGCACTGTCACGTTGATTTATAATGATAACGCATTGTTTTTCATGAGAGATCATGAATACCATAGGATTTTCGTATTTCAAATTTGGTTATGTTAAATCAGTTAAAACCATGTCTCTTGCATATACCAAGCAGGGAAGATTGCGTGAAGTAAACACTTTAGAAAGAATAAGTCCTCTTCATGAAGCGTCTCAAGTTTTAGGGGCTGTAATAACATTAGGGGTTAGGAAAGTGTATGATGATGTCGATTTACTAAAAAAGAGCTGATAAATGAGCAGAGAGACACTTTTTATCAATTTTACAAAACAAGGTGAGCACGCAGCCATGTTTTGCTGTGTTAGGCGTTTGAGTACTTTGAACCAATATTATGGGAGTGCATTTTAAGAATTATAAAGCTCTTTTTTAAAGGGCATAAAGCATAAGAGTAATACAATTAAATACAAATTGTTTTATTTTACCAATAAAAATATCTATATTTTGTGTATTGTTTTTACTAAAATATAATATGTAGTGATTTTCAAATCAGATATACACATATTGATACAATATCGAGGGATCGATAAAAGAGCTGCGTTAAATGTTGGTGAGAATAAAAGCAAGAATGAGTGAATTGGGCGAAGTGGTAATGGGCTTCATATTACTGATAGTCATAGGGGCAATCGCTATCATAGGAATGGTTATATTAAACTATCTTTTTGAGGTTGTGGCAGAGGTTTTTGTGGAGGTTATGAAAAAGGTGTGGAAAGGATTCGGAGATACAATTTTATTCATTATCATACTCGGTGTGCTTTGGTTTTGCGAATTTTCAATGGAGACTTTATTAAGTGTGGCAGTTATAGCCTATTTTGTGGAAAGTTTGATGCTGGCGTTCGCAAATAGCCATAAAAAGCAATTAATTGAACAACTTGAGCAATGTGAGAAATTATGGCAGCTAAAAGATCGAGAGTGTGCGATATACCAAGATATTATTGCACAATGGGATCAAAAGCTTTTTGAAAAAACCCAAAGAATACCCAAAAAATGGATTAAACAATGGGATGAAGAAGTAAAGGAATGGGAAAGGAGTATATTAGAGATAAAAAAAATTGGATACATTTCTGAATCTTATGAATCTAAAGAACAGCAGCATCCAATGGTGCAAGATATTTGTGCTCAAGGATATGTAGATATATTTTTTCTCTATGAAAAGGCGCTGGAAGTAGAATTTACTGCTGAGCACATCGAAAAAATAAATGAATTAATGATGCGTCCAATTTTTAAAGAAACTTATCCTAAAGTTGTGCGATTCATGAGACAGAATGGCGTCACATTACGAAAGTTTGTGGACCCTTTGACGAAAAAAAAGCGCTATAAGCCTACAATGCTCTTGTTTCATTGGTGGTTATATATGATTGATGATATGATTACAGCTGAATACGAACAGCAACAAAAAGATATAGCTTTACAGCGCCATAAAGAGTTAAAAGCGGAAATTGGCTTTGAAGATAATATAGAAGGATACATGTCTGAAGATATAAAAGTAAGCATGTTTGAATATAGAGACATAGAAAGAGACAGACCTAAATATACAGAATATGAGATGCTAGAATCTATAGACCGGTGTGGATGTTTTCTGTCTCATAATTACCGACTACTATGCATTTGTAAAAAGGGGCTTCTGTTATTCTTGTATGATGTTTCCAGTGATTATAAGGCGGCAAGAGAAACTTTTATTTACTATAAAATGCTTATTGATACGATGAAAGAAGGATATATTGCCTTTGATAAAAGTTGTTGTTACTCAACGGTTGAAAGGGCAATGGAGGTTTGTAGAAAGAAAGATAAAGAAGAGAAAAAAGACCTAGTCCTTGATGAAAAGATACCAACATTTGAAGAAGCTTACAAATTAGGCGTTAAAGAGTGGATGAAATCATCAAATGAGACATGCGATAACCGGTTGATCTTTTGGGAGAAGCTTACCACACAAACAAAATTACAAGTTATCTTTGGGGATGAGAAGGTAAAGGTACTGGAAGAGGCTATTGATAAAAATAAAGAACAGTTTGAGAATGAAATACAGGCAGCGGTTCTCGCAAATAACTATTTGAAGTGCAATAAATCTTATGCCTATTTGATACATACTTTGGAATAATGCTGAAAAGAAGGAAAGGCTGGTAACAATTGTATGAATTAATATATTAATGGAAATTGGCATAATTGCGTATTTTTGTGAAAAGAGAATAGAGGTATATGCCGCAGTTCTTACCAAAAAGGAGAGAGTGGGCTCTTCTAGAGTCAATTTTTTTGCGCGCAGTGTAAGAGTGATCTCTCAAGAGAAGTAGGAGAGGTTTTTGCCTCAGGTGCGATAATTGCTTTTTGGGGCGTTTGGTTATGATGTTTTTTTGTTTATTGCCTTTTTCAGTTTGTTTGCAGGGGAATTTGAATAACAGAAACGTCAATAAGGTAAGCTATTGGGGATTGCTTTTGTGGGGGCTTATAGCAAGTATGTTTTTTGTCACTATCTCATTCGCGAGTTTCTATCGTTTTCTGTAAGAAAATTAAAAACTCTCTCTTCATGTGGTTTTTTAAGATTCTAAGGGTTTTGTAAAAAACTGTAAGAATTAAATGCCTTTTTTGAGGGTTTTTTCTAATTTTAGGCGAATATGTTCATTGCCGGCAATGATATTTTTTTTGCGAAATATATTGTTACCGCCTTCTTTATCGGTGACAAAACCACCGGTTTTGCGAACCATCAATATTCCTGCAGCCATATCCCAAATTTGCAAGTTATCTTCCCAAAAGCCATCGGTTCTGCCAGAAGCAACATAAGCTAAATCAAGAGCAGCAGCGCCAAAACGGCGCAATCCAGCAACTTCCATCATCACATTACGTAATTCAATAAGATAGGTTCCATGATTTGGGCGACCAAAATGAGGCATGCCTGTGGCAATGACACAACCTTCTAGTCTGCGTCGAGCAGAAACGCGACAGCGCCGGTCGTTAAAAAAAGCACCACACCCGGCGTTCTGCGGTGAAGAGTTCATCACTCACGGGATTGTAAATGACACCAGCAACGATTTTTCCTTGGCTTTCTAAGGCAATGGAAACAGCAAAAAAAGGAATGCCATGGAGAAAATTTGTAGTACCATCTAAAGGATCAACAATAAAACGATGTTGTGAATCTTCTCCAATGATTTCCTCAAACTCTTCCATCAGAAAACCAAATTTGGGGTGTGCTTTGCTTCATTCATTGATAATATTGTTTCCGCTTTGCGATCTGCTTGGCTGAGGTAATCTGTTGGATTTTTTTTAAGACTTAAATGCCTTTTTTGAGAACTCTTTCTAATTTTAGGCGAATGTGTTCATTGCCGGCGATAATATTTTTTTTACGGAATATATTGTTGCCGCCTTCTTTATCAGTGACAAAACCACCGGCTTCACGAACCATCAGTATTCCAGCAGCCATATCCCAAATTTGCAGGTTATCTTCCCAAAAGCCATCGGTTCTGCCAGAAGCAACATAAGCTAAATCAAGAGAAGCAGCACCAAAACGGCGCAATCCAGCGACCTCCATCATCACATTACGTAATTCAATAAGATAGGTTCCATGATTTGGGCGACCAAAATGAGGCATGCCTGTGGCAATGACACAATCTTCTAGTCTGCGTCGAGCAGAAACGCGACAGCGCCGGTCGTTAAAAAAAGCACCACACCCACGTTCTGCGGTGAAGAGTTCATCACTCACGGGATTGTAAATGACACCAGCAACGATTTTTCCTTGGCTTTCTAAAGCAATGGAAACAGCAAAAAAAGGAATGCCATGGAGAAAATTTGTAGTACCATCTAAAGGATCAACAATAAAACGGTGCTGTGAATCTTCTCCAATAATTTCTTCAGACTCTTCCATCAGAAAACCAAATTTGGGGCGCGCCTTGCTTAGTTCATTAAAAATAATTTTTTCCGCTTTGCGATCTGCTTGGCTGACATAATCTGCAGGTCCTTTCAAAGACACTTGCAAATTTTGCACTTCACCGTAATCACGTACCAACGAGCGTCCTGCTTTCATTGCAGCTTGCACCATGACATTCATGACTGCAGAATGGGCCATTGTTTATTCCTTTATTTATCTTTTTCATTTGCACGACGCAAATAAATCAACTCATTGGTGTCTACAATGATACGTTCACCAGCATTCATAAAGGGAGGAACAAGAATCCGAATCCCATTTTCAAGAATAGCGGGTTTATAAGAAGCTGTAACTGTTTGTCCTTTAAGTGCAGGATCGGCTTCAGCAATCGTGACAGCAACCTGATCAGGAAGTGAGATGCCGATAGGCTTTTCTTGATAAAGTTCAACTGTGACAGTCATCCCATCTTGGAGAAAAGCGGCACGTTCACCAACAAAATCCTTTTGGAGTTCAAGTTGTTCATAAGATTCTGAATCCATAAAGACCAAAGCATCCCCTTGTTGATAAAGAAAGGTGAAATCTTTTTGTTCAAGGCGCACGCGTTCAACTGTCTCAGCAGCACGAAATCGTTCATTAAGTTTTGTACCATCAATCAAATTTTTCATTTCAACTTGGTTAAATGCACCACCTTTTCCTGGTTTTACAGCGTTACATTTAACAGCAACCCATAAGCTCCCTTGATGTTCGATCACATTACCAGGACGAATTTCATTGCCATTAATTTTCATCGTTTCTATCCAATTCTATTCTTGCAAAAAGAACTCTCTTGTTGTCTTTATGGCACTTTTCTTTGCTGCCTTTAACAGTCAAGCTCTTTTTTTATTTTCGGGTTTACCCCCCCCTTGTTAGCCTTGCGGCTCTCTCCATAATCCTTGTATGCTCTTCATTGTCTTTGCTTATGGGCGTTGCAGAAAAAAGTACAAAAGGACCTTTATGTATTTTTGCTTTTCAGTTCTTTGCAAGACCATAAAAAGTGCTCAGACGCAAGCTTTTTAAAAATTTACACAAACATTTTTTGGGATTTTGGGGAAATTTATCCCGTTGTGTCGTAAAATATCATCATTGATGGCAATGATATAATTGATGGTAATGATATAAGTTCCCTAAAACCATGAGGTGTTTTTAATTAAGAATATGTGATGAATATGTGAATACGGAGTTTGTATGAGTGTCTCATGGGATAGAGCGTGGTGTGTTATCGTATGATGTTAGCTTTCGTTTTGATCAGAGATCCGCTGTAAAATGGCTCTTTGTTTTATCGAGGTTAGAACTCTAAATCTTTTGAGCAGCAGGTATTCTTTTGTACTTGATGCGATTTCATCATGAGAGTACGGGGGCAGTTGTTTTGTTAAGATATCAGCATAGAAAAAGAGAAGTGGAACATTTGAGATAGCGGCAATTTATTTTAAACGCCCTATGCTGACACGATTTAATCCGTTTTCATATTTCTGGATTTGTTGGAAAGTGGCACCTAAATGTTGACCTAATGTTTTTTGAGACATTTTAAGCATTTTTCGTCTCAAACGAATTTTTTTGCCAATGAATTTGCCACTGAAAATGTCGTTATAAGGATTTTTACCAAGACCCTAGAAAATGCTACACGGGATATAGAAAACTCTTCAGCTGCTTCAATCACAGATAGTCCAAGTTTTGCATTTACATCTTCGCGTAACAATTCGCTAGGGTGTGGGGCATTTTTCATTATTTTTAGTATTCTTCTTTTCTTAAATCTTAAAGCTATAATTTACACTATTTTGTATTGTCACAATCTATAATAAAATTTATCCACTCTGGCTAGAATGAGGGTTTTTATTGAGATGCAAATCTCTTTGCCTTTCGCAAGAGCTTTTAAGTCTTTACGTGTAAAATATAGAGAATGTTTACATTAAATAGCGGGTTCATTTGGGCTGAGTACTTATATGAGCACGTAGTTCTCCGTTCACACTATACTGAAAAAGAGACACTATAGTGCTACTATTTAATTTTATTCTATACCTCAAATTCACACCCATGTTTTGTTGCTTTTGAGGTTGATCTGTATAGATCACATTATATCCATTCCGTCGCAACAGATTGATAAATAAAGGAGTAAAGTTGTCTGCTGTATTATTTTTCTTTATAAGAAATGTGGTTGTAGCTGGTGGTAGAGGTCTCTTGATATAGCTA
Source organism: Bartonella sp. AA89HNZF (assembly GCF_042196905.1). Lineage (NCBI taxonomy): Bacteria > Pseudomonadati > Pseudomonadota > Alphaproteobacteria > Hyphomicrobiales > Bartonellaceae > Bartonella > Bartonella sp. AA89HNZF. The sequence goes on from NZ_JBHIRD010000003.1 coordinate 105,888, forward strand.
ATAAATTTGTTAGCAACTAATTGTGCCTGACGCTTTGTAAGACTTTGATCAACATAATTTGATGAATAATTGCCTACAGATGCGCAACCAGCCACCAACACAACCGGTGACAGCAATAAATATTTTAACATCTTTAATTCCCCTTACTTATTGTTGCTCTTTATTTGCGAAGCTCCTCTTCCAGAAATAAGAGCAACTTTACTTATAGCCATTAACAACATATCGGTATCTAATCAATAGGTTAATTAATCAATGAATAGTGGTTTCAGCTGTAAAGGCTGCTTGAAGTGCTTCTGGTGGCGTATATTTTAATAAACTGCTGCTTTTAGTGATTATGATAAAAAAGCAATTTTTTGCGTTTGCATGTTAAGATCATGTCCTCTATCTATAAAATGATGCGTTAGGTTCTGTTTCAGATCGACCAAAAAAATTTTCAAGCATTGCTTTTTGAGGGCTATCTTTTTTTTAATACGTATGAATGCTTATTCTGTTTTCTGTAAAATACTATCGTTTGAGGTGTGGTGTTTGTAAGGCATCAAATTTTGTACATGTGATGTTTTTATGAGAGTATGTGGTGAATATTTGAGGGAGAGCTTGTCCGGATAATCTTGTGAAATGAACCACATAAAATGGGAAGCTAAAAGAGTTCTGTTCTGAGAAGACGGATTGTTTCCCAACTGGATAGGGAAGGGGCTTCTGTCCTTTGAGGGGTGGGAGGCAAGTTAAGAACAGAGAGTGTAGCGCCCTATATTATGATGTTAAAAGCTTTCATTTTGATCAGAGAGTAATTGTAAAATGGCTTTCTGTTTTATCGAGGTTAGGACTCTAAATTTTTTGAGCAGCAGATATTCCTCTGTACTTGATATAACTTCATCATAAGGGTACGGAGGCTGTTGTTCTGTTAAGATATCTGCATAGAAAAAGACAAGTGGAACATTTAAGATATCGGCAATTTCTTTTAAACGCCCTGCGCTGACACGATTTAAGCCGTTTTCATATTTCTGGATTTGTTGGAAAGTAACACCTAAATGTTGACCTAATGTTTTTTGAGACATTTTTAGCATTTTTCGTCTCAAACGAATTTTTTTGCCAATGAAAATGTCGTTATCAAGATTTTTGGCTCGCATTTTAAAGCCCCCGCCGGTTGCGAGCGCCCTCGCGTTGGTATTCCGGGAGTCTAAAAACACTGACCTCGAATCAGCATTTTGCTTTTAGTGCTTAAAGCACCTGGACATAGCAAAATCTCCCGGAATTCCGGGATACCCGCAAAGCGGGGTAAATTTATGTACGAGGTTTCGGGTTTTTAGAGCCCTATTGGTCGTTGCGTATGCGACCAAAACACCTTTCAATATGTAAAGTAATTTCGGAGGCTTGGCAATAAAAAATAGTTTTTTAATGAGAGTTGGCGTGTTTTTCATCCAAGCAAAAAGAATGAAAAAATAGAGCTTGCGGAATTTTCGGGATAGCCTAGCTCTTTTGCTTATTGGATATTGTTTGCTTAAGCAAATGATACCAGTGCGTTTTCTTTACCAATGAAAATGTCATTATCAAGATTTTTGGCTCGCATTTTAAAGCCCCCTCCGAGTGCGAGCGCCCTCGCATTGGTATTCCGGGAGCTTGAAAATACTGAATCCGAATCAGCCTTTTTGCTTTTAGTGCTTAAAGCACCTGGACAGAGCAAAATCTCCCGGAATTTCTATAAATTTTATCTTTTTGAAGCAGAGAGGAGTATTTAAAAAACAGGAAGGAGCTTTATTGCTTCTTTGTGCGCTTTTTCTAGTTGTGCCTTATCCATGCCTTGGAGCATTATTTCAAGATCAGGGGCTTGCATTTTTGCCTCCTTTGCGAGCATATACCATGCTGCTGCCATGATTATATCGCCTTTTGTTCCTGTGCCATCTCGATAAAGTCTTGCAAGGGAAATTTGTGCCGGCGCAATCATGTTGACGGCATTTCTTTGAAGTAAATGAAAAGCACGGTGAAAATCTGTTTCTCCTCCACGTCCCTGTACAAGCCATTGCGCTAAAAGAAGTTGAGCTTCTAAGTGGTTGTTTTGAGCCGCTACCTCCATGAGCTTACGGGCATTACGATCATCCTTTGGTCGATTTAATGTGCCTAAAGACAGAATTTTGGCAGCAGAAACAGCAGCTTCAGCATCCCCAAGAGCAGCACCTTTTAAGTACCATTTTAAGGCTTGCTCTATTGCTTCATTTTCACGACTTTGGGAAGAAACACCAGGGAGAGCTTGTTTTTCACGTGAGGCTTTATAAAGAAGCAGTTGTCCATAATAAAAATAGGCTTCCTTGACGCCTGCATTGACAGCTTTTCGAATAAACTGTTCACCAAGATCTTGATTTTGTTTCATAAAATGACCATCAAACAACATAAGCCCATAGCGTAATTGTGCTTGAGGTTCCCCCTGTTTTGCTGCACGCTCAAACCATAAAGCCGCACGCGCACCGTCAACAGGAACAGCGCATCCTTCCATATAAATTCGGGCAAGAAGAGTTTGTGCAAAAGGATCATTTTTTTCAGCACGTCGGAGTGCTTCACGAAAAGCTTTTAAATAATAACCTTGAATGTAATAGTCATAGGCTTGGTCATAATCTCCAGCTTTTAAAGGCTGAAAAGGTTCTTGTGTGTTTGACGCATCTTGAACCGTATTGAAAGAACGTTCAAAACTTGAGAATTCTTCAGTATTTCCAGAAGAATTTACAACAGAATTTGCAAGCCCAATCATTCCTAAGATAAGCAGCTTAACGCTTCTCTTGATCATGGTGTTTTCTCCTCATTACCGAACAGAATTTTCACATTTTTCTTTCATCATATCAAGTATGAGCAAAGAATTATCTTGCGTAAAAATACTTATTTTCAAGGACATAAATTTATATTGCGGTTTTCTCTCCCGCATTAAAGTTGTAAAAGGCTGAAAAATCGCTCCCCATTTGAACAACAGCAAAAATTTCCATAGATCTCTGTCCACCACCTTGCTCATTGGAGATTACGAGGGTGAGAGTGTGGCTTTTTATCAGCTTTGTTACAATGACTTATTAAGTGAGAGGTTGTATATCTTGTTTTTGCCTAAAACACTGTTGTTTAGGACAGTGATATAAGGCGTAGTAAATTTACTATATCAAGTGTTTTTGGTGAGTGTGATAAATCTTCAAGGTGCTTATCCATAAAACCCTATGAAGTGAACCGCATGAGGGATCAAGCAATGAAAACTAGTCCTAAGAGACGCTGAACTTTTTACAGATCGGCAACTGTAGGAGCTTTTTTCCTTTGAGGAGTGAAAGGCAAGTATGTGCATACCATTGTTTATGAGAAAAACGACGATTTAGCATCCATTTTAAAAGTTTAAAAGCCCAATGGCTTTTTCAAGTTTAACGGAGGATATTTTTAAAGTGCTCCAATAACAGCTATAATTTTCTTTACACAAGCGCAAAGCATTGCAATAGCTGTTGTAAACTCCGTTCGTTCATCATAGCACCATAACAATTAGCAATGAAAACCACAAAACCTCCGAATTGTGGTATGCTAGAATTATGGTACACTAAATGAGAAGCAAAAAACGTTAAAAATATCCTATTTCTACAAAATTTCTTTTGAATAAACCACCGTGGATAAATTACATTGGAAACTATCCATTTTTTATTACTATGATATTTTAAAAGGTTCTTCTATTAGTGCAGTTGGACAGTGTTTTTTGCCATTGTCTTTCCTTTTATTTTTAAAAAACTCATTTTTTGCAAACAGCGGACTATTCAACTGCTTGAATCACTAAATAAACCAAGTTTTGCATTTACATCTTCGCACAATAATTCACTAGAGTGTGGAGGATTTTTCATTATTTTTTAATACTCTTCTTTCCCTTATACTCAAACCTAAAGTCATAACTTATTTTCTCGTACGTATTGTTTCTCATATCGTGATGAAATACAGAAAAATTTGTTCATTCTGGCTAAAAAACAAGAGTTTTTATTGAGGTGCAAATCTCTTTTCTTTAACAAGCGCTTTTAAGTCTTTACGTCTAAAATAGAGAGAACGTCCACATAAAATAGCGGGTTCATTTGGGCTGAGTACTTATATGAGCACGTGGCTCTCCATTCACGTTATACTGAAGAAGAGACACTATCGTGCTACTATTTAATCTTATTCTATACCTCAAATTCACACCCATGTTTTGTTGCTTTTGAGGTTGATCTGTATAGATCACATTATATCCATTCCGTCGCAACAGATTGATAAATAAAGGAGTAAAGTTGTCTGCTGTATTATTTTTCTTTATAAGAAGTGTGGTTGTAGCTGGTGGTAGAGGTCTCTTGATATCGCTAATAAATTTGTTAGCGACTAATTGTGCCTGACGCTTCGTAAGACTTTGATCAACATAATTTGATGAATAACTCCCTACAGATGCGCAACCCGCCACCAACACAACAGGTGACAGCAATAAATATTTTAACATCTTAATTCCCCTTATTTATTATTGCTCTTTTTTGCGAAGCTTCTACACCAGAAATAAGAACAACTTTGCTTATAATTTTACTAGCAATATGTTAGTTTCCACTCAAGCGGTAATTCATCAATAAATAATGGTTCCAGCCTTAATTTCAAGGCTTCTTGCAGTGCCTCTTGCTGCGTCTATTTTAAATAAACTTTTGCTTTTAGTGATTGCGATAAAAAAGCAATCTTTTGCACCTACATGTTAAGATCACATCCCCCATCATATAAAATGATGCGTACACTGCTCCAGATCAACCAAATAAATTTTCAAGCATTGCTTTTTGAGAGCTAGCCTTTTAAAAAATACGCATGAGTGCTTATCCTGTTGTACTGTAAAATGCTATTGTTCGAGCTGTAGTACTGTAAGGCATAAAACTTTTCCCATACAGTATTTTTATGAAAGTGTGTGGTAAATCTTCAAAAGAGGGCTTGTCCATACAATCTTGTGAAACGAACCATATGAAATGGGAAGCTAAGAAGAAGCAGTTCTTGAGAAACAGGATTGTTTACCAACCGGATAGGAAAGGGATTTTCGTCCTTTGAAGTGTGGAAAGAAAGCCAAGAACAGAGAGTATAGTGCTCTGTATCATGATGTTAAAAGTTCTCATTCTGATCAGCGAGTAACTGTAAAATGGCTTTCTGTTTTATCGAGGTTAGAACTCTAAATCTTTTGAGTAGCAGATATTCTTCTGTGCTTGATGCGATTTCATCATGAAGGTATGGGGGCTGTTGTTTTGTGATGATATCCGCATAAAAAAAGGAAACTGGAACATCCAAGATATCAGAAATTTCCATTAAACGCCCTGCGCTGACACGATTTAAGCTGTTTTCATATTTCTGGATTTGTTGGAAAGTGACACCTAAGTGCTGACCTAATGTTTTTTGAGACATCTTCAACATTTTTCGTCTCAAACGAATTTTTTTGCCAATAAAAAGATCAATATTAAGATTTTGAGATTGCATTTTTCCCCGCCGGTTGCGAGCGCCCTCGCATGAGTATTCCGGGAGCTTGAAAATACTGAGTTCTAGTCAGCCTTTTTGCTTTTAGTGCTTAAAGCACCTGGACATAGCAAAAACTCCCGGAATTCCGGGATACCCACAAAGTGAGTTCATTTTTACGCTAGAACTTAGGGTTTTCAAGGCCCCTTTGGTCGTTGCGTATGCGACCAAAACATCCTTTAATTCATAAAGTAATTTCAGGACATTTACAATAAAAATAGTTTTTTACTTACAAAATTTGTTTTTTAATGAGAGGCTATCTGCCTCTTAAACCTCTCTGGAATGATTACCAAAATCATGACAACAGCCCCCGTGTTTTTTGAGAGGGTTAAAAAGCCTTAAGTTTTAAGATCAAAAGAACTTTGGACGCTTAAAAGTTAAACATTTTCAATTCGCTAATATTAACAACATAGCCAAGAGTAATTCTCTTCAATATTCAGGAATAAAAAGGACATATGTTATAAAGATCACCCTTTCTCTGCTAATTTCAGAGTTCGAAACCATTGAACAGGAAAGCAGCTACACTGCATGGCTGCGCGATAAGGTAGCGAGAAGTCTTGCAAATCCATATCCTCCTATTCCGCATGATGAGGTTATGGCTGAAATGGAAGTTATAATCAGTCAGCTTGAAGCTGAACAGAAAAAGTGATGCTTCCGGTTGTTTGGTTGTCTTCGGCGCGCGACGATTTGCGTCAGATTTTAACTTATATTGCTCGCGAAAATCCATCTGCTGCGCTGCCGAATGAAAAGGTTTTTGGAAGCATCCGTACTGCCATTGGCTGAACATCTATATTTATACAGACAGAGTGAGAAGGTATTAGGATTACGAGAAATTGTAGCGCATCCAAATTACCTTATATTGTATCAAGTAGCTGCACATCAAATCGAAATTGTAGCTGTAGTACATGCCCGACGTGAATTTCCTATTTTTCTTTAATCTAATCAGAGGCTATCTGCCTCTTAAACCTTTCTGGAACAATTACCAAAATCATGACAACAGCCCCGCGTTTATCAAAGAGACTAAAATGATCTTCTACGGTAGTGAATTTACACGCGGTCTCTTCATTAAAATTTGCACAATCGCTTGCTGTTTGAATAAGAGTGGGGGGATTGATCGTTTCTCTGTGCTATAGGATGTGTGTCTGTGGAATGTGGTGGGGTGCCTTGTGGTTTTGGGCGTGCGCTTTAAAAAATAAACATAAGCATTATTCAAATTTACTTTAATGCATGAGTAACTTTCTTTTCATCTAATTTCTTTGCATCTAAATTGAAGCCGGCTTCACATAGTCGATGAGAAAGATCTTTAAGTGTTTCTTTTACGTGTTCTTTAAAAGGAAGGTATATAATTCCATTAATATCTGAAGGGAGTTCAAGGTCTTGTTTTTTTAGAATAGCGACATTTTTGCGAGAAAGCGCAGACATTAACATGCCCATTTCGAAAATAACGTTTTGTCTCGCACGGGGTTGTGCTGCTTTTTTGCCGGCAGATTTGGCATAGCCTATATCATCGGGAGTAAGCAGCACAATACCAAATTTTATGAAATCGCTACAGATTCCTTTTTCTAAAGCTTCAATGATGGTTAAGCCATTTCCGCCAGTATTTTGTAAAATGTATGGTTCAAGATTAAAATCATTAAGAATAGATGTAAGTTGCTTTAGGGCAGTACGATCATGACCATGAACGATAAAAATTTTTTTATTTGAAGGATTGGAAGCAGTTTTTGAGGAAGGAATTGTTGATGTTTCTTGTATGTGTTTAACCAAAGCTTTTTCTAGATTTGTCACAGCGGATTCTTTGCCTTGAACGTTGATTGTTCCTGTGCTTTCATACCAATTAATAACGCCTCCTTCGGAGGTTTTGATCTGATATCCTTTAGAAGAATTAAGTGATAGAGACTTAATTTCTATGATTTTATATCCAGCTGTTTTAACTATATCTTTAAGGTCTTCGAAGGTGCCGCTATATTTCACTGTTTATATTCTTTCAATATCGCTGGTTATTAATATAAAATGTTGATTTATTTTTATAACTATTTGAATTTAAATAGCTTTATGATTTCATTTTCTTATACAATGCACAAAAAGAGACGGTCACCTTCCATTCAATTGATTGAAACGTGGGAAAACTTGACTAAATGATGGGAAATTTTACTGTGTGATGAAGCGATCTGATTGAATTATGAATAAACGAAACGAATTTTTCTCCTATTTGTATATGCCGTTATGTGCTCTATATAAGAAGCACGAAAGTTAACGCTTTATTTATAAATTCTCCTCCTATATTACAAGGGGGTTTTCTCACATTTTTCTTGCATTGTTTTAAGCAGTATTAAGGGGTTGTCGTTCCCCAAAATGACTTCTTCTACAGCAATGAATTCACATCCAGTCTTTAAGACTTCATCAAAGGTTGAAAAATCGCTTCCTGCTTGGATAATGGCGGGGGTTTGCATAATTTCTGCCCACCATGTTGCTAACTGGAGATTGCGGGGGTGCGCATGGGGTTTTTTATCAGCACCGAGTTTGCCAAACAGAAGGTAATCAACACCTGTTTCTGCTGCAAGCATAGCACTATGGCGATTGCGTAGATTGCCAAAGCCTATGATTTTTTGTTCCTTTTGCTGATTTTTGAAGCTTTCAAGAGCGTTAAGATCATCTTCTATGTGCAATCCATCAGCCTTTATGCGCCCAGCAATGCGGCTGTCACCCGCGATGAGAAGAGCGGCATCATTATTTTGAATATCTTCTGCGTAAATTTGCGCTTGTTGTTGCAAAAAAGAGCTATCATCTTTCAACTTTTCAGAATCATAGAGGATGACGCATGCAAAAGACTTTGTTTGCAAAATTTGCCGCAATAATGCGTGTGGGGTGTTGCGCCGAACATCAAGTGTTAAAATCAACTGAGGGAAAAGAGGTGGATCAATTGGTTTATTTTTTTGTTCTGTCATGTCAAATCCCTGTTTCTTAGAAAAAATAACGCTTAAAAATTAAAGTTTCATTTTATTATGCTTATTTGCGATGAAAGTGACTACCATTTTCACGTAATTTAAAGGATTTGTGGGTGTGTGGAAGCATGTTTATGAGAAATGAGAGTGTTTTTAAGCATAATATGTTGCCTTTTTGTTGTGATACACGTATGGACGCTTTTCGTTCTTTTGCCTTTAAAAAACTTTTGCTTTAAAAAAAATAAACGCTTAAAATGAAACTTGACACTTAAAAATTAAAATTTCATCCTGTTCATGCTTGTTGGCAATAAGGGTAACCACTATTTTTATGGGACTTCAAGGGGTTTGCAACGTGTGGGAGTCCACTTATGAAAGATGAGGATGTTCGTGAGCATAATACTCAACTTTTTCACCGTGATACACGTATTGATGTTTTTCGTTCTTTAGCCTTATTGACAATTTTCATCAACCATATTCCCGGAACTCTCTATGAGTCTTTTACTCATAGAAATTTCGGTTTTTCTGATTGTGCAGAAGTATTTGTTTTGCTTTCAGGGGTTTCATTGGGGTTAAGCTTTCATGCGCGGTTACAGCAAAAATCCTTTGCTTTTATTATCCGAAAACTTTGGTACAGAGCTCTGCAGCTCTATGGTGCATACCTTTTTACGACTTTTGTCACGTTAAGCCTTTTTTTAGGGGCATTTTTCTTATGGCGAACAGAAAAACTTTTATCAATGAACAATGTAGGACTCTTTTTTAAAGAGCCTGTTATCGCATTTTTAAGTACCTTAAGCTTTGGGCACCAGTTGGGATATAACAATATTCTTCCACTTTATATCGTTTTGATGTTTTTTGCGCCTTTTATCCTTTATTTGAGTTGTAAACAGACAAAATGGCTACTTTTGAGTTCCTTGACACTGTATCTCCTCTGTGGATTTTATCAAATTGCTCCTCCTTCTTATCCTTTAGAGGGAAAGTGGTTTTTAAATCCTTTGTCTTGGCAATTCTTATTTGTCATAGGATTGACCAGTACTTTAGCGCTTAAACAAGGAAAAAAAATCGCGTTTCAGTCTTTTTGGATTGTTTGTGCGGCAGCGTATCTCTTGTTGGCGCTGTTATGGGTTCGCTTAAACTGGTGGGGCATTTTGGGCTGGCTTGGCTGGTCTTCCCCGTTGATGAACTTTAATAAAACCTTTTTAAGCTTGCCACGTTTACTTCATGTTCTTGCATTAACCTTTCTCATTTTTTCTTTGCCACATGTCAATAAATGGTTTTATGTCTCTCCAAAACATCCTTTAGCAATTTTAGGAAAACATAGTTTACCGGTCTTTGTAACGGGAACCATTTTTGCGATGTTTGGACAAATTGTAAAAACAGTGATGACAGAAACGGTTTTTTCCGATACCTTCTTAATAATAACGGGTATTGCTTTGCAATTTGGAGTTGCTTATTATTGTGAAAAACGGCAATCTTGGCAGTGGTCCTTTTCAAGGAAAATGATCCGTTTATAAAAAACATTCCTATAGTGTTTGTTTGGCGCGTTAACCTTAGTATAAAAAGCGCGTTGCGCAAAAGATTTAAAAGAGGTAGCAATTTTAAAAAAAAGCATTCTATACAGCAATAAAAGAAACTTTTTAATCCTCTGTTCGTTAAGGGGTATGATTTTGTGCTGATACTTGGAGTATAAAAGCGTGAGCGTACATAAACGTCCATATGATGAACCTATTATCATGATTGAGCATAATGCTTTTGAAAATGCTTTTAATCGTCTCTATGAAGAAACAATGGCGCTGATTGAAGAAACCGCAGCGTATATTGACTCAGAAGGGAAATTAGTGGCACGCTCTCTTTCGGCAGAGGTTTCTGCAGTCTATGCGAAAGAGGCTATGTATTTAAGTACACGACTTATGCAAATCGCTTCTCAACTCCTTCTTCTTCGCGCAGAGCGTGAAGGGGAAATGTCATCAGAACAAATAAAAAAAGAAATTGTAAAAGTATCTCTTCATACACCGACATTGGAACTTGAAACCCCTCATTGGCAAGAACTGCCAGAAACTTTTCGCCAATTTGTTTCTCATTCATTGCGTTTAGAAGCGCGCATAACCTATTTGCGTGCTGGGTGGGAAACTGCGGCCTCCTGTGCTCTAGAAGATGATAATCCAGTAGGAAAACAAATCGAATTGCTCAAAACAGCCTTTGGGCGTTCTTAGAGGTACTCCCCTTGTTTTGCGCGAAGGGGAAATATCATCAGAACAAATAAAAAAAGAAATTGTAAAAGTGTCACTTCATACACCGACATTGGAATTTTTCCCTTTTATTGGCATGAATTGCCAGAAACTTTCCGCCAATTTATTTCTCATTCATTGCGTTTAGAAGCGTGCATTTTGTTTCATTTAGAGATGCTGCTGTAGTTTAAGCGCTTTGGTCAATAAGCGGCCGCTGTATCTTGAACGATGATAATCCAGTGGAAAAATAAATCGAATTACTGAAAACAGCTTTTGGGCATTCTGAGAAAAATAGCTCCTTGCTTCTTTCTTGAGATATTTAGAACAGTATATCCATTTTTTACAACCAAAATTTCACAACGAAAACCAATCTAGAGTGCTTTTTTCTACCTAATTTCTATTTGAGCGTAGGAAATATCTTGAGTTTATAGCTGAGAGAGGGATAGGTATTGATTTCGAATTATGGCATGGAATAGGGTATGGTTGGTTTTGTGGGAAATCGACTTTTGTTGATTGCAGCTGGAACACTTTCTGTTGATCTATCGTGTGATTTTGTTTTGGCTCTGATAATGATCTGGCTCTAAGATAGAGCAGGGGCTACATCAATTTATTTATGGCTCTATAATTTATACCTATAAAGCTGCTGTAAAGTGTGTGTTAATGAGGATGATACACATTGTTACAGTTTTTGGGCTTCTTTTGTTTTGAATGGAAGTTATTTTCCCTCGTGTAAAATAAAATATCCAAAATAAAGTGCCATATAATGAATGTCCCATGGATTCCCTGTGCCCCCATACAATGTCCCTCTCTATGCAATGTCATTGTGGTGTGATGAGTATATTCAAAAACACCTCTCAGTTCTTATTCACATTCGTTGAGCCTCTCTCATTTTTATGCTTGCAAAGGAAAAAGCCGGCACTATCATCATCTTTGCCAGTCCCCAATGTTGCAACAGCCTTTGAAACTTGAGACAATTCATTAGAGGCATTTTTAGTCCTGTCTTGTACAGTTTCACTCTATACGGCAATCCCACGTTTCATATGTAAGCGAATGGTTTTGATTGATTCAAGATAAACAGATTTGTAATGAGAAAATCTTAGGATATTCGGGATTCTTATGCAACATACAAAATAATTAATTATCTTTATAAATCAACGTGTTGCCTTGTTATGGTGGCGTCATGCTATAATGTAAAAAGTTTTCGTAAAGTGTGTACTATCCATTGCATAGCCTCTTTACACATTATGAATGTACAATCCAGAATTCTCTATTTGCTCGCTTGCGATGTTTAACCGTTATGGCATTGGATATGACCATAGAAAGGGAATTTTTATGCTTTAGAGGGTGCTTGCTTGTGATGTGTGAATGGTTTTGATTGATTTCAGTTATGCTTCATAAAGTATGTACCATAAAGATGCTGTTCGTTGCGTGTTATAATTGTATAAATTTGGAGGTATGATTATCTTTTTATTGGTTTTGTCTTGGGTTGCTGTTTTCTTTGTGGTCTTGTCTTTATTCACATCTTTATTCATAGGGGGGAAAAGTGTATAGACTGTAGTTTATGGCAGAGACGATTCGTATTATAGGCATTGATCCCGGATTACGGCGTACAGGGTGGGGCGTTATCGATGTTGCAGGTAATCGTCTTCAGTTTATTGCAGCAGGGACGGTTTCTTCTAATGTACAGTGTGATCTGGCTTCCAGACTCTGTCAGATCCACAAAGGTCTTTCAGAGATTATGCATCAATTTATGCCCCATGAAGCCGCTGTAGAACATGTGTTTGTCAACAAAGATGCTACAGCAACTTTAAAACTTGGGCAAGCGCGTGCGATTGCGCTGCTGGTTCCTGCGCAAGCAAACCTTCCTGTTTTTGAATATGCCCCCAACAAAGTGAAAAAATCGGTTATTGGTGTTGGACATGGGGCTAAAGAACAAATCCATATGATGGTAAAAGTTCTCCTCCCACGGGCTGAATTTGATAGCAGTGATGCGGCTGATGCTCTTGCTCTTGCTCTTTGTCATAGTATGCATCGTAAGAGTATTGACCGATCTTATCAGGCAAGGATGGCGATATGATTGGGGTGGAAGCATGATTGGCACATTAAAGGGCACTCTTGAACATATCTTTGATGATCATATTCTTCTTGATGTTTATGGTGTGAGTTATGTTGTTTTTGTGTTGAATTGGTGTATGCATTATCAGAGTATTGACCAATCTTATCAGGTAAGGATGGCGATATGATTGGGGTGGCAACATGATTGGCAAATTAAAGGGCACCCTTGAACATATCTTTGATGATCATATTCTTCTTGATGTTCACGGTGTGGGGTATGTTGTTTTTGTGTCAAATCGGCTGCGTCCTTCTTTACCCTCTGTTGGGGAGGCGTTAAGCCTTTTTATTGAAACGCATGTTCGGGAAGACGCAATCCGCCTTTTTGGTTTTGCTACAAGAGCTGAACAGGAGTGGTTTTGTCTTCTACAAAATGTTCCTGGAGTAGGGGCAAAGGTTGCTTTGGCAATCTTGGGGACTTTATCGCCAGATGAACTTGCTCAGGCTATTGCTTTAAATGATGTTGCGATGATTAGTCGAGCGCCGGGCGTTGGTAAAAAAGTCAGTGAAAGAATTGTGGGTGAACTGAAAAGTAAAACACTTCCCTTTGAACAAGCTGTCAAAACTATTTCGGTTTCTCAGCGTGAGATAACCAATCAACCTGCGCATGATGCGCTTTCCGCATTGATGAAGCTAGGGTTTGAACGGGAGCAAGCAGCTCGCGCTCTTGCTCTTGCGATGAACGCTCTTGAGGGCGAAACTGTTTCTTCTGCCCTGCTGATCCGCCATAGTCTCAAATTGCTTTCTTCTCCTACTTAAAATTAAGGTAACAATGCATAAAGATGAAGATCAACGCCTTCTGGGTTCCGCCCCCCTTCCTAACGATCCAGATCGTTCCTTGAGGCCACAAGTTCTCGATGACTTTATTGGTCAAGAAGCGGCACGTGCTAATTTAAAAATATTTATTGAAGCAGCAAAAACACGGCAAGAAGCGCTGGATCATGTTTTGTTTGTAGGACCACCGGGGTTGGGAAAAACAACGCTTTCACAGATTATGGCAAAAGAATTAGGCGTTAATTTTCGCTCTACTTCAGGGCCGGTCATTGCTAAAGCAGGAGATTTAGCAGCTCTCTTGACCAATCTCGAAGAACGTGATGTCTTGTTTATTGATGAAATTCATCGCTTAAATCCAGCAATTGAGGAAATTCTGTACCCAGCAATGGAAGATTATCAACTTGATCTTATCATTGGTGAGGGGCCTGCTGCCCGCTCGGTTAAAATTGATCTGGCTAAATTTACTTTGGTGGCGGCAACCACACGTTTGGGACTTTTAACCACACCGCTGAGAGATCGTTTTGGAATCCCAATTCGTCTCAATTTTTATACGATAGAAGAATTGGAATATATTGTTCAGCGTAATGCACGACTTTTTGCTGTCAAGATCAGTGATGATGGTGCTCATGAAATTGCACGCAGAGCACGCGGGACGCCTCGCATTGCTGGACGCCTTTTACGGCGCGTTTGTGATTTTGCTCTGGTTAAACAGGCAAAACAAATTGACCAAAAAATCGCCGATGAAGCCCTTTCGCGCCTTGAAGTGGATCATCTTGGGCTTGACCCGCTTGACCGTCGCTATTTGCTCCTGATTGCGGAAACTTTTTTAGGGGGACCGGTGGGGATTGAAACGATTGCTGCTGCTTTATCAGAACCACGCGATGCCATTGAAGATATTGTTGAACCCTATTTGCTCCAACAAGGGTTTATTCAAAGAACCGCTCGTGGACGTATTCTGAGTGAAAAGGCTTGGAGCCATTTAGGGCTTTCTGCTCCAGCCTCTACAACGTCTATACAAAGGCGTTCTCAACTTTCTGATGCTCAAGACAATTCATCACTTCAGACGACTTTATGGGATGGAGAAGATGACTAAGTCATTCGCTTTTTAAAAAATAAGACATTTTCTTTAAAAAAATTGCGTGAATATTGTATCGCAAGGTTATAAATACAAGAAATGTGCTTGTTTTAGCAGTTTCTGACCAAAAAGATTTGGAAAGATTGAGGATTTTGTGCTTTTGCTTTTCATAACATCAACACAAAAATGTGTTCAATCTTTTGATCTATAAATAATTTGCTCTATTCAATGATTTTATGGGACGTGAAGTAGATGACAGAAGTGACGCCTTTCAAGAGAAATCATACAAGTGCTTTTCATAATTTTCAGGTCCGCGTTTATGTTGCGGATACAGATTTTTCCGGTGTAGTTTATCATGCGCGTTATCTTGAGTTTTTTGAACGAGGACGGTCAGAGTTTTTACGCGATACCGGTTTTAATAATAAGATGTTAGCAGCAGGGGGTGAGGGGGAAAAACTGTTTTTTGTTGTTCGTCATATGGAAATTAATTTTTCAAGACCAGCTAAAATTGATCATCTTTTAGTCGTTAAAACACGTGTTAATCACATCCAAGGGGCCCGCTTTTTTATGGAGCAATCTATTTTGCATGAGATGACTACGTTGGTAACAGCCAAAGTTGAAATTGCTCTGATTAATGAGGAGGCAAAACCGCGACGTTTACCCAAAGAACTTTTTGCAAAAATGCTTGGTTAAAAGTGTGATTCATTGAATTAGCAAGTTTCAGGAGAGATCAGCAGATATAAAGTAATCTATAATCTAAGACTATACATTTATCATAGCCTAAATGTTTTCCAACAAGGTCACACGATACAGCAAAAGAAAGCACCTCTGCTACAATAACTACAATAAATTGAAGATAATATCTCACAAAATTAAACACACCTCATCCATGTTATGATTCAAAATCAATGTCGCATCATCCATTTTCTGCTATAAACTCAAGATATTTTCTTTCTTTTGAAGAAAGGTTTGTTGGCATCAGAAAACAGAGAAAAAGTACAAAATATAAAAAGAAATAAAAATGGATTAAGATTTATTTTTATAAAAATGCACATACCCAGCACCATATTGCAATAAAGTGATAATAAGCTATTAGGTCGAAAACTGTCTCAAAACACCCAAAGGGTGTTTTTAAGCAATTTGATTTGTTTTTTTACTGGATTGTCATTTGGCATCACAAGAGCGCGTGTTTCATCCATTTCTATCCATCATGCATGACTTTATGTGCGCTTCTAAGCGTAGTGAATGAGTGAGAGATCAATGTATACAAAGCAGAAATGCATTTTTGCATTTAAAGTTTCAACAGCATATTATTCTATATAATGTATTGACTTAGAAAGATAAATTATCACTTATCATGGGCACAAACCCTAATAGGAATAGAATAAAATACTTTCATTTCAAATCTGTTCATGTTGAAACAATTAAAATCATTTGCTTACACATCATAAGAGAACAATATAAATCATTGAAAAAATTGTAAAAATGTTCCTTATGGATCATTCGCAATGCAATAACGATCAAATATCGCAAGTGAGCAAAGAGAGCAAAGAAGCCGGTTTTGATGAAGTAAAAATGTGAAAAGGCTTTTTTCATGTCACAGAAGCTTGTACGTTATACCGTGGTGCCAGAGAGATGATAGGCATTGAAAGGGGCTAATTCACAATACAGTGAGATTACATGAGACTTACACTAGATTACATAGGACGTCGAGGGGTGCATGGGTGAGGCGCATTGTTGTGAGGTGTTGTAGGGTGGTTTATTGTCGTTTTTTGTGCCCGATGGTGTACCCCGTATTCAATTCGATGGAAAATGAGAGAAATAATAGCCTGAGGCAAAGCGTCATCTTTTATGATGATAACATATTTATTTACAATGATAATTCATTGCGTTGTCACTTTCAGATAATTCTGAAACTTGTAAAATTTTTTCTTTTCAAGCTCTATTGCCGCGAATTAATAAAAAACATTTTCTTACATGTCACAAGCGGAGTTGGTGAGTGGACACAAAAACACTTAAGAAAGAAATAAAATACCTCTTACGAATCTTTTCAAGTGCTAAGACTTATCGCTGTATTTTAAGCTGGAAACGCGTATGATGATTTAGCGTTCTTTTCATAAGCGTAAAGATGGTGGTGCATAATAGATTTAATATCATGCATTTTTATATCTTTTATTTTTATAGCATTTATGGAGAAGCCCTGATCGTTATATTTTTCATAAATGCTGTTGTGAAATGAGGGGGATGTGCATTGAGGGATGTCTCTCGTCATCACTTTTTAAGGAAAGTTAAGAAACAAGTCTTGTTTTAGCGCATGGATTTATGTGAGACTAGAGTCTTTACTTAAATTTAGAAAATATAAAATAATCTGTTTTATAAAATTTAAAAAAATGCATCTTTCATTTAGAGGGACAAAAATTATGCCGCATGGTGAACTAACGAATCCAGAAACAATTGGAATGTTGCATTTGTTTATGCAAGCGAGTTGGATCGTGAAAGGTGTTATGATCGGATTGCTGCTCGCTTCCATCTGGAGTTGGGCAATTATTTTTGATAAAATTTTTACGTATCGGAGAATACGGCGTGAAATAAAGCAGTTTGAACGCACATTTTGGTCTGGCAAAGCGCTAGAAGATCTTTATGCATCATGTAAAAGTCAACGTACCAATAGTATATCCGCAGTTTTTATGGCAGCAATGGTTGAATGGAAAAAATCTCTTGAAAAAGGGACCCATACATCGAAAAGTTTGCAGAGCAGAATTGATAAGGCTATGGATTTGACGCTGGGACGTGAAAGTGAAAAAATAGAATCAAAATTAAGTTTTCTTGCGACACTGGGGTCTGCGGGACCTTTTATCGGACTTTTTGGAACAGTTATTGGTATTATGGAGTCTTTTCTTTCTATTTCAGCTTCTCAAAATACGTCACTTGCCATTGTAGCGCCAGGTATTGCAGAAGCGCTTTTGGCAACCGCGATTGGTTTGTTTGCAGCAATTCCAGCTGTTATTGCTTATAACAAGTTGACCCATGAAAGTGCGCGCATCATTGCACAAATAGAAAATTTTGCTGATGAATTTTCAACAATTGTATCGCGGCGTATTGATGAAACACGCACAGCACCTTCCTCTTTATAAAAAGGATCTTATCCCATGGGCGTTTCTGTTGCTTCTTCTTCTCGCAAAAATACACGTAGGCGGCATCATTCACGAAGCCAACTGATGAGTGAGATCAATGTCACTCCTTTTGTGGATGTCATGCTGGTCTTGTTGATTATTTTTATGGTCTCTGCCCCCCTTTTAGTGAACGGTGTTCCTCTAGATTTGCCTCGTAGTCAAGCGGGTCCCGTACGAGCTCAAAAAACACCTCTTACGGTTTCACTTGATGCGCAAGGGCGCTTTGCCATTAATCAAGATTATTATGAAACGTCGCAGGCCCTGATTACACACCTGAAAACTCTTCTGGAAGCAGATGCTACACAAAAAGATCAACGGGTTTTTGTGCGTGTTGCTAAAACTGTTGAATATCAACAAGTATTAAAACTGCTGGCGGATATTCAAAAAACGGGGTTTTCTCAAGTTGCGTTAGCAAGTTTAGCACAATAAATAATAAGTAATAAAATTGCGTATAACCGGTTGTTCTTAATTTTTTTTAAAAGAGCATAGAGTGATTAAAAATGAAAAAATGTAAGGCGTAAATAAGGCATAAAGAATGAACAAAGACTCTTATCATAGTATGAAACGAGGCTTGGCTTTATCCCTTGTGGTCCATGTCATTTTTCTCAGTTGGGGAGCTATTCAGTTTACAAGCTCTGTCTCTTTACCACAACCATTGGAAGCAATTCCCATTACTCTTGCTCCTTTGGTGGACGAGTTTTCTTCTCAACAAGGAGCCGTGAAGGCTCCTATCCGCGCAATCCCTGCCGTAAAACCAACTATGCAACCACAAGAGAAAGAAGATGCACGCCATATTGGAGAGGGACAAATAGATAGTCTTGCACCATTTCAACCAAAGGAAAAGCTGCGTCCCGTTGAAACAGCATCGTCACCATCAAGCGAGAACACGTCAGAAACATTTGCACCAGAACTTACAAAACCAGAATTATTAGAAGCAAAAACAGAAGAGATTTCAAAAGAACCAGAGAATGAGCTCAAGGTTGCGTCTGAGATATCTTTGAAAGTACCGGAAGATGCGCCAAAGCTTGCACCTGAGATGCCTGTGAGAGTACCGGAAGATGAGCCCAAGGTTGCACCTGAGATACCTTTGAAAGTACCGGAAGATGAGCCTAAGATTGCGCCTGAGATGCCTGTAAGAGTACCGGAAGATGAGCCTAAGGTTGCACCTGAGATGCCTGTAAGAGTACCGGAAGATGCGCCAAAGCTTGCACCTGAGATGCCTGTAAGAGTGCCGGAGGATGCACCCGAGACTGCGCTTAAGCCTTTGCACAAAAATGAAGAGATGGTATCGCCAAAAGAATTGACTCCAACGGTACAAAAAGTACCGGCAGAGCAGGTGGTTCATCAAGTTCCCAAAATTGTGCTTCCAGAAAAAATTCTTCTTCCACAGTTGAAACCAAAATTTGACGAAGAATCTACAATGAAAAATAAGGCGGCATTGAATCAAAATACGCCAAAGCTTAGCAAGAAACACCAAGAGAAACAGACCATTGAAGATATTCTGGCCATGGAGGAAAATAATTTGCTCAATCGTGCGCGGTCACAAGGAGGAGGAGCAAAACGTTCTCATACACCAGAAGCTTTGGGTGCAAGAAAAAATATTAATGATACCACAAAAATGGCACAAACATTGGTCAATATTGTTGGGGGGTGTATTCAACAGAAGCTTAAACTTGTAGCGCTTGGTGGCGATTTAAAGAACCGTCCGGTCGTGCGGTTGCGATTTTATTTGGACCGTGAAGGAATGGTTGTGGGTGATCCTATCATTGATCCTGTAAGCGGTCTTGAGAGTCAACAAGCTATTATGATAAGGCAGGTATACGCGGCTGTTTTTTCATGCCAACCTTATGCAGATCTCCCACGTGATCAATATGGCCTGTGGGGGCAAGGTTTTGACTTTAATGTTGATCCCCTCCAAGAAATAAGATGATAAAAAAATCGCTTAACGAAAGGACGCATTCCATGATGACTATAACGAGATATAAAGTTTTTGCTTGGTTTATTGTCACTTGTGGGTTGTGGCTTTCAAATATTTCATTGGTTTATGCGCAATTGAAAGGGACGATTTCAAGCGCTGATTTTAATCCCATTCCCATTGCAATTACAGACTTTATTTCCAATGATTCGATTGGATCTAAAATAACGGCTGTGGTGACAGCCGATCTGGAACGGTCGGGGCTTTTTTTACCGCTTGATAAAGCAAATTTTGTTGAAAACACTTCTAGTCCTAATAAACAACCGCATTTTGCTTATTGGCAGAAAATAAAAGCGCAAGGTTTGGTGACGGGGCAAGTCATGAGAGAAATCGATGGACGATTGAGAGTCGATTTTCGTTTATGGGATGTTTTTGGAGAGCGACAACTGAAAGGACGGCGTTTTTATACCGCGACAGAACGGTGGCGGCGTGTGGCCCATATAATTGCAGATGAGATCTATAGTGAGATGACAGGAGAAAGTGGTTATTTTGATACAAGAATTGTTTTTATCGATGAAACAGGACCTCAAAATGCACGCATTAAACGCTTAGCCATGATGGATCAAGATGGAGCAAATTTGATTTATATGTCCGATGGAAGTGAATTGGTGCTTACACCGCGTTTTTCCCCAAAAAGACAAGAATTGACCTATATGGCTTATGAGGAAAATCAAGTACCTCATGTTTATCTCCAACAAATTGAAATGGGGCAAAGAGAGTTGATTGGAACGTTTAATAACATGACAATTGCTCCGCGTTTTTCTTCTGATGGACAAAAAGTCATCATGAGTTTGTTACAAAATGATGGGAGTGCCAATCTTTACACCATGGATTTACGAACCCGTACGATGACGCGACTTACAACAACTTCTGCTATTGATACTTCTGCTTCTTATTCACCGGATGGCAAACAAATTGTTTTTTCTTCAGATCGTAGCGGAAAGCCGCAAATCTATAAAATGAATGCAGATGGGAGTGATATTCAACGTATTTCTTCAAACGAGGGGAGTTATTCAACACCTATTTGGTCTCCACGGGGTGACTATATCGCCTTTACAAAACAATTAAGCGGACAATTTTCTATCGGTGTTATGCGCCCAGATGGACAAGGAGAACGAATTTTAACCACGGGTTTTCATAATGAAGGACCAACGTGGGCCCCCAATGGTCGTGTGCTGATGTTCTTTCGCAAAAATCCCGGTATGGGACCAAAAATCTATACGATTGACATTACCGGACGCAATGAACGACAACTCCCTACACCCAATGATGCTTCGGATCCAGCATGGTCGCCATTGCTCAATATACAGTAAAACAAAATGCTTAAAAACAGAATATAGAAGGAATACAGTCTCAATTTTACACAATCTCAATAGTTTTTAATTATTTAAAAGCAGGAATTGGTTATAGTGGGCATGGGGATTTATGTAGATTTCATCTATCATCTACGGTTGTTGATCGATAATGGAATTTCCTTGGGGGAAAATGCTTAAAAAATTCAAAACAATACCTTGAAAAAATAGAGTCGAAAATTCTGAAGTCTCTAGATTTCAACTTTTTATTAAAAGTGTCGCTATATATATTTTTTTAAACTTCCTCTTCAATTTTGTTTGTGAAGAATTTGGTCTTGTCAGGGGGCTGTTGCTCTCTGATGTATTTTATTCGAGTACGCGGTTGTTTTAGGTCTGAATATTGATTGATCGGTAAGAGCAAAAGGACAGATTTTAAGATAAATGACGTTATTTTAAAAACATACGATGTCATAAAGTTAATGCCATAAAGTCAAAAATTTATCCGCAACAGATTAGAGAGATGTACTGGCTTTTTGTACAATACTTTGCTAAACAATCAGCTCTGGCTTTCCATTTGCTTATTTTTATTCTGTGATGTTGTAAAAACACTGCCCTTTGAGGTGTGGGGATATAGGACGTATAAACCTTCTTGATATATTCTAAGTGTTTTTAAGTGCGTGGCGAATATTTAGGGGAGTGCATGTTTGCTGAGTCTTAAGTTTAAAGTGAATTTCATGGGTGCTTCGTCATAGGAATACGTTAAGAAAATTCGAATTTTTTACAGGCTAGATCATTTTCATCACTTGAAGGCGGGGAGGTTAATCTTAAAGAACAACAAGATCGAATAGAGAGGAATATAGGGATAATCTTTTGGGCATGTAAGAAAGGCGTGAGGCTACAGAGTTTTGGATGCTTTTCTTTTTGGGATTATGTTTTCTGCGATTGATTGTGGTTTCTTGTTGCATCAATGGCTTACCCCGCTATTGACGCGGGGCTTTTATATGTGCGGATAAAGAGGAGGGGTGACAGATGCTTTTGAAGCCCTCATGCATGAAGAGAGGGCTTATGCAAATGATGGGAATTATACAGATAATTTTGCCAAAATCTCATCGCTGATATCAAAATTGGCATAAACATTTTGCACATCATCATCTTCTTCTAATGTTGAAATCAGTCGTAAAACAGATAAAGCTTTTTCTTCATCTATTGGTGCAAGGGTGGTGGCTTTCCAAATTGTTTTAATCGATTCTGCTTCACCAAGTTTTGCTTCAAGCATTTTTGAAACTTCACCAATATCTTCAAATGCACAGGTAATATGATGTCCGGTTTCTTCTGATTGTACATCTTCAGCACCGGCTTCAATTGCTGCATCCATGATGTTATCGGCTGTTCCTGCTTCTGGCTTATAGATTATTTCACCAATCCGATTAAACATGAAACTTACAGAACCTGTTTCCCCTAAGGCTCCTCCTGATTTTGTGAAGGCGGCGCGCACATTTGAAGCGGTGCGGTTGCGGTTATCAGTTAAAGCTTCAACAATGACGGCAACGCCGCCTGGTCCATAGCCCTCATAGCGTACTTCATCATAATTTTCGACATCGGCGCCTGACGCTTTTTTAATCGCGCGTTCAATATTATCTTTCGGCATCGATTGTGCTTTGGCATTTTGAACAGCCAGCCTTAAACGTGGGTTCATGGCTGGATCAGGAGCACCTTGTTTTGCTGCTACGGTAATTTCGCGCGCAAGCTTAGAAAATATTTTCGAGCGCATTGCATCTTGACGCCCTTTACGGTGCATAATATTCTTAAATTGTGAATGGCCTGCCATAGTTTTCCTTCCTGTTTGAGGGCTTTCTTTCCAGTTGGACACTTTTTAGAATTTAAGGCGATAAAGCTCGCATCCCACCAGAATAAATGTGCCACAGCATGAGGTGAAATAATCGAATAAACCCTTTATAAGAAAATTCATCTTAAAGGTAAAGAGACCTTAGTTGAGGATCATTACAAGAGAGATCTCTTGTCGTTGAGCAAAAATAACGCTATAACAGAATGTAATTTCATAGCAAAATGGTTTATTCCATGCCGCGCTTTGTTTTAGGAGTGGTTGGAGAGACCTAAGCATATAAAAAGTTCCAGTGCTCTTGAGTGGGCGGTAACCTGCCTCATAGAAGAGGCGCAGAAGAGGATTTATAAAAATGGCAACGCAACTTTTGATGCCCAAAGCAACAGCTGTTTGGTTGGTTGATAATACAGCTCTTTCTTTTGATCAGATTGCAGAATTTTGTAAATTGCATGTCTTGGAAGTAAAAGCTATTGCCGATGGTGATGCGGCTTATGGTATTAAAGGTTTAGATCCGATTAGTTCTGGGCAATTGACGCGCAGTGAAATTGCACGGGTGGAGGCTGATCAAAACGCACGCTTGAAAATTTCTCAATCGAGGGTGCATATTCCTGAAAAAAAACGTAAAGGGGCGCGCTATATCCCTCTTTCTCGACGCCAGGATCGTCCCAATGGTATCCTATGGTTGGTTACGAACCATCCCGAGTTGAAAGATGCACAAATTGCACGGTTGATTGGGACAACAAAAGCGACAATTGAACAAATCCGCCTTAGAACCCATTGGAATAGTGCAAATTTGGTTCCTCTTGATCCTGTAGGACTTGGTTTGTGTTCGCAAATCGATTTAGATTTTGAGCTCCAGCGTGCGGCGAAAAATCGTCCTGTTGCAGCAGAAGAAGATAGGTCGTTGCTTCCCGCTTCTGTGACGGAAAACGCTGCTCTAGAGGAAAATGAGAGCGAAGAAAATCTGCATAAGACTTTTGACGCTGATAAAGTTTTTGCAAAGTTGAACGCGCTGCAAAAAAATAGTCAAGATCAAGATGATGCATAAAAAGCCATGACTCATAAGGGAAACATTTCTTATGAAAATGTTAGAGGAATGGCTGAAGAGAAGAAAAATTGGCAGAGACTTAAAAGTAAAAATGAGGACGAAAAAAACAGAAAAAATTTCGTCTTCATTAGGAATTAACGGTTATTCTTAAAAATATTTTTAAGAATTTACCCTTCTTTACGAAATTCAAGGAGAAACGGACTATGCGCTCTACCAAAAAAAACATCTCTCATTCTTTAGCTATCCTCTTTCTTTTCTCACTATGCCTGGGTGGGTGTGGCAAAAAAAATGTTGGTGCACTTAACGGTATGAATGGCGCTTATATGAATGATGCTGGTTTGAATCAGGTGTCACCAGGCTCAGGACAAGAATTTACGGTTAATGTGGGTGATCGCGTGTTTTTTGGTCTCGATTCTTCTTCACTTGATGCTAATGCTGAACGTGTTTTAACGCGCCAAGCAGAATGGTTGCTTCATTATCCTTATTATTCTATTATGATCGAAGGTCATGCTGATGAGAGGGGAACACGTGAATATAACTTGGCACTTGGACAGCGCCGTGCTGTTGCTGTGCGAAACTATTTGGTGTCTCTAGGTGTGTCTGCACAACGGATTCAGACAATTTCTTACGGAAAAGAAAGACCTGTAGCAGTATGTGATGATATTTCCTGTTGGAATCAAAATCGACGTGCTGTGACAACGTTGAATGACATGAATAGTCATTAAAAAGAAGATTGTTTGTTTCAACTATTCAATAAGCTCTTAAGGGGAGAAAAGAATGTATCGTAAAATCAATTGGAAAACACTCTTTTATATGGGGGTTTTTATAGCTTGTTCTACTTCACTTGTTCAAAGTGCAGCACGAAAGGCTTCCGAATATCCTGCACATGATACGGATAAAGTTGATGCAGTTGATAAGGCAACTGATGACGTGAAAGAAGCACCTGAAGCAGCCGATAAAGCAGCATCTGATGTGATAGAAAAAGCCACTGACGCCGTTAATAAGGCTGTTGATGCAGTGAAAGAAGCACCTGAAGCAGCCGATAAAGCAGCATCTGATGTGATAGAAAAAGCCACTGACGCCGTTAATAAGGCTGTTGATGCAGTGAAAGAAGCACCTGAAGCAGCCGATAAAGCAGCATCTGATGTGATAGAAAAAGCCACTGACGCCGTTAATAAGGCTGTTGATGCAGTGAAAGAAGCACCTGAAGCAGCCGATAAAGCAGCATCTGATGTGATAGAAAAAGCCACTGACGCCGTTAATAAGGCTGTTGATGCTGTGAAAGAAGCACCTGAAGCAGCTGATAAAGCAGCATCTGATGTGGAGAAAAAAGCCACTGACGCCGTTAATAAGGCTGTTGATGCTGTGAAGAAAGCACCTGAAGCAGCTGATAAAGCAGCATCTGATGTGGAGAAAAAAGCCACTGACGCCGTTAATAAGGCTGTTGATGCAGTGAAAGAAGCACCTGAAGCAGCTGATAAAGCAGCATCTGATGTGATAGAAAAAGCCACTGACGCCGTTAATAAGGCTGTTGATGCTGTGAAAGAAGCACCTGAAGCAGCTGATAAAGCAGCATCTGATGTGATAGAAAAAGCCACTGACGCCGTTAATAAGGCTGTTGATGCAGTGAAAGAAGCACCTGAAGCAGCCGATAAAGCAGCATCTGATGTGGAGAAAAAAGCCACTGACGCCGTTAATAAGGCAACTGATGACGTGAAAGAAGCACCTGAAGCAGCCGATAAAGCAGCATCTGATGTGATAGAAAAAGCCACTGACGCCGTTAATAAGGCTGTTGATGCAGTGAAAGAAGCACCTGAAGCAGCCGATAAAGCAGCATCTGATGTGATAGAAAAAGCCACTGACGCTGTTGATAAGCCTGTTGATGCAGTGAAAGAAGCTCCTGAAGCAGCTGATAAAGCAGCATCTGATGTGGAGAAAAAAGCCACTGACGCTGTTGATAAGCCGTCTGATGCTGTGAAAAAAGCTCCTGAAGCAGCTGATAAAGCAGCATCTAGCGCGGCGGAAAAAGCCACTAGTGTTGCGGAGCACCAAGGGATTATTTTAGAGAATCAACAGGCTTTATTTAAAGATTATGATTTAGATAAGCTTTTGCATAAGATACGAATGGTGCTTGAGCATAACAGTTTAAAAAATGTTAACAAGCAGTTTCACGAGCTTTTTGATACAGAAGCCTCTTCTGTTTATTCTTGTTCTTTTGAAAAGTCTGCTATAGATGAAAAATCTCAGACTGTAAAGGAAGAGATGGAGCAGGACCATAGTACAGGTGACCAGACAAAGGTTGCTGCTGTGGAAGCTAAGGTGGAGAGCCATGACCATGAAAACAGTCAACCTTTTAACAAAGCGCATGAAGTAAGTGCTCCAATTGAAGCACATCAGAGTGACAATCTTTCTTCTTCTAAAGCTTTGTATAAGGAAGGGTATGATTTTATTCGTTCTGCTAACTATGTTGATGCTGAAAAAAGCTTTTGCGCTTTTCAAAATCGTTACAAAAAAGATTCTTTGAGTGATGATGCTTTATTTTGGTTGGCCGAATCTTTGTTGGGACAAAAACGCTATCATGAAGCAGCACAAGTTTATCTTACCGCATGGTATGCAGATAAAAAGAAGCTCTATACCTCCGAGATTTTACTGAAATTAGCAAGAAGTATGGTCGCTCTTGAGCCAAATAAAGACAATTGTGCTCATTTTGTGAAAAAATCAAAACGTCAACAAACATTAGCATCTGTTTTTTGTAAACCTGCAAAATAAACAGCGAGGTCGTTTTCGGTGTGCGTTAGACTGGCAAGAAATCTCTTTAAAACATCGGATTTTATTCCATGTCAGAAGTTGATTCTTGCCGTCTCAGGGGGAAGTGATTCTTTGGCTTTGATGTTTTTGGTCAAAGAGCATTTGGAAACTCTCGCATTTCCTCCAGAAATGATTGTTGTCACGGTTGATCATCAATTGCGTAAAGAATCGATGCGTGAGGCAGAAACTGTTGCGAAAATTTGTCGTGTCCATGATATTCAACATATCACTGTGCGATGGGAAGGCGAAAAGCCAAAGACGCATATTGCTTCCAGCGCGCGTGTTGCACGCTACGATCTCTTGGTTAAAGAAGCACAAAAACAAGGCGCATCAGTTATTATGACGGGCCATACACTCAATGATCAGGTTGAAACCTATCAAATGCGGTATCAACGTCTCCAAAAGAACAGAGGTGCTTTATATAGTGAAGCTGTTACCATGCGCGATGAGGTTTATGCCAGTGGTTTTGCTGGTATTTTGCGCGGTGAAGCCGAGGGTATACGTGATGAGTTTCATGCCAGAAAAACAAGAAAAAATATTTCCGAAAAAAACGATGGTCCGCTCTATGAACGTGGTTTATCCTGTATTCCGCGCGAGGCGTTGTTGCATAGAAAAGTGCGTTTGATTCGTCCACTCCTTGGTGTAAAACGCCAAACATTACGGAATTATTTACGCTTACAAGGACAAACATGGATTGATGATCCAACCAATGAAGATCGCAATTTTGAACGTGTGCGTGTGCGTCAATCTCTTTCTCCACAAAAATTGTCTTATATTGCTCAAAAAATAAATGAAGCCGCATTGCAGCGTCGTCAACACGCGCAAAATATTGCCGATTTGATCTTAGCACTGGATATTACTGTCCAACATGGACGTTGTTTCATAGCAAAGCCTGCGCTATTTTTACAGAAACATTCCAGTTTTCCTTTCGTGGTGGGGCTCTTTGCTGTGCTGATGGGAGGGGGATTTTATTTGCTCCCCAATCAGAAATTAAGCATGCTTGTTCAAAAACTCTGTCTCGATTCTCCAGAAAAGAAGCGTTTTACTTATGCGGGCTCTGTTATTGAATATAACAAGCAGGGAATTTCTTTGTGGCGTGAAGGGCGAAATATAAAAGAGGCTATCGTTGAGCCAGATAAAACTTTTATATGGGATGGGCGCTATCATATCACAAATCATGGATATGAGGCTATAAAGGTTGGAGCCGCAAATTTAGAACAGCTGAAATTTTTATTAAAAAATAGCGATTTTGAGCTTGAAAAGCCTCATTTTCCCTCTTTACAATCGCTGGTGATGATCTCAAATGACAAAGGGTGTGATATTCCAGAGTTGATTTCTCAAGCAGTTGTTCATAAAAATGTTATCATCAAGCGGATTATGGCACCTTTCGATTGGCTTTCTTCGCGAGAAGATGCTGCTGTGGTAAATGTTGTGGAACCTTTTTTTAATATTGAGGTGAAAAGATAAAGAAAAATTACTCTAAAAGAAAATAAACAGCTTCTCATCCCTTGGCAAGGGGCTGACAAGGTTATATGTTAAGGGGAACTGTTTGAAATCTATATTTGATTAAGTGGGCTGAATATGAATTCCAATTACCGCTCTCTCCTCATTTGGGGAGTTATTGCTTTGATTTTGATTGTGTCGTTTTCTTTCTTTAATGGAGATAGTCAACGTTCTGGTGGTGGAGAGGTCTCTTATTCTGAATTTTTGCAAAAAGTTGAGAATAATGAGTTGAAATCTGTGACCATTCAGGGTCAAAAATTAACAGGAAAAACCATTGAACATAGAACTATTTCAACCTATGCTCCACGAGATCCAGGTTTGATACAAAAATTGGAAAGCAAAAACGTCAATGTTAAAGCTATTCCTGAAAGCTCTGGAAATAGTATTTTCCTCAATCTCCTCTTTTCCTTATTGCCTGTTATTATTATCGTGGGGGCGTGGGTCTTTTTTATGCGGCAAATGCAAAATGGATCACGTGGTGCAATGGGGTTTGGGAAGTCAAAAGCAAGATTGCTTAATGAAGCGCAAGGACGTGTTACTTTTAAAGATGTTGCCGGTGTTGAAGAAGCAAAGCAAGATCTTCAAGAAATTGTTGAATTTTTACGCGAACCACAAAAATTTCAACGTTTAGGAGGCCGTATTCCACGCGGTGTTTTGCTTGTTGGTCCTCCAGGAACCGGTAAAACTTTGCTCGCACGCTCTGTGGCTGGTGAAGCCAATGTGCCATTCTTCACCATTTCAGGGTCTGATTTTGTTGAAATGTTTGTAGGTGTTGGGGCGAGCCGTGTGCGTGATATGTTCGAACAGGCTAAAAAAAATGCCCCTTGTATTATCTTTATCGATGAAATTGATGCTGTTGGGCGCCATCGGGGTGCAGGACTTGGAGGGGGAAACGATGAACGCGAGCAAACCTTAAATCAGTTGCTTGTTGAAATGGATGGGTTTGAGCCCAATGAAAGTATTATTCTTATTGCTGCGACAAACCGTCCTGATGTGCTTGATCCCGCTTTATTGAGACCAGGGCGTTTTGATCGGCAAGTTGTTGTGCCAAACCCTGATGTTTCTGGGCGCGAACAAATCTTGAAAGTGCATGTGCGCAATGTGCCTTTAGCGCCCAACGTTGATCTGAAGATTTTGGCAAGAGGTACACCAGGATTTTCCGGTGCGGATCTGATGAATCTGGTCAATGAAGCTGCTCTTATGGCTGCAAGCCGTAATAAAAGAGTCGTGACAATGCAAGAATTCGAAGATGCGAAAGATAAGGTGATGATGGGGGCTGAGCGTCGTTCAACCGCTATGACACAAGAAGAAAAAGAACTCACTGCCTATCACGAAGCAGGACATGCTATTGTGGCTCTTAATGTGCCAGTTGCTGATCCTGTCCACAAAGCAACAATCGTCCCAAGGGGAAGGGCCTTGGGAATGGTGATGCAATTGCCTGAAGGTGATCGCTATTCCATGAGTTATCGTTGGATGATTTCTCGTCTGGCCATTATGATGGGTGGACGTGTGGCTGAAGAATTGAAATTTGGAAAGGAAAATATCACCTCCGGTGCTTCTTCTGATATTGAACAAGCAACCAAATTAGCGCGCGCAATGATCACACGATGGGGATTTTCTGATCTGCTTGGGAATGTTGCTTATGGAGATAACCAAGATGAAGTCTTTTTGGGTCATTCTGTTGCGCGAACACAAAACGTTTCTGAAGAAACAGCGCGCATGATTGATATGGAAGTGCGTAAGCTTATTGATGATGCCTATAAAAATGCTACAGAAATTTTGAAAACAAAAAGAAAAGAATGGTTTGCTTTGGCACAAGGTTTGTTGGAATATGAGACTTTAACGGGAGCTGAAATTAACGAAGTTATTGCAGGAAAGCCTCCTTCACGCACACAGAAAGATGAGAATGCTGCACCACGGGGATCCTCTGTTCCGAAAACTGGAACAGTGAGGGTAGAGACAGCAGGCGCAGAGGAAAAAGACGCTGAAACAGCACCTAAAATAGCAACTCATAAGGTAGAGACTGATAAACTAGAAGAGGGTAAGGCAGAGGGAGCTGTAGGGAAGAAAACAGCAAAATCCAGTGATGTTGAACCTAAGGAGCTTCAGTCTAAAAAAGTGCAATCGGATGAGACTGAGAAAAAAGCGCAAAGCACAAAAGGTACCACAAAATCAGTCAACCGCTCTAAAAGTAAAAGCAGTGCAGAAAAAAAGTCAAATACGGTGGGACATGATAAAGGAAAATAGGAGCCTTTTAAGAACGCTTGAGTGACGATGTTTTAGGAAAACTTCTAAATTTTTTGAGAAAGGCGCAAACAAAGCTTGCGCCTTTCTTGCAATATTTGCAAAAATATGGAAGCAAAAAAATTAAGCAAAGCCGTTGTATGATGACGGCTTTAGCATGCTACAAGGCGAGGTGTACTGTTGCTTTTCTAATGTGGTAGGGGGTTGTAAGGTTAGGCGATAGATTTCCTTGCTGATTTGGTAGGGTATGAGGTTTGGTGCTGAGTTTCTTTACGGATTTAGCAAGTGTGTGAAATTATCCGTTGGTTGTGTTAAAGGGATGTGTAGAGCATTTTGAGGAGATAATATTGCTTTTATGTGTAAGGGTGTAAACATAATTGCTTGAGAGTGGTTTAGATGTGTAGATGGTGAATAGGGGGCTTGATTGTCTAAATGCATGAAGGTTTAAGATCAATGATCTGATTTTATACGGGGAGAGGAGGACTATTGTACCAAGGGGGCTTGTTAGGATTTTAAGGAAAAGCCAAGGGAAGAATTATATATTAAAGGAAAGAGGCATGGTGCAAAAATATTTTGGTACAGATGGAATTCGGGGGAAAGCCAATTCATTTCCTATGACACCCGATTTTGCCATGAAGGTGGGGATGGCTGTAGGGGTTTTATTTCGCTCACAACATCAATCTCATCGTGTGGTGATTGGCAAGGATACACGATTATCTGGCTATATGTTGGAAAACGCTTTGGTTTCAGGGTTGACTGCTGCGGGGATGGAAGCTTTTTTATTGGGTCCAGTGCCAACCCCTGCTGTTGCAATGCTTTGCCGCTCTTTGCGAGCGGATCTTGGGGTGATGATTTCTGCTTCTCATAACCCCTTCTATGATAATGGAATTAAACTTTTTGGTCCTGATGGTTTTAAGCTTTCAGATGATATGGAAGCGAAAATTGAACAATTAATCGATACAGATCTTTCAAAATCTTTAGCAAGTTCTGCCGAAATTGGTTATGCAAAACGGGTTGAAGGGGATATTTATCGTTATATTGAATATGCCAAACGAACTCTGCCGCGCGATGTTCGCTTGGATGCTGTGCGTATTGTTGTGGATTGTGCCAATGGGGCGGCTTATAAAGCGGCTCCTCGTGCTTTATGGGAATTGGGGGCTGAGGTTTTTGCTATTCATGATGAGCCAAATGGTACCAATATTAATCAAAAATGTGGGTCAACCGATTTAAGTTCTTTAAAACGAAAAGTGCATGAAGTACGTGCTGATGTGGGTATTGCTCTTGATGGAGATGGAGATCGTGTTCTCATTGTTGATGAAAAAGCACAAACGGTTGATGGAGATCAGTTGATTGCTGTAATTGCTGAAAATTGGCATAAAATGGGACGATTACGGTGCAATGGTGTTGTTACAACAATTATGTCAAATCTTGGACTAGAGCGTTTCTTGAACGGCAAAGGGTTGCACCTTGTAAGGACAAAAGTTGGAGACCGTTATGTTGTCGATGCCATGCGCCAAAAGGGATATAATGTTGGTGGTGAGGCTTCTGGGCATATTGTGCTCAGTGATTTTGGCACAACGGGTGATGGCTTGGTGGCTGCATTGCAGATTTTAGCCTGTATGAAAGAAAGCCAAAGTCCTATGAGCCAATTGTGTAAACGGTTTGAACCTGTACCGCAAATTTTAAAAAATTTAACGGTTAAAAATAAAAATGTCCTGAAAAAAAATCCTGTTAAAACGGCTATTGATCAAGCAGAGAAAAAGTTGGGAAAAGAAGCACGCCTCGTTATCCGTGCTTCTGGAACTGAACCGGTTATCCGCCTTATGGCTGAAGGCGATGCACGAGAAGTGTTGGATGCGGTCGTAACAGAGTTGATGGATGTTATTACGCAACATGATGCACACGTGGGTGCTGTGCTTTGAGGAATCTTGAATTTTTTGAGAAAATTATCAGATCATCTTTGAATAAAGGTCTGATTTTAATGCGGGATTTTGGCAATTACAAAAGGTATGATTATTAACTCTGTTAGTGATGTAATAACGGTAATGGATACTCTATCTACGAACAAATTAAATAAAAAAGGGAAAAGTCTAATTCTAATAACTACAATGCGTATAGATTTCTCTATAGTTCGTAAAATATGAAAAATATGCCTTTTTTTGATTTTCCTTTTTCTTTTACTTATTCGTAAACCGGTTATTAGTTTAATAGAGTTTGTAGGGGGTTATTAGTGTTATTCATTCTTTTTACTCGATATACAGCGGGTGCAGCGCCCCATGAACATCAAACAGCAATGGTCATTGTGGTTATATCATCTTGATGTTTCTAAGTGCCGCTGCCAATTGGAGATATGATACGCTCCTATTACGTTTAGCTCCTCCTAATTATGAACTTATACTTTTCCAATAATTAGTAGAATAATGAGAAAGAGATGAGAATGAGCAATTTTTTCACGACAGTTCTAATGTTTATAAAGTAAAAAAAGCCGTGTGATGTAAAAATAATGAACATTTTTTGTATCTTGGAGGGGTACACTCTATATTCATTTATGATTTTAAGATTTAAACCTAAAAGGATTGAATCCTGCTATAATATTGGCACGACTAAAGGGATTAGAACCACCCATGCTCAAAAATTAAAGCGTATTCTAAGTGCTCTTGAAGGAGATGTATCGCCAAAAGATTTGAGTTATCCATCCTTTTAATTACATCTGCTAAAGGGTGATTTCAAGGATTATTAGTCAATTACTGTAAATGGAAATTGTTGCGTAATATTTCGCTTTGATAGCATAGATGTGGAAATGGTTGATTATCTGGATTGTCATCAAAAAGCAGGTCTAAACAATGATGAAGAATCCTTCACATCTCGGTGAATTATTGCGAGAAGATGTGATCAAAGAGCTTGGTTTATCCGTTAATGAAGCAGCAGAGTAGCTTGGTATATCTCGTGTAGCACTTTCTAGAGTTTTAAATGGAAAAGCCGCTATGAGTGCTAATCTTGCTATTAGGCTTGAAATGTCTGGTGTAAGCACAGCACGTGCTTGGCTTGCTATGCAAACAAATTATGATCTATCAAAAGCAATTTTTTAACAACAGTCTCATGATCAAGATTGCATAAAAGAGTTTCAAATGGCAGTTAAGTTTTTGCAACAGAGACGTATACAAGAGCTAAATCATGCGTATGAGCGTACAAGGTCAAAAGATGTAACGCGGGTAAGACAAGGAATAAAATCTTGTTTCTATAGTCTGTTTGGCTATAATAAATGTAAGCAAATGAGGGTTTTAATATGTTGAGTGAAGAGGAACTTAAGCTGCGTCGCCTCTATGCTGAAAATGCATTGGCAAGCCAACGTTTAGAGGGATTAGAGCCAGATCCGCTGGTTGTTGCACAAATGGAGCGTGTTATTATTGGAGAGCTTGAAACAAGTGATATCATCACAGATTATATGGAGAGGGTAAAACGTGGAGAAGTATAAGGGGAGCGGTGATTCTTATACTGATCCTGAAACTGGTGTGATGTATAATCGGCTTGGTATTAAAGACAAAGCCACACTGCAACGTGTAGAATCTACGATTTCTTATGTAAAATCTTTCGAATTTGTACATACTCCTATTGGTGGTAAGTTTGATCTGAATTACATGAAAGAGATTCATAGAAGACTGTTTGGTGACATATATGAATGGGCGGGACAAGTTCGTTTAGTGGATATTGCCAAAGGCAATAGTATGTTTGCTAGTTATAATCAGATTGAAAGTTATGCACCGAAGATTACAAAAAAGCTTGCAAAAGAACAGTATCTGCGTGGTCTTGGCGCTTATGACTTTAGCCAAAGGGCTGGGTATTACATGGGCGAGTTGAATGCGTTGCATCCGTTTCGAGAGGGGAATGGGCGTACTCAGCGTGAATTTATGGTGCAACTGGCTCGTGAAGCTGGTTATCATATCAACTGGAAGGGTATTGAGCGACAAGAAATGACACGTGCGTCAATTGAAGCACATTTTGGTAATTCAGAATATCTGTCTGCACTCATCTATAAGAACCTTACCAAGTTTACAGAAAATAAAAGGGATGATGTTTCTCAAGGTATTGGCAAAAATATTGCTTTTGGCGTTGATCTTAATAAAGAGTGCTTGGAACAACAAAAAGAGAAGATTGAAACTCCTTGGGATAGAGAAAAGAC
Organism: Bartonella sp. AA89HNZF; assembly: GCF_042196905.1. NCBI lineage: Bacteria > Pseudomonadati > Pseudomonadota > Alphaproteobacteria > Hyphomicrobiales > Bartonellaceae > Bartonella > Bartonella sp. AA89HNZF. The sequence goes on from NZ_JBHIRD010000003.1 coordinate 140,584, forward strand.
AAGTTTTGCTAAACGTCAAAAAGAAGAACTAGAACAATTACAAAATGATTTGAATGTTGTTGCAAAAACAACAGAACGAGAGCCATACCTTGCGGCTTATACGGATAACTCTAATCTAGAACAGAAGGTGTTAAGTGCCCTTAGAAATAAAAAATCTTACATTGATATGTTTAAAAAATTAAACAGTCGTTTAGCATTTATTTATAGAGATCCACAAGAGGCTGCGTTTAGGATTGAGCAAACGATTTTAGCAGGTAAAGGCGATAAACTTCCTGATATTTTGGAAAGGGAACCTGATAGAGCAGGCGAACTGCGTGGGTCAGATCGTTTTATCGATAAATTGAAGGCTACAGGAAAAGAACGAAAAGAAGCGCTTTATCATGTTCCTCTTGCTGTTTCTACTATGAGAGAGCTTCAATCCTTTTATAAGAATTCTTATGAGACACATATGGATAGTGTTACACGGGAGCGTGAGCGATTGAAAGTTGAGGTTCCGTCACTTTCACAAGAAGCAGTGACTTTTATGAAAAATGTTGAAGCTGGTTGTGATAGTTATTCAAAGATACCAGAGCAGGTTAATCAAGAGTTTTTAAAGCTACAAAGTGTTTTAGATAAACGTTTTGGACATGATGCCATTCATAAATATGGTTTTGATTTATCAAAAGCAATCCCCAAAGAACAGTCTTATAATAAAGAACGCATAAAAGAGTTTCAAATGGCAGTTAAGTTTTTGCAACAGAGACAACAGGAGAAAATCAACGCAATAGCGCGTGCAAGATCAATAGATATGATACGGTAAGGGCAAGGATAAAGCCTTATACTGTATAAGCCCTATTAAGCCATACGGTAAAAGAGAGGTAATCAAAGGAGGTGTTTAATATGGGTGTGACAAAAGATGTTGTATGTGCCTGCATAGATAGGGCGTTAAAAAAAAATCCGGTGAAATATTAGCAAGTTTAAGACTTACGGTGTCTGATTTCATCCGTATTGCTTTGACAAAAGTTGTTGATGAAAGAGGATTGCCGTTTGATATGTCTATTTCTAATGCGAAAACGCTTAAAACTTTTGAGAAAAGTGACAAGGGTAAAGAGATATAGCTGAAGATAGGTAAGATTTGTTTTGTCATTTGGATATTTGATATTTCTGATCATTCACTTCAAATGAGCTTTTAATTTACATCATTATCGTTATGGGTGTTTCCGTATATTGAATGATGTATGCAAACCGTGATTGAAATGGCAGCTTATTGAATTTCTGTGAAAGAAGAAGGCATATCGCCTGAATAATTATTTGATATTGTTTCTTTTATTGCTACTCATTCAGATGCTGGTGGTCTTATGCAAGGGTTAAGAGAAAGCCAAGGAAAGTTAGGTTTAAAAGCATAAGAGTAAAAGTGGGGGATATAAGGTTATACCTTTTTTTGGTGGTTAAAATATTCCGGTGTTGATCGAAGATATTTACAGTCAATCATCTTGAGGTAATTTGACAAAATCAGAGAGGAATGCGTTGAAGAAAATTTTTATACTGCGCCTTGATGAATATCGAAAAGAATAATAATGGATAAAGCACATAAAGCAGGATCTTGTATATTACAAGGTGCTCGTGAAGCTCTTGTCTGAAGCTAAAGGTGAAGCGGATGTCATAAAATTTGGTAGCCATATCCTTGCAAACATTGATGTCAAAAAAATCAGAAAAAATATAGGGTTATAGATATCATTTTCGGCATGTTTTTGGTTTTTCTGTAAGGCGCATTCGTGATTGGAAACAGGGACGATATTCTATAGATACTTTTTCTCGTTTGTTACTTTCAATCATTGAAAATGAACCTGAAGCGATCAATTGTGCTCTTAAAAAATCTCTATTGGCATAAGAGGGGGAGGGTATCGTTTTTTTTAAAAAGCATCACGGCGTTTGAAAGGGTCGTAATAGATTTCTGTTACACGAAATTTTCCTTCCAAACGTTTACATTGGATGATGACATCTATCATCGAGATTAATAAGCCGCGGATATCGTCGCGTGCTAAATTACCACCCCCGTCACTTTCTTTGACTAAAAGGGTCATTTGTTCAAAGGCGGCGAGTGCTGTTGAGGCATGGACGGTGGTGATAGAACCTGGGTGACCGGAATTGACATTACGGATATAGTAAAAGGCTGTACCATCACGCAGCTCTTGCAAAAGAATTCTGTCGGGGCGCATACGCAATCCAGATTCAAGCAGTTCTTTTGCTCCAGCTTTTGCTAAGCCTTGATTATCTTTTGAATAAAAGAGCTGCACTTTGTTGGCGTGCGGAACGACAAGTTCTGGCGTGTCTTCAATGGTGAGAATTCGTTCATAGTCAGGGATTTTTGCAATTAAAGCTTTGGAGAGGGTTGTTTTACCAGAACCGGTTTTTCCAGAGATTAAGATATTTTGTTGTGTAACAACAGCGCGTTCTAAAAATGTACAAAAGTCTTTGGCGATAAAGAGATCTGTTAGCTCTTTTTCTGTATCAGAGAGTTCACTTGCCCGTTTTGTCATTTGTTCAAGGGGGGTAAAACTAACGTTTCTGGTGACAGAAAATAGCTGGTTTTCGTGTAGACTTTCAAGAGAAAAAGTGCGTGATGAAGGTTTACGAATTGTCATGCTCATGGTGTTGGGGGCAACAGCAGGGGGCATGACAATTTGTATGCGTTCGTTATTGGGCAGTGTTGCGGAAAGAACGGGATTTTCTACACTAATTTTTTGTGTTGTGTAGGCAGCAACAACTTTCGCAATCCCTTCTAGTTCGCTGTAGGTTAGCTCTTTTAAGATGTGGGTTTGCCAACCATTTGGACCCTCAACAATCACTTCGCCTGGGCGATTGACAACAATCTCAAATAAATTGTCATTATTGAGGAAGTCATCTAAGATCTTTAATTTTGTTAAGACGATGGAGGCGCGTTCTGCATTTTTTGCTGATGGCATAATGTGACTTTATTGGCTTAATGAAAAAAGGAATAGCCGGGAGTAGAGCGGTTTCTTTTGCTCTTTACGACTAGTTTATAGACAGAGGAAAAATCGAGATCTTTTGCTACAAAGATGTTGACGAGTTCGCCTTGAAATTTTTCTAGGGTAGGAGGGATGTTGATTTGATTTTCAAGAGCAATACTGGCGGCCTCTTTTCCAGTGTTGTTTGCGCCTTCAAAACCGCCGCCTCCAGAGTTGTTTGAACCTTCTTTATTGGAATTGCCTACTATTTTATTTGTTAAAACTGTTGTGGCACCATCAATAACGGTGAGTAAAAGGGAAGAGCCAAAGCGTTCCCACCAATGGGTGTTGATGTTGCCATCAAAACCGGCTCTGCCTAAACTGTCGGTTGCGGGTGAGGCAAGGTCGATGATGACACCGGTTGGGGTTTTTGCTCTTGTCCAGAGTACAAAGAGGCGAGATTGACCTTGTTTTATCCCTCCGCGGTATTCGCCAATCACTTGAGTTCCTTTATCAAGTAAAACAACGCGACCATTGTCAGAGAGGATATCGCGGTTAATAATGCAGCTTGCAAAGCCTGGTTGCTCACTGTTTAATGCCGTTTCTAAGATACAGGGAATAGAGGTTCCCATGGCGATGATAAAGTTTCTATTGCCGATGAGTTTTGCTTTTGCTTTTGTTTCTTCTGTTTTGGTAGGCTTTAATAGGGTCGCAAAATTTTGTGTGTCTTGAAGGGCAGAGGAATTTTTCATATTGGCGAGATTTTCAAGGGTATTGAATTTTTCAAAGGGATTGAGAGTCGTGTTGACAATGTCTTTTAATTGAGACCTAGAGCCTTTGGCGAAAGCAAGAACGGGGGCGCGTCTTGCGGCATCAAGTAAGGGATCATCTTTTTTCGGTTCTTGTGCGAGTGGTTGTGGGGGTGGTAAGGTTATTGGCGCTATGTTTGCACGCGGGTCAGAGGGGACGAGCTCTAAAGGGGCGAGGGAATTGTGAAAGCTTTGTTCTTGTTTTTTATGAGCTTTTGCAGTGTCTTTTTGTTCTGTGGGGGTGGATAAGATGTTCCAGAGGACATAGCCGCAGATTCCTATACAAGCTATTGCGACAACTATTTTTTTGCCGGCGGTTTTGGCGCTATTGTTTTTGCCATCTCCAATAGATCCTCGATCTTCGATGATTGATTTATCACTCATGTTTTGTCCCCTTCAATTCCCGCTTATTTAAAGAACTGATGCAATTTTACGTTCAACAGATGGTGAGGTCGTTTCGGTTCCTGGATTAACGCCTTTTGGTTGATAGGCTTCGTTAAAGACGCATAGGATATTTTTTCCCTGTCTTAGGGTGAAGCGTGCGCTAATGGCATGGTCAGTTACCCTGTTGCCTCTTGTGGTTTTGGGAACCAGCGATTCTGTACCATCATTGTTTACAATATAAATGGCAGGGATTTCTTGGTTGTCGGGAAAAGACAATGTTATTGTTCCGCTATCCCTAATAGTGTCTCGATCTTCGATGATTGATTTATCACTCATGTGTTGTCCCCTTTAATTCCCGCTTATTTAAAGATCTGATGCAATTTTACGTTCAACAGATGGTGAGGTGGTTTCGGTTCCTAGATTAATACCTTTTGGTTGATAGGCTTCATTAAAGACGCATAGGATATTTTTTCCCTGTCTTAGGGTGAAGCGTGCGCTAATGGCATGGTCAGTTACCCTGTTGCC
>NZ_JBHIRD010000003.1:145349-165095 GCF_042196905.1 Bartonella sp. AA89HNZF
TCATGTGTTGTCCCCTTTAATTCCCGCTTATTTAAAGATCTGATGCAATTTTACGTTCAACAGATGGTGAGGTGGTTCCGGTTTCTGGATTAACGCCTTTGGGTTGGTAGGCTTCATTAAAGACGCATAGGACATTTTTTCCCTGTCTTAGGGTGAAGCGTGCGCTAATGGCATGGACAATCACCATGTTGCCTCTTGTGGTTTTGGGAACCAGTGATTCTGTACCGTCATTGCTGACAATATAAATGGCAGGGATTTCTTGGTTGTCGGGAAATGTAAATGTTGTTGTTTTGCCATTGTCATAAACAGAGGAGGGTTCAAGAGTGATAGAGCCTTGAGCGGTGTAAGCCCAATTGCGTGGTCCATAGGTTTCAGAAGCGTTGAAGATACCATCAATCTGTTGGGATTGTTTTTTTTCTTGTCGCATAAGTGCTGCAAGTCTTCTTTGTTCTGCTTCCTCTTGTGGATAGCGGAATTTCACAAGGAAATATGTTTCTTGTCCAGAGGAAATTTCTCCATCTTTAATGATGAGTTCAAATTGATAAGAGCGCTTTGAGCCATCAAGCTTTGTGGTGACGACTTGGAGATTGGTAATGGGTTGGACTTCCCGCGCTTTAAGGAAAAGAATATTGCCAGCGGGGGCGACTTCCCATGCAACGCTGTTGCCAATTGCCACATGGGCAATTTCTTCATTGGGAGAAAATTCTATTTGTACCGATGAGCGTATGGAGCCAATAATTTTTGTGACATTATAAGCATCATAGTTGATAAAGCGAATGCGGCTATCGCTTGGCGCACGGGTGGGAAAAATACTGGCATGGCTAGGCGTTAAAGAAAGGGTAATAGCGATGTTAAGAATGAAAAAAAGAATTTTTTTTGTCATGATCAGTTGACCACTTCCGGATCGGTTCTATATTCACTAACAATAAACCCTAGAGGATTTATCAAACGGTTTTGGACAGAGATAGGGGCATTGATGTATTCAAAGGTAAGTGTTGCAACCCAGTGGGTGATGAATTCTTTGTTGTTGTCGTTGTCGTGAATGGTTCTGTAGTAACGCACTTGGGCAACATCGTCATTGATAAAGGAGATTGATTTTATTGTTATTGTAACGGCGGCGTGTTTATAGAGAATTTGAGGACTTTGGGGATTTCTTGCTCCATACCAGCTGGCAAATCTTTCCTGTTCTTCTGAAGAAGAGAGGAGGGAGACGGTTTGGAAGTTGTGTTGTGTTTCTTCTGTGGTGAAGCCTTCACGGGAGCGGACATATTTTGCGGCAAAGTAGCGTGTGATTGCTTCGTCGACATTGGTGGGACCTTCTTTTAAGGCTTCCACAACTTCGACAATGCCGGTTGAATTGTCCACACGGATGACAAAAGGTTCCACGGTTTTAAGGGGTGTGAGGGTGATGACCGCGAGAGAAGACATTATTGCAACAGCAACTGCGATGCCGGCAATGGCAAGTGAGACGCGGGTGGTGCGGCGTGAGGCGAGCATGCGATCTTGATCAAACGAGCGCGCTTCAGCAATGTATTGTTCTATGTCTTTTTCTTTCATGCTTTTTGCCCGCAATTTTTGTAAGATTTGATTTCTTCATCCGTTAATTTTTGTGCCAGAAGCGTTTCCAGCTTGCCTTCTTTTAGGGTTGAAGGGGTGTTGTTACTGATGATAATGGGCGTGGGCGTGGGTTTTTTCCCTTCCCAATTCCACATTGATCTGTTGAGTGGACGTTTAGAATATCCATCACACTTTGGGAGTGACTTCAGTGTGTTTGGTGAAGACATACAGCCACTGAGAAAGAGAAATGGTAAGATAATCCCAATTTTTTTAAATTCCCGCATTTTAACTTAGACCTTTTTTTAATAGTGATGTTAATTTTTTAACGCCCTTCGCTATCGTGTTGGCTGTTGCTTTAGCAGCTTTACCTGTTAGTTGAGCCGTTGTTTTAGCAACTGGTCCTGATCCTGTAAGAGAAGCCCCCCCAGAGGCTAAAGCTGATGCGATATCAGGGAGTCTGAGGAAAAGAAAAATACCACCAAGACCAACAACCAAGAATTGAATTAAAGTAGTGAAGATATTGTCAATACCTCTTGAAAAAACGTTCATTGAAATGTTAACATATAAACCACCAAGCAGCACGACTAACACATATAAAATGATGAAGTTTGCAACTTGCCCTAACCATGCTTCTGTGAATTTTCTGGTTGAGGAAAACATATAGAGGCTTATGAAGAGTGGTCCTATTGATAGGACAAGAAATGATCCCAGTTTAGCAAATAATGAAACAACAAAACCGACTAGACAAAAAAAGGCAGCAACTACTAGGCAGATAAAACCAGCAATCCATGTCGCAATAAACATCCCCATTTGAGTCAGACCCGTGTACTGGTTTGCTGCGTCCAAAACCTGTGCTCCAGCTTGGTTCATCATATTATCCCATACATTTCGATCCACATGTGCTCCTTGTGTGACATTTGCAATGGCATTCGGCAGATCATGGAAAAATATACCACTGACCCACTCATTATAAAGAGCAGCGTTTGTAGCAAGTGCAACAATGATGCCCAGTTTGAAAGTTGTCGCTATAAACTCCCACAGTGGCATGGAAGAACGCCCATAGATGATATTGTAGCCCATAAATATAATATAGATTGTACAAGACAGCTTAAGCGGAGCACTTAAAGACGATGAGAGATTGTGAATGACTTTACCCATTGTCTCTGTGAGGGGCTCCATTAACATATCATCTATATCAGTAAATATGCCTTTGGTTATTATTGCCATTTAGATGCTCCACTCTTCATTGTATATTTTTATAATTTAATTGTTATTTTGTTCTTCTGCCGCGCGCTCTTTCGCTCTTCGTTCTTCCTCAGCACGCTCTTTTGCTCTTTGTTCAGCAAGGAATTTTTGATTCTCTTCTCTCATTTTTTTAATTCTGGCTCTCATTTCAGCTTTCAATTTTTCCATTGATTTGCGATTTTCTTCGTCAATTTTACGACTTCTTTCTGCTGCTTTTGCTTCATACTCTTTCTGAAGTTCTAAAAATGCTAACCGCATGTTTTCACAATTTTTTGAAGTTCCTGCAAATCCACATTTCGCATCCCACTCGAAGCGTAAATTTTTATCTTTTTTAAATTCTGCGACGCTATAGGTTTTTTCACATCCAGCTGTGATGAGCCCTGTGCAAAGTAGCAATGTTGTTATGAGAACTTTATTCATCAATATTTCCCCTTTTTCCTTTCAGTTTTACAAGTTTTGAGCACAATTTTTAAATTATGCTATGTTCTGGTTTTTTATAACCAGTGATGATAAATCTAGGGCAGCGACATAATGTTGCCATAAATCTATTGTATAGTCTGTAAGGTTCTTTAAGTTGAGCAGCTAAAGCGCAATAGCGATGTGTAATGGTGCTATCCATTATTTTTGTAAGGGGATCCATCAACATATTGTCTATCTTAGTGAATATGCCTTTGCTTTCTACTGCCATTTAGATGCTCCGCTTTTCATTATGTCTTAATGGTTATTTTGTTGTTCTTCTGCCGCGCGCTCTTTTGCTCTTCGTTCTTCTTCAGCGCGTGTTTCCGCTCTTTGTTTTTCGAGTATTTTTTGAGTCTCAGCCTCCCTTTTTTCAAGTCTGGCTTTTTGTTTCGCCATAAATTCTTCATATCTTTTGCGATTTTCTTCTGCAATTTTACGACTTCTTTCTGCTTCTTTTGCTTCATATTCTTTCTGAAGTTCTAAAAATGCTAACCGCATGTTTTCACAATTTTTTGAAGTTCCTGCAAATCCACATTTCGCATCCCACTCGAAGCGTAAATTTTTATCTTTTTTAAATTCTGCGACGCTATAGGTTTTTTCACATCCAGCTGTGATGAGCCCTGTGCAAAGTAGCAATGTTGTTATGAGAACTTTATTCATCAATATTTCCCCTTTTTCCTTTCAGTTTTACAAGTTTTGAGCACAATTTTTAAATTATGCTTGTGTTATCGGTTTTTTATAACCAGTGATGATAAATCTAGGGCACGGACATAATCTTGCCATAAATCTATTGTATAGTCTGTAAGGTTCTTTAAGTTGAGCAGCTAAAGCGCAATAGTGATGTGCAATGGTGCTATCCATTGTCCCTGTAAGGGGCTCCATTACGGTATTATCTATCCAAGTAAATATACCTCTGGTTTCTATTGCCATTTAGATGCTCCGCTCTTCATTATGTCTTAATTATTATTCTGTTGTTCTTCTTCCGCGCGCTCTTTTGCTTTTTGTTCAGCAAGGAATTTTTGATTCTCTTCTCTCATTTTTTTTAGTCTGGCTCTCATTTCAGCCATATCTTTTTCATCTCTTTTGCGATTGTTCTCTTCCGCTTGACGCTCTCTTTCTGCTGCTTGTGCCTGACGTTCCTTATCAAGTTCTAAAAATGCTAACCGCATGTTTTCACAATTCTTTGAAGTTCCTGCAAATCCACATCTAGCATCCCACTCTAAGCGTAAATTTTTATCTTTTTTAAATTCTGCGACGCTATAGGTTTTTTCACAGCCAGCAGCGATAATTCCAGTGCCAAGTAGCAATGTTGTTATGAGAACTTTATTCATCGATATTTCCCCTTCTTTCTTTCAGTTTTACAAGGTTTGAGCACAATCTTTAAATTATGCTTGTGTTATCGGTTTTTTATAACCAGTGATGATAAATCTAGAGCACAAACATAATGTTGCCATAAATATAGAGTGCACGAAGATTTTTAAGTTGAGCAGCTAAAGCGCAATAGTGATGTGTAATGGTGCTATCCATTGTCCTTGTAAGGGAATGCATTAACATATTGTCGATATAAGAAAATATGCCTTTGCTTTCTACTGCCATTGTTTTCCTCCGCTCCTTATCGTACGGGTTTCGCGTTCCATACTAAGTTGAATTTTTATGCTTTAATTACTGTCCTCTTTCTTTTCAGATTGTTCTTTCGTTTTTTGTTTATCGTCATTTGTACGATATTTATTTAGATATTTTTGAAAGGATTCTTTACCAAGTTCGTCTATTGCTTTTCCTAAGTTTTCACAATTTTGAGGAGATTCTGTTTCAGAAGGTTTTTTCCACATACATTTAGGTGTCCACTCATTGCGTAATTTTTTATCTTTTTTAAATTCTGCGACGCTATAGGTTTTTTCACATCCAGCTGTGATGAGCCCAGTGCAAAGTAGCAATGTTGTTATGAGAACTTTATTCATGATTAATGACTGTCCTGTTGTTGTTTAGCTTTAGCGCGCTCTTCTGCTTCTCGTTCGGCTTGTTCTTTTGCTTTTTGTTCTTCTTCAGCTTGCCTTTTTTGATATTCAGCTTCTCTTTTTTCAAGATCGGACATTATTTTAGCTCTAGCTTTTTTTAATGCTTCATGAAGGTTCTCTTCCGCTTGACGCTCTCTTTCTGCTGCTTTTGCTTCATATTCTTTTTGAAGTTCTAAAAATGCTAACCGCATGTTTTCACAATTTTTTGAAGTTCCTGCAAATCCACATTTAGCATCCCACTCTAGGCGTAATTTTTCATCTTTTTTAAATTCAGCGACGCTATAGGTTTTTTCACAACCAGCTGTGATGAGCCCTGTGCAAAGTAGCAATGTTGTTATGACGATTTTCTTCATGGCGTGCTCCAGATCTTATCTATTCTTTTCTGATCCTCTTTAATTCTAGCTCGCCATTCAGCGTCTTCTTTAATTCTCCGTTTTTCAGCTTCAGCTTCCCATTTTTCAATTCGTTCTTCTTCAGCGCGTCGCTTTGCTTCTTGTTCTGCTTTCCATTTTTCATGTTCAGCTTTTCTTTTAGCTTCTTCTTCTTTTTGCTTTTTTTCCCATTCTTCTCTACGTTTACGGTTTTCTTCTTCAGCCTTTTTCCTGCGTTCTGCCGCAAGTTCGTGATCGGCTACTCTTACATTTTCACAATTTTTTGAAGTTCCTGACCATCCACATCTCACAGCCCATTCTTCAAATAATTTTTTATCTTTTTTAAATTCTGCGACGCTATAGGTTTTTTCACAACCAGCCGTGATGAGCCCTGTGCAAAGCAGCAATGTTGTTATGATGATCTTGTTCATGATTAATGACTGTCCTGTTTCTTTTCAGATTCTTGTTTATCGTCATTTGTTGAGCCAAAGCCTCTCCAATTTTTACGGTTTTCAAATTCAGCTTGCTCTGCATTTTTACAATTTTTCGAATTCAAATCCCCTGACGTCAAACATTTCACTAATACTTCTTCCATCAGTTTTTTATTTTTTTTAAGTTCTTCTACGCTGTAGGTTTTTTCACATCCAGCTGTGATGAGCCCTGTGCAAAGTAGCAATGTTGTTATGAGAACTTTATTCATCAATATTTCCCCTTTTTCCTTTCAGTTTTTAAAGTTTGAGCACAATCTTTAAATTATGCTTGTGTTATCGGTTGTTTTACAACCAGTGATGATAAATCTAGGGCACAGACATAATGTTGCCATAAATATAGAGTGCACGAAGATTTTTAAGTTGAGCAGCTAAAGCGCAATAGTGATGTGTAATGGCGCTATCCATTGTCTCTGTAATTGGCTTCATTAACATATCATCTATATCAGTAAATACGCCTTTCGTTATTATTGCCATTGAGATGCTCCGCTCTTCATTATGTCTTAATGGTTATTTTGTTGTTCTTCTGCCGCGCGCTCTTTTGCTCTTCGTTCTTCTTCAGCGCGTGTTTCCGCTCTTTGTTTTTCGAGTATTTTTTGAGTCTCAGCTCTCATTTTTTCAAGATCAGCTTTTTGTTTCGCCATAAATTCTTCATATCTTTTGCGATTGTTCTCTTCCGCTTGACGCTCTCTTTCTGCTGCTTGTGCCTGACGTTCCTTATCAAGTTCTAAAAATGCTAACCGCATGTTTTCACAATTTTTTGAAGTTCCTGCAAATCCACATTTCGCATCCCACTCTAGGCGTAATTTTTCATCTTTTTTAAATTCTGCGACGCTATAGGTTTTTTCACAACCAGCTATGATGAGCCCAGTGCCAAGTAGCAATGTTGTTATGAGAACTTTATTCATGATTAATGACTGTCCTGTTGTTGTTTAGCGCGCTCTTTTGCTTCTTGTTCTTCTTCAGCACGTCGCTTTGCTCTTTGTTCTTCTAATTTTTTTTGAGTATTAGCTTCCATTTTTTCAATCCAAGCTTTTTGTTCAGCTTGAAACTTTTCATCTATTTTGCGATTTTCTTCTTCAACTTTTGCCTGACGTTCTTTCTCAAGTTCAGCGCCTGCTACTCTTAGGTTTTCACAATTTTTTGAAGTTCCTATCCCTCCACATCTCGTGACCCATTCATCAAATAATTTTGGATTTTTTTTAAATTCAGCGACGCTATAGGTTTTTTCACATCCAGCTGTGATGAGCCCTGTGCAAAGTAGCAATGTTGTTATGAGAACTTTATTCATTATTTATTGTCCTGTTGTTGTTTAGCTTTAGCGCGCTCTTCTGCTTCTCGTTCGGCTTTTTCTTCAGCTTCAGATAATTTACGGAGATTCTCGTCTATTTCTCGCTGTAGTTTTTCAAGATAAGCGCGTCCTTTAGCTTCATTTTCAGCTCTCCGTTTTTCATATTCAGCTGCCCGTTTTCCAGCTTCGGCTTCCCATTTTTCACGTTCAGCTTTTCTTTTAGCTTCTTCTTCTTTTTGCTTTTTTTCCCATTCTTCTCTACGTTTACGGTTTTCTTCTTCAGCCTTTTTCCTGCGTTCTGCCGCAAGTTCGTGATCGGCTACTCTTACATTTTCACAATTTTTTGAAGTTCCTGACCATCCACATCTCACAGCCCATTCTTCAAATAATTTTTTATCTTTTTTAAATTCTTCTACGCTGTAGGTTTTTTCACAACCAGCCGTGATCAGCCCTGTGCAAAGTAGCAATGTTGTTATGATGATCTTGTTCATATTCAATCCCCTCTTTTTTACTCTTTATTGACCACGCATTTTTTGGGCCAAAGCTTTGGTTCGTGCTTTAAATTCTTCCATTTCACGTCTTTCTGCCGCTTTTTCTTCTGCTTGTTGAATCATCATGGCGGCTTGCATTTGGAGTATTTTTGCTTGCAGGTCTGCTTGTACCGCTGCTAATTGTGCTTGAATGCCTTGAATTTTACCCGCATCTTTAGTACTTCCAAGTTCATCAAGGAGCTTGTTAATGTTTTTTTGTGTTTCACTGGCTTCTTCGTAGACGTCTTGGCCTTTTGCCGCTTCTCCTACTACGCGCTGTTCAGCTTTTTTCACTTCTTGTGCGTAAAAAGCATCTACTGCCTCTTTTGAGTCTGCGCCGCCTGCGGGCTCTTTGTATAAGAGTTCTTCTTGCCATTTTTGCGTGTTTTTGCTGCCACCGCCGCCGCCACCGCCACCGCCACTGCCCATCGATTGTTGAAAGTGGTTAAAATCTGAAGGAAGGGCGCCACTGCTCCCTTGCTTGTTAAACATGTCTTTCAATCCCGAAATGTCAGGCTTGACATTTAGGGAGTTATATAATTGTTTCGCTTGATCGAGTTGGCTCTTTAATTGCTCAAGCTGTTGTGCACCTTGTTGAACTTGTTCTTGCAATTTGTTAAGTTGTTGCATGCTGTTCCGAATTTGTTCTCCCATGTTAGCAGCAGCTGTGGGATCAAATACCACGATGGCAAAGGCATTTGTTTGAAAGCCAAATGAAGCTGCATAGACGGCTGTTGCCAATAAAAGTTTTTTCATTGTTTTGACCTTTCTTGAAAAATAGGAAGCCATTTTTCTGGAGATTGTCCAACTTCATCCATAATGGTCTCTAAAAGTTCAATATTCTTGGTGGTGCCACTTAAAATGGCTATTTCATCATCAAAGCCCCGTAAGTTCAGTTCTGCGACAACTGAACTTTGTCCTTGCTTGATGAGAAAACGCCGTGACTCACGGCTTAATTCTGATTGTATCAGGTTAAATTCTCTATCTGATAATTTAAACCCTTCTACATAATCCCCATGATTGCCCTTTTGATTGGGAAAATAAATCTGTGTGGGGCATTGCTCTATAATGGTGTGGGCAATGGTCGAATTGATCGCATCTTTGGGAGATTGCGTTGCAAACAACATCAAACCATTTTGTTTACGGATAGTTTTCAGCCTGTCTTGCGCAAAGGCTTTAAAGGAATCATCTTCTAAGGCTTTCCAAAACTCATCAATGACAATGATAATACGACGCCCATCAATCAAAGACAAAATTCTATGAAAAAGATACATCATCAAGGGTGGACGAATTTCATTATTGTCTAAAAAATCCGTCATGTCATAACCAATAAATTTTGCATCAATGCCAATGTCATCATCAGGATTGTCAAAAACCCACCCTAAGGCATTGCCTTTACACCATCTCTCTAAACGACCCGCTATCCCCTCTCTATGCGTGGTGTCAAAAAACATTTGTAAGGCCGATATTGTCCGTTGTTCTTTGGGTAATAAGGCAAGTTGGTCAACAGCAGCAGAAATATCTTGTCTTTCTGATTCACTGATCTTTTGATCTTCAGAAGAAACAAGCTTGATAATCCATTGCCGTAAAAAAACTCTATCTGCTGGATTGTTATAATCTAACCCCTTAAGCGGCGCTATGCCTGTTGGTTTACCATTCTTCAAAGGCATATAAGTGCCACCACCAGCCCTCACAAAAAGTTCTGCTCCGCGATCTTTATCAAAAAAGACCATATTGGGATCATGCTTTTGAAGTTGCGCTAAAAGAAAATTAACAATAACCGTTTTCCCAGAACCAGAGGGACCACAAACAAACGTATTGCCTAAATCTCCAAAGTGAAAGTTAAAATAAAATGGTGAACCAGCAGAGGTCTTCATTAGTGCGACCGCTGGTCCCCATACATTGCCATCTATTTTCCCAACCGGAAAGGAATGAAATGGAGAAAGCGCTGCATAATTGCGACTTGTTATCGCACCAGAACGCGTGCGATAAGCATAATTGCCAGGCAATTGTGCCCACCAAGCTGCTGCTAACCCTAAGTCTTCCCGCGCAATGACAGCCCCACCATCTGTAAGACGAGAACGCGCTTTGGCAAGATTATCCGCTAACTCTTGCGGCGTATCAGCAAAAACTGCCAATGATAAATGATGCTCCCCTAAAACAAAACGATTGGATTCAAGATCATCAAGCGCATCATCCAGTTCCATAATTTGTGAACCTGCTCGATCTCCTGCATTGACCATTTGATTCTGTTTGCGCCCCATAATTTGCTTGGCAGCATTTTTGCTCTTGAAAACAAAAGATTGGGTGAAAATAAACTCAAAGGGAAGGGTGAGCAAACCATCCGCCATGCCTACCCTGGTTTTTGCTGGATATTCTTTCCAGCCAAACATGCCCGCAAATCTCTGTCCTGACTCAGTGCGTATTTCTATGATCTCTTTCCCGAAAATAAGACGGTCTGAGTAAATAGTCGAAGCTATCGTCCCCCATGTGAGAGGGATACGTTCACGACGACCTCCCACCAATTGGTGGATAAACTCACTTTGCTGCGAATAAATATTACCTTCATGTTCATAAAGGCTCAGTCTTTTTGCACCATAGCGCTCTAAATTTTGAATAAGATCTGTGGTAATATCTTCAAGCTTGCGAATGGACTCTGCATCAACTTCTGTCTTTTCTTGCTTGGCTTTGCCTAAACGTTTGAAAAACTCCACTAATTTATCCGTTTGATCAACGTGTGGATTCCACAAAATCGAAAGATAAAGATCATTGCGATAAAGCTCCTGAGAAACCATCCGCTCGCGATATTTATCATCTAATTGCTTGGCAAATGTCGATCTAAAAGTCCCGTCCGGATAAATCGTTTCACGCTTTCTGATAATATGGCTATAAAGCGCTATCCGTTCATCCGCTATGTTTTTAAACAGATTGTTGAGCTGTTCGTGAAGCACATTCAGATCAATAATATCCGCTGTCTCAAAGTTAATCCCTTCAAGTTTAATAACGCTCATGAGAGCGCGTGAATCCAACGCAATGATATGCTTGTTAACATGGCGCACGTAAGGGATAATCGCCTCTGGCTGCTTTTCACGCTTGCGCTCTGTTGTTTTCATTATAATTCCTCATAATTACGAATTAATCGTAATGGAGAAATACTTCCCCCACCCCATAGACTAGAGTTTCTGGCAAAAATAGATGTCTTTTGCCATGTCAGAAGAATACGAAATTTATTATGGTCATGCTTTAGGATTTCCTTGAATATGAAATGCATCATCACACCAAAGGTGATAAGAAAAATATTGCCTGTCATAATAAACAACATCATCGTTCCTATCCCATTTAATCCCATAGCTTCCACCGTCACGCCTGCGATCATTGCAGGGCGTGTGCAAGCAAGAAATAGCGTATCTTCTGTTAGCTTTTCGTGCTTTTTCATGGCTTTGAAAGGCTAAAGTTAAGCGAATTAAGACATAAACATTGATGCGATTTGTGGTGCACCAAAAACAATGCCGATGCCAACACAAACAAAGAAAGCTTTACGCATTTCAACATAACCAGCAATCCAGGCAAGCCCAATACCAGCAACCGAAATGGTGGCAATCGATTTTGCAATGTTTCCTGTTAAAGCTTTGACTAATTTATCAAGAGCAGTTTCAATTTTTCCGAAGCCGCCATCAGCAAATGCTGGTTCACTCAGTACAATGAAGGCAATAAACAACATCAATGCTGTTGTTAACCATTTCTTTTGTGTATTGGATAAAAGACCTTTTTCTAAGGTTTGTTCACGACTGAGCGAATGATTCATGTTTTTCATGAAAATTCCCCCGCTTTATGTTTAAGTTAATCATAAAATTAATAATTAAAATATTAATCGGGAATCATATAAATGAAAAAAATAAATTTTTCTATCTATAAATTAACAATATTTAATCTTTTCTCAGTTAATGAACAATAAAATATAGTAATATTCAAAATGATACTTTTAAAATGTTTTCGATCAGTGCTTAAATATCTTATCTTAACGTCTATTATTATTTTTGCTGTAATCTTTTATTTGAATCAGCATACTGAAAAATTTATGCAATCTTCTTTTTTTAAAGGACCAGAAAAAACAATAGAAACCACTGTTCAAAATCCAAAGTTAAAATTGACCGATTACAAAAACCAACACGATGTAAACCAACAAGATGCGGCTTTGCACCCAGAACCATTCGCATCACAATTTTATGAAGAAAATGTACCAGTCTATTCCGGTGTTATACAGGTAACGAGTGGTGTTACCTTTAAAATGATCACGCTCGTAGATGAGGGATGGAGAAAAAAGATCGTCCGCAATATTCGACTATATGGTGTGGAATCCTGTGAAACACGACAGTTTGCCTCACGCAATGGAATTAAGTGGCCATGTGGTGCTTTCGTCACCGCGTGGCTTGTCTCAAAAACAATTGATAAAAATGTTATGTGTCGGCAAGCACGTGTCGTTCAACAGGTTCATTATGCACAATGTTTTGTTGACGGGGTTGATCTTGCACAGTTGGGGCTGACAGAAGGGTTGATGGTTTTGACAAAAGATCAGCATAATTTCCCATCACCCGCAGACTATAAAACTCTACAATCTGCGGCTCAAAAAGCAAAAAGAGGCTTGTGGTCAAGCAAATTTGAAACACCTGAAGATTGGCGAAGAGATCATGGAAGCTATAATCCCATTGACCATTATTGATAAAGCGTCCTCTTAAGCGCTATTTAATTTTAATGAAGACAATACTCTACTGCGAATCTTATCAGAAAAAAGTTAATTATAATCCACACGGTCCTTGGTGGACAACGCTCGTTATGGAAATTTGTTGGGTTTAAAATATCCTTATAGGTTGTTTACTACAGTGCTATGGGAGAGCGCGTTTCCTTGGCTATACGTCATTTCGTTTTGCTTTTTAAATGAAAAGCTCTTCGCTTCTCAAACTCTTAATAATCGCACCCCAAAATCATGACATCAAACCTGCATTTAAATGAGAAGGCTAAAAGCCTTAAGTTTTAAAGGCTGGGAAATTCTGTAAAAGCGTATCGGTAGGCGCACGTGTGCCCCTTATCAATAACCAAAAGGCTTATCTTGTTCTTTTCTCACGCGGCTTTGAGATCATGATTAAAGAGAAAGCTTATAGGGGGATAAGTCAAAAGAAAGTGATGAAAATAATAAGGTATTTTAAGTGATATATATTTGAAAATATTATAAAAAAGACAAGAAAAGATAATAAATGGGTATTTTGTTATATAAATACTTAGCGTTAAGCGGATAGGTTATGAAAAGCCTTTCCAAAGTTTTTAAAACTGATTGTCTTCATACGTGTTAAAGTGTACAATGACGTTGTCGGGTGTGAGTTACACAAAATACTCTTTTAGTTAGAGATTGATAACTCACATTTTATTGTCGTAGGGTATTTTTTAAAATGCATGATCACGATCTGTAGAGGTTAATTCTTCATCAAAAAACTTTTTAGCTTGTTCTTCTTGTTGGGCTCTACGTTTTTCCTCTTCACTTTTACCACAACCTGTAATATTCAATCCTATAGTCAATAGAGCCAAGCATATTAAAATAAATTTTTTCATTTTTCCCCTCTTTAAAAATTATATGTATTAATCTCATCAATTATATCGGAATACAGATTTAATTATCGTGATCTTTTGTTTTTTATTAGTATTGTTAATAGGAAAATACGTGAACAGTTTATTGTAAATATCTTATAAGTTTATCATAATAAAAAATGAGAAGGAAAGAGCCAAAACCTAATATAAACGAACAAATTGTAATGTTTATTAGTGCTTTTGACCAACCTATTGATAATATCATAATAGGAATTGTAAATAATCCCAAAAAAACCATAATCACTATAAGGCTTAGTATCAATCTTAAAGGACCACGAAGCCATAAAAGCAAAAGGACGAGCGCCTCTTTGCTTATTTGTGATTTTGACATTATTTCCCCCTCACGCGCTTAAATCAAGATGCTCCATAATATACACAGTACGATAAATGATACAAGTTATTTTGTTATAAAATCTTCAAGATCTGTTTGATGTTCAACGGATGAAATATCCGGTTTGGTAGAAGATAATTCTATTTGATATTCTTTCATAAAAGCAACTTTTTCTTCTTTGAATAACAGAATAGGATTCACCCAGTATTGATTAGGCAATTTTGGTTTCAAAATTCCTTTTTGTATAAGTTCTCTTAAACCGTTGTGAAAAGTTTTGTCGACCATATCGCGCTTTTTTCCATTTATACCCCCATCAAACCAAATTAAGGTAACGCTGCTGGGGTCTTCGTTTGTTGATTTATTAGATTGATATTCTTCTAAAACTATTATCAAAGCACGATGTCCTGTACGAGATAAATTAAAAATTGCTTGAATGCCATCAGCAAATATTTCTATAAAATTTTCTTTATTTGTTTTTTCTGTGACGTGAATTATAGGTACAACCTCTATTTTATCAGTATCAGAATTGATAAATTTTTGTTGTGTAATGGACGTTTTTACAACTTTCTTATCTGTAAAAATTTCAGATTTTTTGAAAAAAGAATTTTCATACGGGGAATATTTTTGCTTTATAAATTCAAATCGATGACGTGACCTTTGGTTCTGAAAAAAGCTTATGAAAATATAGAGAAAGGCAGAAACGGAACATCATTTCCTTCAAAAAACAATAAATGGCTTCGAATTAAACTAGGACTTCTAATGCAAGCATTGCCTTATGTTGTTATGTTCATGAAAAATGGGTTGCAATCTGAAAGAGAGTGTAGCGGTTCTATGGAATTTTTATTCAAAATGAAGGGGATTTCTTTTCAGGCACTTGAAGAAGCTAAAGAGACTATGAGGAAAAAAATGTGCTTTCTTTTGTTATAAAAGAAAGCACATTGAGGGGGGGATTTAGAGTGACAGTTTTACATATTTTACTCGGAAAAGCGGTCTTTTTTATCTTTTTTCCACAAAAAATAAGTTGCAAGTCCGAGAATGGGAACACTCAATTTGGCAAAAGGGAGATGTTGACTGAGAGCTGCAAGGCTGGAAACAGTTGCATCTGTCATCAGTTTGTGGCGTTGTTCTTCTGTCTTTTTTTGTTGGTCATAGCGTTGATAAGTTTTGAGAACGCGACTGATAATAAGACCTAATCCCGCAAGAGAAAGACAAATTAAAAACATGATACTAGCGGCAGCAAGAGGCTTCATAACAGAACATAACGCAATAAAACCGATGGTACATAAAAAAAGCAAAGACATGAAGAATGAAATGCCAATAAACCCATAAAAAATTGCTTGAAGGCGTACTTGCTTGACTGTGCTTTTAAGCCCTCCACCGACAAGATGGTTTAAAAGAGGAGCGATAAACTTATGCATTGCTTAACGACGTAGTAATTGAGAAAGAATAAAACCAACCCCTGCGGCAAACAAAACGCTTTTGCCAGGATTTTTGCGAACGCATTGATTCATGGTTTGTTCAAGATCACTGATTTTGTCTTTTGCTTGAGACATCATGTCTTCACCACTTTCTTTCGCTGAGTGATATAGTTTTTCCGCTTTGTCTTTGGCGGCGTTGAATTTGTTTGCACCAAGATCTGTTAGGGTTGAGGTAATCCCTGAAATTTCAGTGCGTAACTTTTCTAATTGTCCTTGTAGGTCTTTTTCTACGGCTGTTTTATCGTGCTGTGTTGTTTTATTATGGGCCATGATATTTTATCCCTCTTGATTCATTATATTTGTATTGATGTGTTCATAGTGATCATTTGCATTGGAGTGAAAATTTTCACTGCTTGAGTAACGCCAAAAGCTTTTTTTGGTTCCTTTCATTTTGTCGAATTTAAAACTGTTTTTGATAAAATAAATCTTTCCTATACGATATGCTCTGTCTGTAAAGGGGGCGTATTTGTTGAGAATTGTCTTATATGCTTTTATGCTTTTGCAGGAATTTAGCACCATTCTTCAGTTTCTCGTGGCGCAGTTTTTTTTATAAAAGTTTTTTAAAAGTGTGCTGAGGTTTATTTTTTAAGCTTGTGACAGGTAAAAAACATCGTTGTTGCGATTTTGCGGCAGAAGTAATGTCATTTTTATGCTTTTGAAGAAGAAAAAGAAAATAATATTGCGGCTTTTTGCTCTCTATGTATTTGGGGGCAACACCCGCTCCCCATGATACTTTTGGTCAGTTTAAGATATTGCGATAGTTCTTTTTTAAAAACGTAAGGTATATTTTTATTTTAGGATAGGAGAGGGACTTCAGTGTAGGGGTTGTTAGAGATGTGCATATCCTTTTCTTCAAGAGTTTTATGATATTTTTGCTGCTTGTTTCATGTAAGCAAATATTTTGTTGGCTTTAAAAGAGCTGCTGAAATGAGAAAAGCTTTGCGATATGAGAGATTTATTTGACAGGAACGATGATAAATTATTCTTATAAATTAAAATATTATATGCGATACTTCTTGTAAATTTATCATTTTGCCTAATTTATGCAATAAATTGATTGGGTAAGATAAACTTGTTGAATTGTTAGAGAAAAATTTCTTGAGTAATTTCTTTAGAATTAAGAGAGAGCTTATGAAATAAAACTATACTTGATTTATCAAGTTTTATTTCTTAAGAGAAATACAAAAGTGACGTTAAAAGGGTCGTGGCATTGTGGAACAGTGATGCTATGCGGGGTGACGATCCAGCTCATAAATAAAGATAAGAGCACAAGAATGTGAGATAAAAATGGAATCTGAAACAGTCCCTTTAGATAAAACAGTCCCTTTAGATAATATGTCTTCTGTATTGACAGTGCATGATTTTTCTCCTTTTTCTATGTTTATGGCTGCTGATTGGGTGGTGAAAGCCGTTATCATTATTTTGTTACTTGCTTCACTTATGTCTTGGACAATTGCTTTTGTGAAAATTGTCGAGATCACTTTGGTAAAACGAAGAGTACGTCATGAACTTCAATTGGTTCTAAATGCTCAGACTCTTACGCGTTTGGCAGCTAGCTTGAAAGAAAGCAAAGGAGCTGGTGTATTTTTTCTCAAAGAAGTTCTTAAAGAGGTGTATCTTTCTGCACAACAGGTTCATTTTTCTGCTCCTGAAGGGATAAACGAAAGCTCTGGTGAAAAAAACAGTACAGGGGAAAGTGCACAAACGATTGAAGATATTCTCTTTTATGAGGAGAGCAATCAATATGAAGATGTTTCCCGCGATGTTCGCGATGTTAAGGTTCGTGATGTTCATGAAGGTTTAAAAGAAAGGGTTCATTCACTTTTGTCACGCTGCTTGCTGGCTGCTACACGCCGTGTTGCATGTGGAAGCGCTGTTCTTGCAACTATTGGCGCAATTGCTCCTTTTGTTGGTCTTTTTGCAACTGTTTGGGGAATTATGAATTCTTTTATTGGGATTGCTCAGTCTCAAACAACGCGACTTGATGTGGTGGCGCCTGGAATTGCTGAAGCCTTATTCGCAACGGCTGTTGGGCTTTTTGTGGCTATTCCCGCCGTTGTTATGTATAATAGCCTTATGCGTGCTTTGAGTGGTTATCGCAGTGATTTAGGCGATATCGCTGCTGCTCTTGAAAGGCTCTTGAGCCGTGAACTTGATAGACAAAGACAACAGAAAAGTCATAAAAAATGAAAGCAAGCCTTAATAATGATTGGGATATAGACGAGAGTGGGTTGCAAAGCGAAATCAATGTGACCCCTTTTATTGATGTTGTATTGGTGTTGCTTATTGTTTTTATGGTTGCAGCGCCTTTGGCAACGTCTGTCATTTCCGTTCAGCTTCCTTCTATAACTCAAGCACCTTCAGTGGTTCAGTCTGATGAACCTCTTTATGTTACGTTGCAAAAAGATCGTTCTCTTTACATTGGTGATCGTCTTGTAGAACAAGCAGCTTTGAGAGAAGCTTTGTTGAGGGAAACTACGCAAAATTTAGAGGCAAAAATTTTAATCAAAGCGGATAGCGAAATTGATTATGGTACTGTCATCGATTTACTCAATCAAATACGTATGGCTGGATATAATAAAATTGGTCTTGTAGGATTGCAAAACTCTACCAATCTTGTCTCAAGAGGTGAGATCAATAATAAAACAACAGGGGTAGAGGACGCTGCTGTCGATGGAGCGGGTGGTAACGTTGTAGGGCATGTGGATGCTGTAACAACGAGCACTGCGGGAAACGCTAATATTCCAGCCGATGTCTCTGATTAGTGATAAAAACAGCCTTTGTTGCGGGAAGAAAAGAATATTATTCAAAGCCATAGAGTGAAATTGATGAGGATTTTGTCGTGGTTTTGTTAAACCAAATACGTATGGGTTTGATATTACGCAGGGGGTTCATATATTGAATCGGTTTTTTTAGGATTAAACTCTACTCATCTTGCCGCAAAAGGTATAATCAAGAAAACAGCAGAGGCGATAGTTGTGTATCTTAATACATCTTAAAGCCTTTTTTGCGGCGGTGTTCATAAATGGTATATAAAAAGCAAGTAAAATAAAATAGTTATGTCTAATATGGGGGAATAGGTGAATCTTGATTCTATTGAGTTTTTTTGCCTCTATCCCTCATCTTTTTGAAGCTTTTTTATCGCCTCTATAGCTAACCTTTTGCGATCTGCGCTCTTTGTGTAAAGAGATGCCATAGCATCATTTGTCCAGCCAAAAATTGCTTTGAGTTGTGATACTGTTGCACCAGAGTTAGCTGCGCGTGTTGCGGCTAATTTCCTTAATCCATGCGCCGATTTTTTAATTCCAGCCGCATTACAAGCGTCTCTAAATGTATCGCCAAAGCTTTCTTTGGAGAGTTTTTGATTAGTTTTACTACAGATGAATGTTTCTACTCCAATAGGACCAGCTTCAAGCGTTTTGGCTAATTCCGGTAAAATAGGTAGAAAGACATCTGTTTGGAATTTACTTTTCTCTGTTTTGAGATGAATAATATTGTCTTTGACATCTTTCCAGCCAATGCGAACCGCATCACCACGACGTAAGCCCGTATACAAAAGGACATCAATCCAGACACGTTCATGGGTACCATGGGACCATCTTTGATAATATTTCTCAACATCTTCTTCTGTCCAAACAGGAAAGCCGCTTTTATTTTTAAGAGGAGGTTTTTTGACGCCTAAAGCTGGATTATTTTCCAAAAGACCTTGATCAATTGCCCAATTAAAAAGTCCATTAAGGGCTTTCAGAAAGTTTCTAGCCATTGCTGGTGTTTCTTTGCGCCGTTCAACACCGGCTATGATATGTTTCTTTTCAATTGCTTGGTATGGAATATTTCCTATGGAGTCGCATATCTTCATAAGAATGTATTCTTTTTGTTTCTTTGTAGTATTAGAGTAGCTATGCCAATTAGAGCTGTTAAAGTATTGTTTAAGCAGCCATGCAAATGAACCTTCAACAAGTTTACCAGTTTTTGATTTAGGAAGTATAAGCCCTTGTAACTCGGCAAGTGCGCTTTTGTAGTTATCAACAAACTCTTGCGTTCCATAGGTACCGCGTATTCTAATGCGTGGTCCATGACCAATACGTACATACCATACGATTTTGCCATGTTGGGTAATTTGTTTAACGAGATGAGGAGGGCGTGGTTTTGGCATGATCAATTTTACATCTTAGAGAGTGCGATTTCGTAATATTCATTCTTTGACAAATCTAAAAGTTTGTCTGGGTGTGCTGTTGAGTTTGGTATTGGAATATCTGCTTTCAGATAGATAAGCAGTTCACCGGTAGGTTTGATTTCTATGAGTTCGCATTTTTGCTTTTTTGCTTCTCTTAAAGCTCG
>NZ_JBHIRD010000004.1:0-106323 GCF_042196905.1 Bartonella sp. AA89HNZF
TTAGACATATCTGTAGCATTTTTATCTTCTGTCGAGATTGGCAAAAAATCTGTTCCTGTAGGACTGGAGGAAAAGATCATAGAGCTTTATGGTTTAGATAAAGAGAAGGCTTCTCTCTTAAAAAAAGAAGCCTATTCTTGTCGAAAAAGCATCATCATAAAGCCTTCTACTCCGTTGCAACGTGAAACTGTTGTTGCGTTTATGAGACTTTTAGATGGCTTACATCAAGAAGCGTTAGCAGACTTCAAAGAAACATTAGAAACATTGTGCGAAGCGTGCTTTATAGAGAAATGTTAAAAATCCTATTCCCTAACTTTTATTTACGCGTCCCTCACTGTAAAAAATATATGGAAAATCAATAAATTATTGTTGATATAAAATGCAATGGTGGGCGTGACAGGGATTGAACCTGTGACCCCTACGATGTCAACGTAGTGCTCTCCCGCTGAGCTACACGCCCATTCATTGATGTTGCATACACCATATAGAATGCCAAACGTCAATGCCTAATTTTATTTTCTCTTTCAACAGATGCAAATAACTTTAAAAAATACTTTTTAAGCAGCGATAAGAATCTTTTCAACTTCATTGACGAGTTCACGTAAGTGAAATGGCTTAGAGAGAACCTTTGCATCAGGAGGGGCATCACTATTTGAATTGAGTGCTACCGCTGCAAAACCTGTAATGAACATTACTCGTAAATCAGGGTCAATTTCAGTAGCACGTCGTGCAAGTTCGATTCCGTCCATCTCTGGCATCACAATATCAGTCAGGAGAAGGGAAAATGGCTCTTCTTGTAAACGTTCATATGCGCTAATACCATTATCGAAATCGGCGACTTCGTAGCCTGCACGTTCTAAGGCTTTTACGAGAAAGCGACGCATATCGTTATCATCTTCTGCGAGCAGGATTCGTTTCATGATTATGTTCCAATGGCTCCATTTGTCAGAGTTTTGCCGCATCAATTATACAATATAGAGTATTTAGAAAAAAGATGGTAAAATGCTCATAATTGAAATGAATGGCAAAATGGTTAATTCTTACATTCTGATTTACAATACAGCATATTCGTTGTGAGTTGGTTAAATTCGAAATATATGTGATTTTGAAAAAAGAAGGGGGGCTCTAAAACTTCTAGGATGATTCATTTCTATCTTTTCTTTTAAATTTGCTGATTATTATCAGAATTCCATTAAAAAAATTATGAAAACCATTATTGTAGGGACTTCCTATATCGAGAAATTAAAAGAATATTATGTTAATTTATTGTTTTTAAAAATTTCTCCTAAGAAATAGAAATTTTATATTTATTTGTTTTTATAGAGATTTGTAATAAATATTATAAATGCGCTTTATTTCCAGTTTTTTCCTTAAATGGATGAAAAGTATTATTTTCTAGATATAATATTAAATGAGTATTTTATAACAAATAAAAAATAGTATTTTGATGCTTTATTTGTAAATATGTATCATGTTATATTAAGATAGATTTATTATTTTTATTTATATAAATAGTTTTTTTATTAAGTTATTTTTTATGATGTAAAATAATATTTTTTAATGTAATGATATACTTTGTATATTAGTTTTTTATTAGAATGCGTGGTGAATATTTAGGTCATGGTTTGCCTGTAAAGGCTAGAAAACAAATCATATGAGTGGTTGGAAAGAAAAATCTATTATATTTAAAAGTGTTTGTAGATCCAATGCTCGTAGAAATTTTCTTTTTTGATGGGGCGGAGTGGAAATTAAGGTTTAGTTATTTTACAGATACATTATCGGGAATAAAGGCATCAAATGCAGCCAAAAATTGTTTTTTATAATCTTCGTTAACCATAATTGTATCCAGTTCAGCGCCTGTAATAGTAATACTTTCTGTTAGACGTGTGTGTTGGCATAATTGCCGCACTTCAATGTTGTTTGCAATATTGTTTTGATTGGCAAGAATAAAGAGTGTTGGGATTCGTAAATTTCCATGAAGTACATTTCTCTTCATAGAATCAATCGCATTAAATACTGAAGCCATCCATTGGGATGTTGGGGGCTTAATGGAAGGGAGCGGCACTTTATGTATGTGTCCCAATTGTATATTTTTTTGTTTTGTCTTGTTTAATTTTTTCCTATTTTTCACTGGTATAAAGCCAAGACCTATATCAGAAAGAAATTGTGTTAATTTATGTTGAAAACTATTCGTTTTATTGCCGAATGGAGCAAAAAGGGGAGAAACACAGAGCAATCTATTAAACTGATGATTAATGAGATCTAATCCGCTAAGTGCTATCAATCCACCTATGCCATAGGTGAGCATAGAGTAAGGCGGCGGACAATTAGGATAAACAATATTTTTAAGAAATTTATATAAATCATTAATATCATTATTTATATCAAAACAATGATGTCGGCTTTGTTTTCTTATCTTGAAGGATGTTTTTTCTTGATCAAAGCAGTCAAATATTGCTGTATGAAAACCGCGTTTAGAAATTTCATTTATTAATAAAAAATATTTTTCTAAAGTATTTGCGTAGCTTTTGAGAATAACAATTGTTCCCTTAGATTTTTCCACCTCAGGATATGTTATAGCAAAACGAATTTCATGATCTATTGCTATTTTAAGAATATCATGATGGATATTAAGAGAAGTGGAACCCCAGTCTATGGGATAAAGAGGTGTTTCCAATTGAAATCCTTTACAGTGTATTTGTCGCTTAGTGCTTTGACATTTATGTAATGAAGAAAGAGGATTTAAAAAGGGGTATATTGCTTTTTAGATAGTTTTTATCAATTTAGGTCCCAAAGAGTTGAAATAAAGAAAAACGATTACTAGATAATATAGTGTGGTTGCCATGATGGGGCCGCAGGTTCACAAGCAAGTTTGCCATTTGGGAACTTTGTGAATCAGTTATAAATTATAGTCGCTCTAGAGGAGGGCAATATTATGCGTCAAGTAGACTTTTCACCATTTTATCGTTCCACAGTAGGTTTTGATCATCTTTTTAATTGGTTTGATTCTAGAACCCAACCAGATGAAGTTTCTTCTTATCCCCCTTATAATATTGAACGTTTAACTGAAGATTCTTATAGAATTTCTATGGCTGTTGCTGGTTTTTCTCAAGATGAAATTGATATTGAAACACATTGTAACCAGCTGATCGTTAAAGGAGACAGAAAGCCTGAAAATGATGCTGAAGAACGAGAGTTTCTTTATCGAGGTATTGCTTCGCGTGCTTTTGAACGGCGTTTTCATTTGGCTGATCATGTTAAGGTTATTGGGGCAGAACTTGGAGATGGGCTTCTTCATATTCAGCTTAAAAGGGAAATGCCAGCTGAATTAAAACCAAAAAAGATAACCGTACAGATGTCACCATCCATTACAAAAAATGATAACAGCGACGTTATTGTGTAAAGAAAATTTAGAAAATATGAGATCGGATAATTATAAATTTTTCTGAAGAATAAAAAACGCGAGGCAAAAGGTCTCGCGTTTCGTATGTGTTTTCCTAAGAACGAAGCGCATTTTAATAAAACAGCTTATCTCAAATTTATGATAAAATATCACTGCACATTATTTTACGTTGAAGAAAAAGTTCATGTGTGTGCAATTAAAATGCGTAATAATCCACTTTTTAAGTAAGCTTATTTTATAGCATTTTAAAAATGGTCGGAGCGGCGGGATTTGAACCCACGACCCCTTGACCCCCAGTCAAGTGCGCTACCAAGCTGCGCTACGCTCCGAGTTCGTGTAAAACGATTAAATGACTGTTTCTTTAAAGGCAAGAGAAAAAATAAACAGAATAAAATCTAAAATGCTCTTGCACTTAGAGCTTTTGAAAGTAAAAATTTTGGACATCAATATTTTGTTGTTAATTCAAGATAAATAACGAATTTGTAAAATTCTTTGTGATCATTAAATTTTTAGCTCTATAGTTAATAGATGTATGCATTTAATTACTTTTGAGATTGTGAGGAGGGGGTAAGATTGGTGACTTTAGGGGTATGAATTGGAGCAAATGAGTGCGGAAGGTATATTTTTTCTTACCTAATCGTTACTTTTCTAAAAAGATAAAGATTTTCAAAAGAAGAGGAGTGAATGTATGGTTTTGAAAAGTTTTCGTTTTTTTAGAGTTTTATAGACGAGGTATTTTCATTTTATGTGGATAAAAAATTGTAAGTTCTGGATTGTATAATCACAAATCTCATTTTACGGGTATGTATTTTTATCCAAATAAACAAGATCAGAATGCTTTAATTTATGTTTCGTTTTTTTTCTAAAATATCAGATAAAATATTATAGAGGAAAAACTTTCAAAGTGTCTATTGGACTAAGAAAAGAGTAAAGGATGAGCCGTTTTTCGGTAATAAATTTGACGCAAGCAGCAGTGGATCGTGTTAAAGCGATTATGGATGAAAAAGATGCACAGGGTATTCTTGTTGGTATCAAAAAAGGTGGTTGTGCAGGGATGGAGTATACAATTACTCTTGTCAAAGAAAAGGGGATAGATGCGGATGTTGTTGAAGTGAATGGTGCCCGTGTTTTTGTAGCACATGATGCGGTATTATTTTTATTAGGGACGCAGATGGATTATGAAGTGACAACGCTGCGGTCTGGTTTTGTCTTTAAAAATCCTAATCAAGTTTCAGCATGCGGGTGTGGAGAATCGGTGGAACTTCGTCCTGCTACGCAGGATCAATATAAAACAAATTGAACTAAGCTAAATTATAATTTAGTAATTTTAGAGGCGCTTGTTCTTTTAGGTAGAAGAAATCTACTATTTTTTATCGTTCATTTTTAGCTTGCTTCCAAAGTGCTTCCATTTCATTCAAGGATGCGTCAGTAAGTGTTTTAGATTGAGTGGATAGCTTTTCTTCAATATAGGCGAAACGATTTCGAAATTTTATATTCGTTTTTTTTAATGCTTTTTGTGAATCAATCGCTAAGTGGCGCGCGAGATTAAGGAGTATAAAGTAGAGATCTCCAAACTCTGCTTCTATTTCTGAGTTTTGTTTACTTTTGATGGCTTCTTTGAGCTCTTCCAGTTCTTCTTCTATTTTTTCAAAAACTTTATCACTTTTTTGCCAATCAAAACCTACTTTAGCTGCTGCTTCTTGTAAAGCAAGTGCCTCTTGGTTTGCTGGCTGGATTTGTTTTACTGTTGCGAGTATGCTTGTGGAGGAATTGTTGTTTTTTTCTTCGCACATTCTTTTTTGTTCAACCTGTTCTCTTTTTTTTATATATTCCCACTCCTCTTTTATAATCCCCCGTTTTTTTTGCTCGGCATTTCCAAAAACATGAGGATGGCGCCGAATCATT
The DNA here is from genome assembly GCF_042196905.1 of Bartonella sp. AA89HNZF. Taxonomy (NCBI): domain Bacteria; kingdom Pseudomonadati; phylum Pseudomonadota; class Alphaproteobacteria; order Hyphomicrobiales; family Bartonellaceae; genus Bartonella; species Bartonella sp. AA89HNZF. Next base: position 5,309 of record NZ_JBHIRD010000004.1, read on the forward strand.
TTTTCCGTAATTGCATAAACAACATCTTCAAAAGTAAAACTGCCTTCTTCCTGTGCAATAGTAGCATGATAGACAACTTGTAAAAGAAGATCACCAAGTTCTTCACAGAGATTCCTTCGGTTTTTTTGTTCAATGGCATTGATGACTTCGTAAACTTCTTCAAGCATATAGGGTATGAGAGATTCATAAGTTTGTTTTTTATGCCAGATACAACCACTATCAGGATTGCGTAATGCAGTGATAATTGCGGTGAGATCTTTGATATCTTTTGAGGCTAACATTTTGCACTTCCTTTGTAAGCAATAGAGCTTATGTTAGATGTCCCAACGTCTATGTAACCACATCCATTGTCCAGGATATTCACGGACCCAAGTTTCAACAATATCATTTAATTTTTGCGTAGAAGCCGCTATATCGATATCATTTTTTTCATCACGTGGAAGTTCTACATGTTCATATAATTCTAAACGATGACGTCCTCCAGGTAGACGAATACAACGTGCTGGATAAATATCACAGTCATATTGTCGAGCAAGTTTTATAATTAAGGGGTTTGTTTTAAGAGGTCTGTTAAAAAATGTTCCCATGATACCGCGGCGAAATTTTTGATCAACGAGCATACCAACATTTTCACCTTCTTCTAATTTGGCTGCTAATGCCCATGCGGCACCGGCCTTGGAGGGAACAAGATGTCCCATAGAAGTTTGTCGTGCTTTAAGGATTCGTTTGGCAACATAGGGATTATTGGGTGGTCTAAATAATACCGTAACATTAAGATCAAAACTTTGTGCACAAATAGGCAGAAGTTCAAAATTGCCAGTATGTGCGGTGAAAAAAATATGTGGTTTTTTTTCATTTTTTAATCGCTCAAATATTTCAATGCCTTTAACCTCAATGAAACCTGGCTTGTCTGCATGAGGATCAAAATCAAAAATTTTATCAAGAAAAATATATTCAGCGAGGAAACGTCCTATATTTTCCCACATTTCTATTGCAATCGCACGGAGTTCTTGCTCTGTTTTTTCTGGATATGCACTCCTAAGGTTTGCAAGTGTGATTTGATGACGATGGATAAGGGGACCAATTTTTTTTGCTAACCAAGCAAAAAAAGAAATTCCCATTTTGGCTGGAAAACACTTTAGAATAAATAAAGAACCAAAGAGTAGATATGCCCATAACAAATAGGATATTTTTTTAGCTATAATTTTAATACGATATATGAGATTTTTAAGAGAAAGCTTCATCATGATTTAATCGATTTTAAGGATAATTTTACCAAAAACATCACGACTTTCCATTCGTTTTAAAGCTGTATCAATTTCATCCAGTCCAACAATTGTATCAATGACAGGATGTACGGCTTTTTGTGCCATTTTTTGCATGGCATTTTTCATATTTTCCATACGGCAGCCAAATGAACCGAATATCTTAAGCTGTTGCTGGAATAATTGCATGAGATTTATTGGTGCTGAAACACCAGAGGTAGAACCGCAAGTCACTAAACGTGCTCCTTTTTTCATACACAACAGAGAACCATTCCATGTATCGACACCAACATGCTCAAAAACAACGTCAACACCTTTTTTTTGAGTTAATTTACGTACCACACCTTCAAAACGATCTTTACGATAATTAATCACATGATCTGCTCCAAGAGCTTGTGCTTTTGCAATTTTTTCATCTGAACCTACAGTGGTGATAACTGTACATCCCCTATGTTTTGCAAGTTGAATAGCTGCAGAGCCAATACCGGAACCACCTGCTTGTATCAGGATTGTTTCTCCTTCTTGTAGTTTTGCGTTATCGAAAAGCATATGTTCTACAGTACCAAAAGTAATTGGAGCAACGGCTGCTTGCAATTCATTACATTGGGGTGGTGCTGGAACCAATAAACGTGCTGGCAGATTAACAAACTCACACGCAAATCCATCAAGATGAAAACCGTAGACTCCTTTTACATTACTGCAAAGATTATCTCTTCCTTCATGACAAGCTTTGCATACTCCGCAGGTTTGTGCACCATAAATTGAGACAATCTGTCCAAGTTGGAGATGTTCAACGCCATCTCCTACTTGTACAACCTCACCAGAGGCTTCTGCACCAATGATGAGGGGCATTTTTCTTTTCGCAAAGGCCATGCCACGCCATCCCCATACATCAATATGATTAAGGGCAACAGCTTTTATCCGCACAGTTACTTCACCTAGACTAGGTGAAGATGGCGAGGGAATATTGGTGATTTCAAGTCGACGTTCATTAAAGAGTTGCAGTGCACGCATTATCAGCCCCCTTAAAAGACGTTATTAGGTTAGCGTTACAAAATTTTTATTATATAAAGGATTATCCTTTATAGGCTGTGATAACAAGACTCATATTTTGACCACCAAATCCAAAAGAGTTTGACAAAACCGCATTAACACAGGCTTTACGGCTATGATGAGGAACAACATCTAAAGGGATGGAAGGGTCAGGATTATCGTAATTTATTGTCGGTGGAAGTACCCCTGATTGAATGGTTAAAAGAGAAAAAACGGCTTCTATTGCACCAGCAGCAGTTAATGTATGCCCAATCATTGATTTATTAGAAGAGACTGGAATATGCTCTAACAGATCACTAAAGACAGTTGATAATGCAAGATATTCCATTTTTTCATTTTCAGGTGTTGAAGTTCCGTGGGCATTAATATAGTCAATTTCATTGATGGTTATTTGTGCATCGTCTAAGGCTTTACGAACGGATTCAATTGCTGGTGATGCATCGGGTTTTGAACGTGTACGGTGAAAGTCATCGGCGGTTTCTCCACAGCCAGCTAAAATTCCTAAAACTGTAGCATTACGGTTTAATGCGCTTTGAAGAGATTCAAGAACAAGAGCGCCTGATCCTTCTGCCATAACAAAACCATCTCTATCACGGCTAAAGGGTTTTGCTGCTTTTTCTGGAGGCTCATTTTGAGTTGAAAGAGCAGATAGTAACGAAAAACGAATAAGAGATTCTGCTGAAACTGATCCATCTGTCGCAATTATGAGCGCTCTATTTGTCTCTCTCCGTCTAATAGACTCAACACCTAATTGAATTGCTGTTGCACCAGATGCACAGGCAGTGGAAAGTGTAACAGGAAGTCCTTTTGTGCCAAATGTTTTTTGAAGTTTTTCTGCAATTGCACCAAATTGTGTGGTTTCAAAAAGTGCCTCATGGAGTTTATGCTTACAGACTTTAAGAAGATCTGCATAAGAAGGCTCATTATTGAATTTTTCCTCTTGATCAAGACTAAAACGTGCTTTCCATTCAAGTTCAACAGGAGGAGCAGCTAGAAAAAGTGGTCCATTAAAATTTGTTTTATCAACAGCTGCTTGTTCTAACGCTTCTTCAGCAGCAAGATGTGCAAGCTTTTCAGAAAGAGCTGAAGCACCAAACGTACTTTCTTTGAGGAAATCAATCGTTCCAGCAATATATGTGTTTAATCCCTCAATGGGGAAACGTGTTATTTTGTGGATTCCGCTTACACCACTTGTTAATTTTTGCCAATTTTCATGTTTTCCTCGTCCTAGTGATGTGACAACGCCTACACCAGTTATTGCTACAAGTGGACGTCCAAAATGATCATGATATTTCACGATAGAAATTCCCCTTCAAACAGCTGTAAGACGCACGATACCTTCAGCTCTTTTTATACCAATAGTTGTAATAAATATTTCACGCACTTCTTTAGGAAAAGGTTTTTCATGAGGACTTAATGCTGGAAAACAGTGTTTTTTTTCAATTGCAAGTGCTGCCAGAGCAAGCGCTAGAGGAAATTGTGCTTCCCGCATATAACCAAATAATGTTGTAATACCGCGATAAGATAGATCAGCATCGTCAAGAGCATATTGTTCTGCTTTTGTTGCTTCGTGAGCACCTGAGGCTGCTGAAATGACTAAGGCAGATTTAGCGCCCACAGTTTTCAACATTGTTGCAATTGACTCTCTCAGTGAAGTTTTGGTTCTATCTGTTTGGTCTGTAACAATTTGACTAATTTCAGCATAAGCACGCGCGTTACGTTTTTTCGCATGCTCTCCACTTTCAAGAACTAGAAAGATACCACCAGAACCGGTTATAATACCGCCGCCGGGGTGAATTTCACGATTCCACACTGGGCTCCATCCATTATGGGTTAAAAGACCACCAAGCTCATGCGCCAACAACATATCATAACTTTGTGCATTATAAGAACTTCCTACAAGAGCATGGGTGCTTTGTCCTGATTTAATACGGGCTACAGCAATTTGAAGTGCAGAAAGTCCACTGCCTTCTTCTCCCATAAATGTACGAGAAGATCCAGTGACTTTATGAACGATTGAAATGTTTCCTGCCAGAAGGTTTGAAAGTTGTGCCAAAAATAATGTTGGACGAAGTTCGGTTGAAAGAGCAACATTTAACATAGAAGCATGATCGGCGATTGCGCGCGCTTTAGAAAGAATTTGTGTATCAACAGTAATATCACGCTCTCCTCCACTTGCCGCTACGATCATATCCATTGTTGAAGTGAGTTGTTTATTATTTTTCATGCCGGCATCATCAAGAGCAAGACCAGCCGCATAGGTACCAAGACGCTGCCATGTTCCCATTTGTCGTTGATCGCTTTTTTTAGGAATCTGTGAACCCCAATCAATTTCGGGCGCTTTATGAACCGTGTAGGGCGAAAAAGTTGTACAATCTAGATTTGGTGTACGGGCTTGAGCATTTAAGAGATTCCAATGTTGATCAGTTCCTTCTCCCAGAGAGCTTATGAGGCCGATACCAGTGATGAATACAGATTGATCATGCATGGTGAAAAAATTACTCCGCCTGTTTTAAGGCAACGAGATCATCAATTTTTGCACAAAGATTTTTAAGAACAAAGTACTCTTCCGTTGCAACTGTGCCTTCATTGACTTCTTGCGTCCATTGTTCTAGTGGAACCTTTATTCCGAAAGCTTTATCAATAGCGAAAACAATATCAAGAAAATCAAGACTATCGATTCCCAAATCGTCAATTGTATGACTTTCAGGCGTAATTGTATTGCGATCAATTTCACTGATTTCTGCAATAATATCAGCAACTTTATCAAACGTGGAAGGCAATGTACGGATTCCTTATTATAGAGTTAGTAAATTCAAAATATATTTAATACTATTCTTCTAGCCTTTTTTCTCTTTAAAAAAAAGAATTAATCCAGAATATAGCTGTCTTTTCTATAGAGAAAAGAGGTTTACAGTATATGAAGTACTATACCTCAATATTTAAAAAACTTTGAAATTTTATTGCACATTTATTTTACGAGACTATTTTTTCTATTTGCCGCAAGGACGGCAAGGGCTGTTATATTAACAACTCCCCGTGAAGTTACCGAAGGTGTTAAGATATGCGCGGGACGTGCTGCCCCGATCAAGATAGGACCAACATGAAGTGCATTTGTAAGGCTTCTAACAGTGTTGAGCGTGATATTGGCTGAATCAAGTGTTGGAAAAATAAGCAGATTGGCTTCACTTTTAAGACGAGAATCAGGAAAAACACGATCACGAAAAACTTTAGAAAGGGCAGCATCACCGTGCATTTCACCATCTGCTTCTAAATCAGGGTGTAATTGGGCAAGAATTTCTGTTGCACGTCGCATTTTACGCGCACTTTCTGTGTTTTTAGAACCAAAGTTTGAGTGTGATAATAAGGCTGCTTTTGGTGTTATTCCAAATGCTTCAACTTCTTTAGCGGCCAATACAGTCATTTCAGCGATTTCTTCTGCAGAAGGATTTTCATTGACGTAAGTATCTGTGAGAAAAAGAGTACGCTGTTGAGAGATAAGTAAACTCATAGCAGAAAAACGGTGAACATTAGGATCAAGTCCGATAATTTGTTCAATCAATTCAAGTTGACGTTCAAAACGTCCCTCCAAGCCACAAATCATTGCATCTGCTTCTTCTCGCATAACGGCGAGGGCAGCAATAGCCGTTGTTGATGTTCTTACTATTGTTTTTGCCATTTCAGGCGTAACGCCACGTCTTCCTGTATAATGAAAAAATAAATTAACATAATCACGAAAACGTGGGTCATCTTCAGGGTTTGTTAATTCAAAATCTATACCAGGACGAATTCTTAAACCAAAGCGTTTTAATCTAGCTTCTACGACATGTGGACGGCCGATAAGGAGCGGTGTTGCTGTTTGTTCTTCAATGACAACTTGTGCTGCTCGAAGGACGCGTTCATCTTCACCATTCGCATAAATGACGCGTTTACGTTTTGCTGTTTTTGCTGCTGCAAAAACAGGTTTCATCGTTAAACCAGAAAGAAAGACAAATCGATTGAGGATATCATAGTAGGCTTCCATATCTTCAATGGGACGAATAGCGACACCTGTTGCCATTGCTGCTTTAGCAACAGCGGGAGCAATACGCAGTATTAAACGTGGATCAAAAGGAGAGGGAATCAAATAGTCTGGACCAAAACTGGGAGGTTCTTTTGAGTATGCACGTGCTACAACATCTGAAGTTTCTTCACGTGCAAGAGCAGCAATCGCATGAACAGCGGCCATTTTCATTTCTTCATTAATTGCCGTAGCACCTACGTCTAATGCACCACGGAAGATATAGGGAAAACAAAGTACATTATTAACTTGATTGGGATAATCAGAGCGTCCTGTGCAGATCATTGCATCTGGTCGTATAGACTGTGCTTCTTCAGGCATAATTTCTGGTACTGGATTAGCCAGCGCTAAAATTAATGGGTTTGGAGCCATTCTTTTAAGATGTTCAGGCTTTAAAACACCACCCGCAGATAAACCTAGAAAAATATCTGCATTATCAATAATATCAGATAGAGTTCGTGCGTCAGTTTTTTGTGCGTAATTAACTTTCCAACGATCCATAAGGGTCTTGCGACCTTCATAAACAACGCCTTCCAAGTCACTAAGCCAAATATTTTCAACTTTTGCCCCAAGACGAACCAAAAGATTAAGACAAGCGAGGGCAGCAGCACCTGCACCTGAGGTAACTATTTTTGCATTTTCAATTTTTTTTCCTGAAAGATTTAAAGCATTTAATACAGCAGCAGAAACAATAATGGCAGTTCCATGTTGGTCATCATGAAAAACTGGAATATTCATCTTAGAACGCAGCTTTTCTTCGATTTCAAAACATTCAGGAGCCTTAATATCTTCAAGGTTAATACCACCAAATGTAGGTTCTAAGGTCGATACCGTTTGTACCATTTGTTCTACATTGGATGCATCAATTTCAATATCAAAAACATCAATATTCGCAAATTTTTTGAATAAAACAGCTTTGCCTTCCATAACTGGTTTTGAAGCAAGTGGGCCAATATTTCCTAAACCAAGAACAGCAGTTCCATTTGATATAACGGCAACTAAATTAGAACGGGAGGTATATAGAGCAGCAAGATTAGGATCTTCATGAATTGCAAGACATGGTGCTGCAACACCTGGAGAATAAGCAAGAGCTAAATCACGTTGATTATCAAGAGGTTTTGTTGCTTGTATTTCCAATTTTCCAGGTTTAGGGTATTGGTGATAAAAAAGCGCGGCACTGTCAAGTTCAGCTTTTGGTGACCTTAAATCACTATTTCGTTCTCTAGACATTTTTATGATATCCAAGTTAGTGTGTATTTATATGAGTGTTCTATCTACGATAAGGTTTTGTCCACTAATAGATCCTCATTTCTCTGAATATCAAAATGCGTGAGCATGAGCAAATTCTTCTGGATCATAAAACCAATTTGGTAATTCTTTTGGTTTGTGCGCATGAATAATTTCATGGTTAGTCGCACGTTTGTTTTTCTTTCCTTAATAAAATGCATAGAAATTGATTAGTTTACAAAAGAATAAAATATTTTCTAACGACTATATTACCAAGTCATTATTTTTTTTGCAATGCTTAGAAAATAAGGAAAGAACAGAAGAAATTTTCTTATTCATTTCATTCGTTTTTTATAAAATATATATTTTATTTAAAGTTTTATACGGAGGTAGAAAAAAATTAAACAACAATTTGACAGTTATAAATTGTTTATTCAGCTATTTTAAAGGAGTTTGGAACATTGAGAATGACAAATATGTTGTTTTAAGCAATGAATATGTCACTAAAACAGCTGTAATTGCGCACTCTATACATAAAGTCCATTCCATTAACGCTTTGCTTTATAATTTATAATGAATCATCTCGTATATTGAATGGGAAAGTTGAGTACAATAAGATACATTCATTTCAAATTCACCTAATGTAATAAAAATATTTACTTAGATATTTCAAGTGCGCTTAATATGTGGATAAAAACATGTAAGAAAGGAATAGAAATCTCTCTTATGAGCCATTTTAATAATAACGCATGAAAAAATATTAAAGGCTAGCAAATAAAATAATTTTATTAAATCTTTGTGTTTTTATGAAAATATGAAAAATAAAGGAGTTAAGAAAAAGATAAGGAAATAGAAAACATGCTTTATCATTCTTAGAATGATATGTTGTTTGATAAGCCATTACGCTTCTTTAGGATTATTGCTTAGGATATCAAAGAAAACCGCATGCCAATTATCCCAACCTTTGAAGTACAAAGCTACAGTTGAAAGAAAAGCATTCTATGATGAGCCATTAAAACGACTAGAGAGAGAAAGTGGAAAAAATATCTTTTTCCACTTTCTTATTTTTTATTGGATTCGACCACTTGCATGAGCAAGCATAGTATAAACTTTTCCGGTATCTGATATCAAGTACTTGCGAACTGAGTTGGAAGAGCCAGAACTGCGCGATATATCACGTAAGAGCTTTTCGAAATCTGTAACATATTGATTCACTGAACGTTTAAACCCAAAATCGCTCATATATTTTTTCTTAATCATTTCAAATATTTTTTGTCCACTTAAGGTATAAAGGCGTTCTGTTACGATGTTTTTTTGTCCACGTTGATAATGATCCCATAGCTCAACAATGGCATTGTGATTAATCGCTTGCACTATACCAGCAGCTAATGAATTAAGAGAGCAGTTTGCAGGAGATGGTTTTGTTTGCACTGATGTTAAAACAGCCTCACTAGGGGGAGCATCATAAAATGTTTCTTCACGTGAAGCTCTTTCTAAGAGATTTGATACCCATTTATTTGGTCTTTTTTTGCTTTGATCTTGTTGCAAAATAGGCTTAGGTGGCACAATCTTTTTAACAGACTCAGTGGAACTGTCACTTTTTTGATTAAACATTGATGATGTAGGAAATGCTGATATTAGCTGTTTTTGTGCGCTCTTTTGATCATTTTGTATAACACTGACTAAATCTTGTAACGCTGTAATCTGTTCATTCAAAGCTGTGCGAATTGTTTGCGTTGTTTCTTTTGTTTTTTCTGGAAGTTTTTTTACATTTTCATTGATATCATTATTAATCTTTGAAAGCTCTAAACGAACTTCATCAGCGGAGCGACGTATATCTTCTGCTGCTTCTGAAAAACGCGTTGATGCTTCACTAACAAGCTTATTAAGTGATTGTTGGAATGAATTTGTGGAGTTACGCGCATTCTTATCAGAGCGTTCAAGTGCTAAGTTGAAGATTTTTTCATAATGCCCAATCATTTGATTAATTTCATGAGACTTTGAAACAAGAGCATCGCTTAATACAGAAAGCGTATTATGTTTTTCTTCAAGTGTTGCACTAAGTGAATTTTCAGACTGTTCAAGAACATGAATAGTTTGGGAAAGTGTCTTTGCATGTTCACCAAAACTGCTCGTTATATGATTAATTTGTTCAAAGGTATTCTTTGAAAGTCCTTGCAGAATTTCAACATTAGTATTGAGCGCTTGATTTGAGGCTGACAAACGCTCTGCTACTTGGTCCGTGTTGCGGAAAAAATTATTCGTACTCTCATTAAACTGCCCATCAATATTTTGAACAGCCGATAATAAAACATTACTATTTTCGTGAAAATTGTAAATTGATTGATTCAACTGTGTTAAGATGGATGAGACATTATTAACAAGCTCTTCCTTCATAATCGTTATTGTTTGAAGTGTTTCAGAGTTAGCTTTGGTTAAGCTATTCACTAGAGATTCATTATGTGCATAAATTCTTTGTTCAGCATCTTGTGTGGAGAGAGAGAGTTGTTCACCGATATGCTGTGTTAAAGAATCAATTGATTCTGTCGTACTTTGCGCTGCTTGATTTAAGTGATTTGTTAGCTCTGTTATTTTTCCAACATGTTCTGAAATTTGTGTGGCTGTTTGATTTCTTGCATCTTCCAGACGGCTCGTTACATCAGAGAGCTGATGTCCTAAATTATTTTTAAGATTTTGCATAGAGTGATGAAGAACATCACAGCGTTCATTAAGAACTTGTTCTATTGCTGTTGTTGATGTGTGAATAGTTTCATTCAATAATGCTTGTGCATTATGACTGGCTGTTGTGAAAGCTTCGACAGTATGTGCTGTTTGTTCAGACAAAACGGACAGAACTTTTTCACTGGTATCATAAACTGTTTTTTTAACGTTTGATACAATGCGATTTCCTGATTCTGAAAGAATATTTTCTGCTTGTGCAGTAACATTTGTAACAGAAGAAAGAATTTGTTCACTTGTAGAAGAAAGAATGTCAGAGGCCTTTATAATCTGATTGTGCAGGTTATCTGTCACTGTATTAACAGAATCTTCTAAGGTGACACGCATATTGTCAACACTGCTTTCCAGCGCTTGTTGAATTATCTGACTTTGTTCATTATTAAGCATGAGAGATGTTTTTAAAGTGTCAGAACGCTCCTCAATAACAGATGTTTGTGCATCAATAGCTTCACATACTTGGCTAATTTTTTCAGATAATGTTTCTTCTAGCGTTGTTGTACGTTCAAAAATTTTGTGTGCACGAACTTCTAGATTTGTATCAAATGATTCCATACGCGTCTCAAGAGTTTCAAAGAAAACACCACTCGATTGAGAGAGAGTATTCTTTAAAGTTTCGGCCTGACTTTCAAGATTTTTGATATGATCTTGAACCGTTTCAGTAATATTTTTATTGTTGGCAACAATTGCGCTCTCAACTAAATCTATCTGTTGTTTCAATGCAACATCAACACGTATATCACTTTTTGCAATGAGATTATGGATTGTTTCCATGCGTTGCTCGAGTGTGCGTGCTTGATCGGCAAGAACTTCATTGAGAGAAAAACTATTAATCGCTAAAGAGTCACGTAGAGCATCAGCACGGATATCAATATTTCTCGCTTGTGCTTCTAAAGCATCTTGGGTTGTATTACAACTTTGTACAATGACATCTTGTAACTTTTCAGTGCATTGAATGATGTTCGTAATATGATTTTCAGCTTGTTTATCAACGACTTGAACATTATCAGCCAAAACTTTTTCAATATGAGAAGTATTTTGGGATAAAACATCAATTTGATTTCTTAATGTATCCGCAATTTTATTCTTCTCGTTATCGAGCATATCTGCCATAAGAGCTCGTTGATCAGAAAGTTGTACTTTAAAATCTTGTGAACGTTCTTGTATGATATCAACAATGGCATTGTCGACATATTGAATTTCTTCTCTCAGACTTTCTTTACTTTTATCAATTGCAGAAAGAATAGCTTCACGTCCATTTGTAAATACATGGGTAATGTCTGCTGTTTTTTCTTGGAGGTTCTCATTTATTTTCAAGACATGAGCTTCCAAGAAGTTACCAAGTTTTTCAGCATTATCCTCTAAAGCCTGACTTTGTTCTATAAAGGAATCAATAATGGAATCACTATGTTTTTTAAGAGAATGATCAACAGTTGCTAAACGTTGTTCAAAGGCTCCAATCGCTTGCGAGGTTACGTTATCAAATTTAGAAGAGAGTTTATGTGCTTGGTCGTCGAGCTTTAAGATCTTCTCATCAAAATTCTGTATAGATTGATTATTACGATCAATAAGAGCTTTATCTAAGGCTTTAAACTTTTCATCGACAGCGTGCAAAGTTTGATCTGTTACTGTTTGTATATGTGTTGCAATTTTAGCAACATGCGCTTCCGCTTTTTCAGCTGTTTCATTAAAAGTTTTTTCTATTTGTTTTTCATTATGATCAAATTGTTTTGCAAAGCCATCAAAGTTTTTTCCTAATTCATGAAAAAATTCCGTGTTTTTTTGCTGAATTTGTGTTGTTGTTTTGTTAAATTTTTCAACAAGTTGATTTGTTACGCCATCACCGGCACAGGAAAGTTTTTCAACAAGGTCTTCACCTTGTTTTTGTAAAGTTTGAGAAAGGGTTTGTGCAAGCTTTTCAACATTGGTGACAATGTTAGAGGTAACCAACCCAAATTCATCACTCAGTTGTTCTTGGGTTCCTTTAATTGTTGATTGTACGCGATCTGCATGATTCAAAATGGCTATGCGTTCATTACTCAATTCTTTGATTAATGTGTGAATGCGTGATTCATTCTCAGCATAGGCTTGTTCTAGATTGTGAACTTCACCTTGTATGATTGCTTCAAGTTCAACAGCACGTCCGAGGGTACGCTCAATACCTTCGTTCATTGCCGCTACTTCTTCACGAATGGTTTGCCCTATAGCAATAGCTTGTTTTTCGGATAGATGTTGTGGTTCACTAAGGCGCTGTGCAGCATTGGTCATAAGAAGAGCAATATTATGCAAGTCGTTTGAGCGTTTTGTTAATTGAGCAACGCCCCAAGATATAAGGATAGGAATTGCTGTTCCGGCTGCTACAGCGAGGCCTGTTGGGGATGTAACAAAAGTGCTGATATTGGATAAGGAGCTGAGTCCGGTAGGTGCGAGTTTATGCGCAATAAAAGCTCCTCCCGTTGCCCATAAAGCACTAAGCGCTGTTGTATACCAGTAGACTCGAGAGGAAGAACGCTGCTTTAATGGTCCAAAATTTACAGGGGTTGTTATATCATCATTTGCAGGAAGAAGTTTTGTAGACAACAATGTATTATGAACAGTTCCACCTGAAATATCAGGTGAAGGTTTTGGAGCAAAAAGCTGTTCAACAACGGATTTATCAATAACAGCTTCATCATGAATATTAGAAACAAAAGTTGATGTACCGTTTTCAGCAAAAAATTCTTCTTCTGCCATTGCAATTTTTTGAATCAGATCATCGACATTAACAACATTTTCAGAATTATTGGATGATATCGTTTCAAATCCTGTGTTATCGAAATCAAAGTTCATAGCTTTTGTGAGGGCTTCTTCAACTTCAACTTCAAATGTTTGCAATTTTGTTCTGCGTGCCATACTCGCCTCGTACTCTTACAGCCGGAAAAGGGATACGTCCTCTTCCACATAATTTCTATATACTAGCTGTTAATTATTTAGAAAGGAATATGCTTAGGGAAAAATTTTAAAAACTTATCAAGATAAAGTTAACGCAGTTTCTTGTATCCTGTTTTAAAATATTATAAAATATAGTAAAAACAATTTATTATTTAAATCTAACTAAAACAAAAATACTGTTTACAACTTGTGTTTATAAAAAGCTTTATAAGCCGGCAATCTTTGAAATAAGGACAATTTAATAGCGGTTATATATACATTAAGGTGCGAATGCCTCTCTTTAATATCGATAATCGTTAATAAATGTTGTTGTCCGCTTACTTTTATTGATTCTAAACGAAGCAGATTCATCATCACATATAGTCTGTAATAGCTTAGGATGTATATTAGGATGTATAAAGTATGCCTTTGAATTGTAAGCTCATAAAAAAGTAAACGTGGAAAAATTTTTAATTTAATATAGATTTTCGTAAGTTGTACTTTATTATTGCCTTAAAGAGCTGTTTTTTCTCTGATTTCAGTTGTTTGTTTCTGAATTTTGAAGCTTCTACGTTGACAATTGGATATTTTTCAGTCGATATGCATGCACGAATATTTTATGCAATCTAGATAAAGGTGTAAGAATAATGGCAGAGCGATCACAACACCTGCAAGATGTGTTTTTAAATACGGTGCGTAAGCAAAAAATTTCCCTTACAATTTTTCTTGTCAATGGCGTTAAACTCACGGGTATTGTAACTTCATTTGATAATTTTTGTGTTCTTTTGCGCCGAGATGGACACGCGCAATTGGTTTATAAGCATGCTATTTCTACGATTATGCCTGGACAGCCTGTACAGATGTTTGAGGGTGAAAGTCCTGAGTAAGCACGTCATTTTAAGATAGACCTCTTATCCCATTTTAAAAGTACTTAGATTGCTATGATAAATGAAAATGAGAGATTAGGAGGGGTGTTTTCGCAGAATACAGAACAGGTGCGTGCACTTGTTTTGATACCGATTTTTCAAGAAAATAGAAGTGAAAGCTCTTTGAGAGAGTGTTCTATATCTTCTCGTGTTAAAGAATCATTGGGGTTAGCGCGTGCTATAAGGTTAGAAGTTGTTAATTATGAAACGATTAATATTGCAACGCCTCGCTCTGCGACACTCTTTGGAAAAGGTAAAGTAGATGCGTTAACCTGTTATATAGATGAATATTCTATTGAGCTTGCGATTGTAGATCACTTTTTAACGCCAGTACAGCAGCGTAATTTAGAAAAATTATGGAATTGCAAAGTTATCGATAGAACAGCTTTGATTCTTGAAATTTTTGGGGATCGTGCACGAACAAAAGAAGGAGTTTTGCAAGTAGAGTTAGCGCGTTTGTCCTATCAAAAAGGGAGGCTTGTGCGGAGTTGGACGCACTTGGAAAGGCAACGGGGGGGGCGTGGCTTCCTAGGGGGACCTGGTGAGACGCAAATTGAAGCAGATAGGCGTCTTTTACAAGAAAAAATTATTCGTATTCGGCGCGAATTGCAAACGGTTATTAAAACACGTGCACTTCATAGAGCAAAAAGGAAAAAAACATCTTATCCTGTTGTAGCAATGGTAGGATATACGAATACAGGAAAGTCAACTCTCTTTAACCGTTTAAGCGGTGCAGATGTTTTAGCAAAGAATATGTTATTTGCAACGCTTGATCCGACTTTGCGCAAAGTTGTTCTTCCCCATGGAAAAACTGTTCTTTTGTCTGATACTGTAGGGTTTATTTCTAACTTGCCAACGAATTTGATTGCAGCTTTTAGAGCAACCCTTGAAGAAGTGGTTGAAGCAGATCTCATTCTTCATGTAAGAGATATGTCAGATCTTGATCATCGAGCACATGCCCAAGATGTTTTAGAAGTGCTTTCAAGTCTTGATATCGATATTGATGATATGGAGCACGTCATAGAAGTTTGGAATAAGATTGATATGTTAGATGAGCAAGCATTGAATGTTTTACAAACAAGCGCAAAGACGCAATTAAATCCTGCTCTCATGGTATCAGCACTTAAGGGGAATGGACTCGATCAATTATTAAGAGCCATTGAAAAGCGAATTTTTGGAGACGTGCAAAGCATTGAATATCTTTTACAACCTCATGAAATGTCGCTTATTGATTGGTTTTATGAAAACTCTGCGGAAATAGTGCAAGAAGGGCATGATGATGGGTCTATTACCATTAGAGCTGTTGTTACTTCTGAAGCAAAAAAACAACTAGAGAGCCTCAAAAAAAATATGAATTAAGTTCTTTAAAGCTATTGTTGAACATTTTTGCTTAAATTTTATATTTTTATTATCTCAAAATAATATGACAGCAAGTTAAGAGGATAGTTACTACTTTCTCTTAATAAAACAATATGAAGAAGTATTTTGCTGGTTAAAATAAAGATGAGTCTTACATGTAATAAAAGACTATTCGTACGTACCGTATGGCGAAGCATTTTGATTGTTTTGCTATTACAAATGCTATGTGTATCTTTGATTTGGTTGTATTATTTTGTCCAGCCCCGTGGTTACCAAGCAACTTTAATATTTTCATTATCTGATTCTGTTGGAAAGCCATTACCAATTAAAAAGCAAGACAATGTTATCGCCTTTTTGTTTTCACAGCCTATAATTTCAAATGATTCTCCTTTTTCTTTAAGGGTTTCTTATAAGAAAAAAAATCAGGAAAATATCCGTTTATCGCGTCATGGTGAACTTATCAACCTTACTTTTGAAGCTGAGACACAGGAAGCAGCACAACGTGGGTTGGAAACTTGGTTTTCCGTATTTTCACAAGCAATCATAAAACAAAAACAATTCTTGTTAAATGATAAATCTGAAGACAAACAATATGATAACACTGCGATTATTAATATCGTGCAGGAATTTCGGTCCTCTGTTGATTCTTTTATTCAGCATAGTGTCAAACAAACAGAGCTTCATGATCTTTCGATGCAATTAATGCAAGCAACTTTAAAGCGTATTCATTTAACAAGTTTGAATTCAACGATTAACATGATACGTGAAAATGGACAGTCTTTACTGTCTTTATCGTTTATTGCAGATAATTCAGCAATTGTTTCTCTGGAATCTAAACGTGATCTCTTGGAAACGCAAAGAGCACATATGGCGGCGCAATTGGGGTGGACACATCCTCAAATTAAGGCAATGACTGCGGAGTTAGAAGCGGTTTCTCATCAATTAAACAATAAAATTTTACAGATCGTTTATCAAGTTCATTCAGATATAATTATTGCAACGGAGTTGGAAAAACAGCTCCAAAAAAGGGTGAGTTTTTTTGTAAAAGATCAATCCCAATCTTTGAATGAAATATTTAACGAGTTTGAAAATAAAATAAAAGCAGCGGTCGATGCACAAAATAAAGTGATGAGCAAATCTGCTCAAAGAGAAAAAGTTATTGGTTCATATTGGGGATTGAGTGATAACCCTCTTCTCTTACAAAATACAAAGATCAATGTGGTAATGCCAACAACATTAGCCCACATTTCTTTTATGGCTCTTTATGGAAAAAATGTTTTTGTGGGTGCATTGGCCAGCTTCCTTACTCTTTTGCTAGGAATAATGTTATTTTATCCGTTCTTTAAAAGCAAAAAAGACCAACTTTCAGAAGAGGATGTGAGATTAAAAGAAAATGCTCTCAAGAAGAATGAGAGTCTTTTAGTCTCTCAAGAAATAAAAAATCTTGAAGCTTTTATTACGATAGAGGGATTATCTGATGTTTTGAAATGGCATGCTTCAACAGTTATTTCAATTATTGGACCAGAGGCTGCACGGACAGCGGCAAAGCTTTCACTTCATCTCACAAAAGAGAACAAAACAATTTTATTGGTCGATATCTCTGGTCAACAAATAGAGAAAGTCATTGGCCCACATCGCGGACTGAGTGATGTTTTAACCGGCCATGCTCAGATGCATGATGTTATTTACCGCGATTACGATACGGGCGTTGATATTCTTCCTCAGGGATTAACAAGTGCTGTTTCTGCACAAGATTTTTCAAATAATATTTCTCATATATTACAAGAATTTAAAAAAGAATATGATTTTATCATTTTAGAGATGGCAAGCAAACCAAAATATGGTTTTGAACAATTTGCAGAGCTAACAGACTATTATATTTGTAATACTGTTCTTAATGAACAAGATTGGATGATGTGGATGGTAAGCAGCTTTCCAAAGACTGTTTATCGTGTTGTTGCATCATAAACTTCGCAAAAGAGAAAAGAAATATGTATCATATGCTATAGTGGTACGCTTGTTTTTTGCTGAAGTTATAGTACATACTAAAATTAAAGATTTAATGTTAATTTTAAAATGCATTTTAGTTGGAGAGAAGCGTGGGGCAATCAGAGATGGCAGTAAAGAGATTAAACGATAACTTTTTAACACCTGTGCAAAAGGAAAATAGAAAACATATACAGGTGTGGCTTTACTCTATTTTACTGCTTTGTTTGGCAATTGTCTTAGTGGGTGGCGCTACTCGTTTGACGGGATCAGGATTATCTATAACGGAATGGAAGCCAATACACGGTGTTATTCCACCGATAGGGGTTGATCAATGGCAAGAGGAATTTTTAAAATATCAACAAATAGCACAGTATAAGCTTCTTAATCGTGATATGACCTTAAGTGCTTTTAAGGTCATTTTTTGGTGGGAATGGGCGCATCGTGTTCTTGGGCGTCTTGTTGGTCTTGTTGCTTTATTAGGGCTCATTTGGTTTTGGGCAACTAAACGTATTGAAAAAAATATTTTACTCCAGCTTATCATTGTACCAGTCCTTATTGCCTTTCAGGGTTTTATTGGTTGGTGGATGGTCGCTTCAGGGATTGGGCAGAGTAATTTAACAAGTGTGAGCCAATATCGTTTGGCATTTCATCTTATAACAGCATGTTTTGTTATTGTTTTTGTTACTTATTTATCTCGAGGACTTGCAGAATACTCAGAAAAACCAGCAAATAAAAAGGTGCAATATTTTGCGTCTTGGCTTGTTATTCTCGTTTTGATAGAGATTTATTTCGGAGCTTTGGTTGCAGGGCTTCATGCAGGAAAAGTCTATAATACATGGCCGCTTATGGATGGGCAGATTATTCCTGATGGATTGTTGCAGCATCGTCCTGTTTGGCTCAATTTATTCGAAAATTCCTTAATGGTTCAATTTATTCATCGGTTTTTTGCTTATTTTTTATTTATTGTCTCAGTTGTTCATGCTTTCTATGTACAAAAAAATGCTCCACATTCAACCCATTCTCGTCGTGCATTTCTTATCTGTGTTATGATTATTATCCAAGCAGTCTTGGGTATCTTAACACTGTTACATGAGGTTCCGATAAGTTTAGGGCTCATTCATCAAAGTATGGCACTAGCCGTGTTATGTTTTGCGGTTGCGCACTGGCGAGCAACGAAAGGGGCATATCGCGTTGTTGAATAAAAGTTTGTGGGTAGGGAGGTTTAGTCGCTTGAAAGCATTAAATCGAGGTTCTGGATAGCTGCAGCTGATGCGCCTTTTCCTAAATTATCGAATATGGCGCTGAGATTAAAAATGCCTTCGCGATCATTGCCAAATACGAACAGTTTCATACCATCTTTATTGGCTAAACACTCTGGATTAAGTCTTTCAAGTGAAACAGTTTCTTCTTGTGATGCAACTAAAATGGTATTTTGTCCATCGTAATGGTTTGCGAGAATTTCGCGCAAATCAGAACAGTTTGCTGATTTTGTGAATAAATGGCGATGCAGAGGAAGATTCACAATCATTCCTTGGGGGAAACGACCAACACTTGGTATAAAAACTGGGGTTTGATTGATTTGTCCATAGATTTTAATTTCTGGCACATGTTTGTGTGCAAGATTAAGACCATAAATAAAATAATTTTCCTTAATATTCTGTTGAGATTGATTTTCCATTTGTAAAATCAACTGTTTTCCACCACCGGTATAGCCGGAGATTGCATTAATCGAGATGGGATAATCGGCGTCTAGCAGTCCTGCTTCACGGAGTGGGCGAATCAAACTAATGGCACCAGTAGGATAGCATCCGGGATTGGTTACATAATGTGCTGCTTGAATGCGCTTTCTTTGTCCTGCTGTCATTTCAGGAAAACCGTAAACCCAGTCTGGTGTAACACGGTGTGCTGTCGAGCTATCAATAATCCTAATGTTTTTATTTTTTTTAAGCCAATGAACGGTTTCGCGTGCAGCATCATCTGGAAGACACAAAATAGCAATATCAGCTTGATTAAGATAGTCTTGTCGTAGATGAACATCATGGCGATCTTTATGAGAAAGAGAGAGTAGTTTTAAATCTGTACGCCTTTCTAAGCGTTTTTGTATTTGTAGTCCGGTTGTGCCATGTTCACCATCAATAAAAACTTTGGTTGCCATTCTTTTCTCTACTATATTCAGCTTTTCATATTATAAATTATTTTAAATCATTACCAACTTAAATAATAATTATTAAATTATTGAATTTATTTAGATTATAAATATTTTTTTGTAAAAGGTGTAAACAAATAAGAGCGTAAAAGAAGAAATTTAACCTCATTTTTCACCATTTTTATGAGAGACGTTTTTTGCTGTCTCTATGACAAGGAACAGGATAATTATTTGTATCATTATTTTTGAGTGTAAGTAGTTTAAAATGTTTGGTTTGCATGGTTTGCTGTGTTATCGTTTAATGACTTTATTTTTTAATGTTAGGAACGTATTTTATGACTCAGCAAAAAAATGACGCACAAGAGCGCTTTTTTAATGATAATTTACAAACTGTTGATGATGCAATCTTTGATGCAATTATGGAAGAATTTGAGCGTCAACAACATGAAATTGAGTTGATTGCTTCTGAGAATATTGTTTCAAGAGCGGTTCTTGAAGCACAGGGGTCTGTTTTAACCAATAAATATGCAGAAGGTTATCCAAGAAAGCGCTACTATGGCGGATGTCAATTTGTTGATGTCGTTGAAGATTTAGCCATTGAAAGGGCAAAACAGCTTTTTGGTGCTGCGTTTGCAAATGTACAGCCTAATTCTGGTAGCCAAATGAATCAAGCTGTCTTTTTAGCTTTACTTCAGCCTGGTGACACATTTATGGGGTTGGATTTAAATGCTGGTGGTCACCTTACGCATGGTTCACCTGTTAATATGTCAGGAAAATGGTTTAATGTTGTTTCCTATGGTGTACGTCAAGAAGATCAGATTATTGATATGGATGAGGTTGAGCGACTTGCAAAAGAACATAAGCCAAAACTTATTATAGCAGGGGGCTCATCTTATTCTCGATTCTGGAATTGGGAAAGATTCCGTGAAATTGCAGATGAAATCGGTGCTCATTTACTCGTTGATATGTCTCATATTGCTGGTCTTGTTGCTGGTGGCGTACATCCTTCACCTGTTCCACATGCGCATATTGTAACGACAACAACACATAAATCGCTTCGAGGTCCCCGAGGTGGTTTGATATTGACAAATGATGAGGCTTTATCCAAAAAAATTAATTCTGCTATTTTTCCTGGTCTTCAAGGGGGGCCTTTAATGCATGTGATTGCGGCAAAGGCTGTTGCATTTGGGGAGGCTTTGCATCCTTCTTTCAAGAATTATAGTGCCAAGGTGGTCACACATGCGAAAACTTTAGCAAAAACATTACAGAATAATGGTTTTAATATTGTTTCTGGCGGTACAGATAATCATTTATTGTTGGTTGATTTACGTTCCAAAAATCTAACAGGTAAACGTGCTGAATTGGCTTTAGGACGCGCTCATATTACCTGCAATAAAAATGGTATTCCTTTTGACCCTGAAACGCCATCTATAACATCGGGAATTCGTTTGGGCTCACCTGCTGCTACAACACGTGGTTTTTTAGAAAAAGAATTTATTCAAGTTGGTCATTTGATTTCAGAAGTTCTTGATGGTCTTCGGAACGCAAAAAGTGATGAAGATAATCATGCTGTTGAAATGGCTGTTAAGAAAAAGGTGGAAGATATAACGAATCAATTTCCTCTTTACTCTTATCTCAGCGCTTGTTAAGGATATAAAAGAGATGCGCTGTCCTTATTGTCAATATGAGGATACACAGGTTAGAGACTCGCGTCCTGCAGAAGAGGGGGCAGTGATTCGACGCCGCCGTGTTTGTTCTGTTTGTGCTGGTCGCTTTACAACTTTTGAACGTGTTCAGTTGCGTGAGCTTTTAGTCGCTAAAAAAAGTGGACGATGTGAACCTTTCGATCGTGATAAGTTAATGCGATCAGTTGATGTGGCTGTACGTAAGCGCAATATTGATCCTGATCATATTGAACGAGCAATTTCTGGCATTGTACGCCAGCTTGAAAGTTTGGGAGAACCAGAGATTTCTTCAGAAAAAATTGGGCATCTTGTGATGGAAGCATTGAAAAGAATTGATGATATTGCTTATATTCGTTTTGCTTCTGTGTATCGAGATTTCCGTAATGCAAGCGATTTTCACGATGTTATAGATGAATTGTCAAAGGGTATCGCGGATACAGAATCTCGTTCTGATGAATAAAAAAGTGCAAGATGAACGGTTTATGGCTGCAGCTATTCGTTTAGCAGAACGTCATGTCGGTCTTACAGGTGAGAATCCTTCGGTTGGTACATTAATTGTGCGAAACGATAATGGTGGAGGGGCTTTTATTGTTGGCTATGGCGTAACAGCTATTCATGGGAGTCCTCATGCGGAAGTGCAAGCTTTACATATGGCAGGTTCTTTGGCTCAAGGAGCTACTGCTTATGTTACATTAGAACCTTGTGCGCATTATGGAAAAACTTCGCCGTGTGTGAATGCACTTATTGATTCAGGTGTTTCTCGAGTTGTTGTTGCGCTGACTGATTGTGACAAGCGTGTTGATGGTCATGGTATTGCTCTTTTGCGAGCGGCGGGTATTGAAGTGGTTGAGGGCATTTTAGCTGAAGAGGCTTTTGAATCCTTATGGATGCATTGGTGCATAAGAAAAATACAACGCTGTGCGGTCACTTTTAAAATGGCAATTTCTGCAGATAATGGTGTTGGAAAAAAAGAGAAGGGCAGCGTAAAAATTAGTGGAACACTTTCTCATGCCCATACGCATATTTTACGTGCTCAAAATAATGCTATCCTCGTTGGTATTGGAACTATACTCGCAGATGATCCACAACTCAATTGCCGCTTGCCAGGGATGGAAATGCGCTCACCAATTCGTATTATTTTGGATGCAGATTTATCTATCCCCCTTGATGCAAAAGTTGTCCAAACAGCAATAAAAATCCCTACATGGGTTATTTGTGATGTAGATCTTTCAAAGAAAAGCAAAAAAAATGCATTGGAGCAATATGGTGTGTCTGTTTATTCGGTCGAGATGAACAATGGTTGTGTAGAACCCTTTGCTCTTTTACAGATGCTTTATAAACATGGGATTAATAGTGTTTTATTGGAAGGGGGCGTCAAGACGGGGGAAAAATTTTTGAATGCTGGTTGTGTTGATTATTTGATATGTTTTCATACCCCCATTGTTTTAGGCAAAAATCGTATTGAAGCCCCTCATTTTGGAAATTATCTTTCGCAGTTTCATGAGATTGAGACAAGAATGTTTGGAAATGACCGTTTTTATAAGTGGAGACGTAAGACATTATGTTCACAGGAATTATAACGGATATTGGTTGTGTTGAAGATGTTCAACCTTTAAAGCAGGGGATGCGTTTAAAGATTTCCACACGCTATGCTATAAAAAGTTTAGCAATTGGCGCATCAATTGCTTGTTCGGGAATTTGTCTGACAATTGTAGAGCGAGGATTAAAGCAAGAAGATTCCAATTGGTTTGTTGTTGAAGCGTGGGAAGAAACATTACGTTTAACGAATCTTGCACAATGGATAAAAGGAACTTTTGTTAATTTGGAACGTTCGCTTCGATTGGGTGATGAAATGGGGGGACATTTGGTTTCTGGTCATATTGATGGTTTGGCTGAAATCATTGATCAAAAAAAGGAAGGGGATGCAATTCGCTTTTATTTAAAAGTTTCAAGACAATTTATGCCTTTTATTGTTAATAAGGGATCTATTGCACTTAATGGGACATCTTTGACTGTTAATGGTGTTGAGGATTGTGTTTTTGATGTTCTTATTATTCGCCATACACTCGAAATGACAACGTGGGGACAAGCTAAAATTGGAGATCGGGTAAATTTGGAAATTGATCAACTTGCTCGTTATGCTGCAAAACTTTTTACTTTAAAAAGAGAAGATGAATAAGCCAACACTCTATTGATCGTTTTCAGAATTTTATGCTTTATAACTTTGATTTTTTTGATTCGTTTTTTGTGGAATTTCATTATGATGAAAGAGATAGGTAAAAAGCCTCACGTATTGATTGTTGAGGCACGTTTTTATGAGGGGATTTCTGATGCGCTTTTGAGAGGTGCAGTGAATACTTTGCAAAAAGCTGAAGCAAGTTATGATGTTGTAACGGTTCCTGGAGCATTAGAAATACCAAGTGCAATAGCTTTTTCTAAACAAAACAAGATATCGTATGATGGTTATGTTGCTCTTGGTTGTGTTATTCGGGGTGAAACATATCACTTTGAAATTGTTGCTAATGGTTCTTGTCGTGCATTGATGGATTTAACTGTTCATCAACACTTGGCTATTGGAAATGGTATTTTGACTGTTGAAAACGAAGAACAAGCATGGGTGCGTGCAAAACTAGATGACAAAAATAAAGGTGGTTTTGCGGCTGAAGCTGCTTTATGTATGATCGCTCTAAAAAAGAGATTTGGAGATAATCGTTAAATATGGCTGATATAAAAAGCAGACATTTTCCGCGTTCAGCCAATAAACGTGGAGCAGCAAGACTTGCTGCAGTTCAAGCACTCTATCAAATGGATATCGTGGGTTCGGGGGTGATGGAAACTGCAGCTGAGTATGAGGCTTATCGTTTGGGAAAAGATATTGATGGAGACCAATATCTTGAAGCTGATTTTCAATGGTTTTTGGCTATTATAACGGGTGTTGTAAAAGATCAAAAGAAGCTTGATCCGCTGCTTCATCAACAGCTTTCTGCAGAGTGGTCTCTTTCACGTCTTGATTCTATCTTACGCGCAATTTTACGAGCAGGTTTATGGGAGTTGATCAACCGTAAAGATGTCCCTATTGCAGTTGTTATGAATGAATATGTTGATATAGCAAAGGCGTTTTTTGAAGGTGAAGAGCCAAAACTTGTTAATGCAGTTCTCGACAGTATGGCAAAAAAAGTCCGACTCTAAGAGTTACAAATCCCCTCCATTATAGATCTGATATTATCAGACCTATAATATTGAAACGGTACGCAGACTATATGATTTAGTTATGGGGTGGCAAATTCGCAGGGCCTTTTATAATTTGAATTAAGAAAGGATGTTCTTTCGTTACAGTTGGCGTTGTTTGTGTAATAAAGTCAAACACTTGACCGTCTTGTAACCCGTAATTTGCAACTTTTGCAACCTGATTATTTTTATTGAAGTAAATAGCTAAAACTTTGCGATCAATAATCTTTGTTTTCATAAACTGCATCCCACGATAACGTGTCTGTGAGATGTAATAAAAAACTTCATTATCATATTTTGTTTTTAATGAAGGGGTCCCTAAAGTTAAAAGAACTTGCTCTTGACTTGAGCCAATAGAGATAGAACTTAGAGCATTTTTATCAAGAACATAGCCTTCTCTATAAATTTGGCTTGAACCTGAAGAATCAAGAAGACTACACCCAGCAAGCATTCCTATGCTTGCTATTGATAGACCAATCAATAATTTACGTTTGATTAAGGCTATTATGTGAGGCATTTGAAACAATGATATCTCCTTTTTATACTGAGATGTAGGACAAGAAGGCAACCTCAAGTTTTTTCTAATTTTAACTTAATCTACCGTAGCTTACACTGAGTTTCCCTGTTATAAAGCAAATTATGCCATATAGAATTTCTTTAGAAAAGAAAAAAATGCATAAATACTTGAGATAAATAAAAACATGGTGCTTTACGCGTTTTTATGTTTGGGAGTTGTCTATGAATGTTCAAAATGTTCCTCAAATGACATTTGCTTTGGCTTATCCAATATCTGTACGTTCTCTCCCTGCTAAAGGTATAAGGGTTCATTTTTGTGCAAACAAAAAAGAATGTACACATTTAGCCCAGAACCATGATTTAATTGAAGTAAAATCTTGTGAGGGAAAATTTCATATTTTCCCGTGGAAAAAACGCGGAGTGCGTATAAAAGGTCTGTTGCAAGCGCGTATACTACAGTTATGTGTTGTTACATTAGAACCATTAGAAAATATCCTTTGTGAAAATATTGAGGTTGTTTTTGTTCCTGAAGATTCAAATTTGATGAAGCCCAAAATATCAGAGGATACAGGGGAATTGTTTTTAGATGTAGAGGGGCTTGATACTCCTGAAGTGTTTTATGATGATAAAATTGATATTGGCGCAATCATGGAAGAGTTTTTTGAGTTGTCTATTAATCATTATCCACGTAAAGAAGGGATAAAGATGAATATGGTTGAAAATTTAGAAGAAGCAGAGCGAAAATTCTCTCCATTTTCTGTTTTGAAAAATTGGAAGTGATTGTAAAAAAATATAAAAAATATCTATTGTATGCTAAACGGTATTTTCTGCGGAGCGATTTTCGCAAGATATTCTGTGTGAGTATTCAGGAGCCAAAAATCATAATATGTATTTAAAGATGTAAATGAAAAGATGTGGGATATGCAAGCGTGATTAGAATTTCTGTGGATGTCATGGGCGGTGATTACGGTCCAGAAGCAGCTATTGCAGGAGCAGCAATTGTACAAAAATATTTATCAAATATTTATTTTCTATTTTATGGGGTAGAGGAGACTGTTCGTCCGGTTTTAAAAAAATATCCCTGTTTGGATTCTGTATCGCGCTTTTGCCCGACAGAAAGTTATACACGCATGGATGAAAAGCCAAGCCAAGCACTTCGTAACGGACGTGGTAAATCATCAATGTGGTACGCCATTGAAGCGGTAAAAAATGGTGAAGCTGATGCTTGCATTTCTGCTGGTAATACGGGTGCACTCATGGCCATGTCTTATTTTTGTTTGAAAATGCTTGCAGAGGCTGAACGTCCTGGTATTGCGGGTATCTGGCCAACACTGCGCAGTGAGAGTATTGTTTTAGATATTGGAGCAACAATTGGTGCCTCTGCTAGTCAGTTGGTTGATTTGGCGGTTATGGGAGCAGGTATGTTTCGCGCTTTATATCACACTGAAAGACCAAGTGTTGGGCTTTTAAATGTGGGGGTGGAAGAGGTTAAAGGACTTTATGAAATAAAAAAAGCAGGAATGATATTGCGTGAAGTGCAATTAGAAGGATTGGAATATAAAGGATTTGTTGAGGGCAATGACATTGGAAAAGGAACAGTCGATGTTGTTGTAACAGAGGGGTTTTCTGGTAATATTGCTTTAAAAACCGCAGAAGGAACCGCGCGACAGATAGGAGAGATTTTAAACTCTGCAATGCGCAGTTCTTTTTTAACATCTCTTGGTTATTTTTTATCGCGGGGTGCTTTTCGTATACTGAAACATAAAATGGATCCTGATAGGGTGAATGGAGGAGTGCTTTTAGGTTTGAATGGTGTTGTTATAAAAAGTCATGGCAGTGCTAATGCTAATGGCTTTGCTTCTGCTATCCGCGTTGGTTATGAGATGGTTAATAACGGACTTTTAAAAAAAATAACGGCTGATTTACGGCGATTTCATGAAAATAAAGAAACACTTTTTGACCAAGAAGATGAAGCAGTGATGAATGGAGAGTCCTTATGATAAGCTCTTATAATAGAAATAAAAAATTTGAAGAAAAGGTAAGAGCTGAATGATTCGGTCAATTATACGGGGTGTAGGAAGTGCTTTGCCGAAAAGAAGTTTATCAAATGATGAGATTGCAAAGTTTGTTGAAACGTCAGATTCATGGATTGTTCAGCGTACAGGAATACGCCAACGTTATATTGCCAGTGAAAATGAAACAACTGTTTCTTTAGGAGTTGAGGCTGCGCAAGCAGCACTTACAAATGCTGGTTTAACAATAAAAGACATCGATTGTATTATTTTAGCAACGTCCACCCCGAATCGTACTTTTCCTGCTTCTGCTGTTGAAATTCAGCATGCTTTGGGAATGAGTCATGGATTTGCTTTTGATATTCAAGCTGTTTGCTCTGGTTTTATTTTTGCTTTAACAACAGGAGATTCTTATTTACGGTGTGGGGGAGCTAAAAGAATTTTAGTTATTGGATCCGATACATTTTCTCGAATTTTAGATTGGGAAGATCGTACGACATGTGTTTTGTTTGGTGATGGTGCTGGTGCTGTTATTTTGGAAGCACAAGAAACTGAGGGGGATATTGCTTTTGAGCGTGGTATATTGTCTGCGAAATTGCGCTCTAATGGTGCTTATATAGATAAGCTATATGTTGATGGTGGACCTTCAACAACACAAACGACAGGCTATTTGCGTATGGAAGGACGAGAAGTCTTTAAATATGCTGTTGGTATGATAACGGATGTGGTTGATGATTGTTTTGCAGCTGCAGGTATGGATTCTTCACAACTAGATTGGTTTGTACCTCATCAGGCTAATAAGCGCATTATTGAAGCATCTGCTAAAAAGCTGGGAATTTCACTAGATAAAGTTGTGATTACCGTTGATCAACATGGTAATACGTCTGCTGCATCAGTTCCGTTGGCTTTAACAACAGCTATTTGCGATGGAAAAATAAAAGAAGGAGATCTTATCATGTTAGAAGCCATGGGAGGTGGATTTACATGGGGAGCAATTCTTATTCGTTGGTAAATTATGGCTACTTGACCATATTTTAAGAAAACGTATAAGTCATTTTGTAATTTTTAATATTTTAATAGGTGGTTATAATGACAAGTAAGACAGTAACGCGTGCAGATTTAGCGAGCGTAGTTTGTAAAAGAGTGGGCTTGTCACATACTGAATCAGCAGCTTTAGTCGAATTGGTTTTGGATGAGATTTGCAACTCACTTGTAAGAGGTGAAGCGGTTAAATTATCTTCTTTTGCAACTTTTCAGGTTCGCAGTAAAAATGAACGTGTTGGACGCAATCCAAAAACAGGTGTTGAAGCACCTATTCCGCCGCGACGTGTTGTGACGTTTAAGGCTGCCAATGTTCTTAAACAGAGAATTTTAGATTCGCATCGTGCAAAACAGAAAAAATGATATCTCATAAATAAATGCCATGGTATGTTTGGTATTTGTTAAAGAAATGTATAAAATAAAAGTCTTTGTTTTTTAGAAAAAGACTGGTGAGTAAGGTGTCAATGATGGTCTTGTTTTTGACTAATTTTGTTGAGAAATTGAAACAGAATGAGTCATTGTAAAGTAATTTATTTTGTTTTAAATAAGGTGTTACAAAATGGATAAAAGCTCTGATGCTTTTCGCACAATTAGCGAAGTAGCGGAGTTATTGGAGCTTCCGCAGCATGTCTTAAGATTTTGGGAAACACGTTTTAGGCAGATTAAACCAATGAAACGTGGGGGAGGAAGGCGCTATTATCGTCCGGTCGATGTTGATTTGCTCAATGGTATTAAGCAGTTACTATATGATCAGGGTTATACGATAAAAGGTGTGCAACGCCTTTTGAAAGAAAATGGTGTTGCTTTTGTGACTGCATTGGGTAATGGTGATCTTGATGCTATGAATGTGGTCATAGAGAAGAAACATGCAGGACAAACTTCTGAAAATGCAAGCAATAAGCCTAAAAAATCTTCTTTTGGGCTTTTGAGCTTCATGAGGAATGAGGGAGAAACATCTGTCGGTTCTGTGAATCTTTACAAAGACAAAACTGATAAAGCATTGTTACAAGAAATTTTGTTTGAACTCATTGAATGTAAGCGTGTTCTTGATAGAGCGCGATAATAATAATATTTTTTATTTTATATGTGTTTCGTAGATATTTAGACGTTTTATGGATGTGCTCAGAATTTAATACGTTTAACGAGAGGTCATGTATCGTATGCGTATATTTAACGAGTTTTTTATAAGAGTTTTTAATTTGGTAAAATATGAAGAGGAAAAAGAATAAACGCTGAGTTTTGCCATTTTTCTTTGATTTAGCTTTATAAAAATTAAGGCAATATCTCATCAGTGTAGATTGCGGGATGTAGAATGCCGTTGGCTTACCGATTCATGTGCTTGTTTTAAAGAGATGTTTCTTAAGTTTATTTTGTCATGATTCCTCGTGAATGATATAATGGTAAACTCTGCTGAATGTCGCTATTTTTACATTTATGAAGGAGCAAGTCGGCGTCATCATTATAGTTATAGTCTGTCCTCAATAATTGCAACGATCCTTAGCACTTTAGGCGGTTCATTGTAGGCATTTTAAAAGTCCTTTCTCAATAATTTTTATCCACACATTTATTCCGCTTGTTTGGTGCAAGCAAATGATTTTGATAGATTCAACATAAACATATTTAAAATAAGAGAATCCTATGATATTCAAAGCCTTATTTAATATGAATAACAATATATTATGATTATAAATCAATATCTTGTCTTTTTTATAAGGGCTTATCTTATGAATAAGACATATCATTGTTCAGGTAATTTTACATATTTTTTATTAATAAATATAATCTTGTTTCCAGTTTTCTTGCTTGATATTACTATCATTATTGTAATGATCTATCCATGATAATAGCAGAATCTTTTCATTATAAAGGTAAAAGATTAATGTTATTATTAATATTCAATTGGCTATGATTTTTTCATTTAAACAAGCTCATAGCTTACATTCAATTTTTTCACCAATCTACCTTGTAGAGAAAGAGCACGTTATTCTTTCTGATGATAGGTCATTGTGCATGAAACAAAAACGCACTACAATATCAAATTATTTCATTTTGTACAAAAACTGAAGATTTATAGTAAAAAATTAACGTATTACAATTTTCTGTGATATTACGCATTTATTACGCGTTGCAAATCTGGAGGTGTTGCCTCATTTGAGAGTTGTTTAATTACATCTTCTACAGATAAAAGGGTTTGATTTGTACTTCCTAAGCGGCGCATATT
The DNA here is from genome assembly GCF_042196905.1 of Bartonella sp. AA89HNZF. NCBI lineage: Bacteria > Pseudomonadati > Pseudomonadota > Alphaproteobacteria > Hyphomicrobiales > Bartonellaceae > Bartonella > Bartonella sp. AA89HNZF. The sequence goes on from NZ_JBHIRD010000004.1 coordinate 35,683, forward strand.
TACGCTATTTGTTTCAGCTTCACGTTTGCCACATACCAAAATTACGGGGACTTTTTGTAAAGAATGTTCTCGTATTTTATAGTTAATTTTTTCATTGCGGAGATCTATTGTTGCGGAAAGCCCAGTAGCTTTAAGTTTTGCTGTTATTTTTTGGGCATATTCATTTGCTTCGGATGTAATTGTTGCAACAACAATTTGTTCAGGAGCAAGCCAAAGTGGCATATGTCCAGCAAAGTTTTCGATTAATATACCAAGGAAACGCTCCATTGATCCAAAAATAGCACGGTGGATCATAACAGGTTGACGTTTTTCTGAATCTTTATCAATATAGAATGCACCAAAACGTTCAGGGAGATTAAAGTCTATTTGTGTTGTTCCACATTGCCATTCACGACCGATAGCATCCTTTAATGTATATTCAAATTTTGGACCATAAAATGCTCCTTCACCTGGAAGGATGCTTGTTTTGATTTGTCCTGCAAATTTTGTTTCAATCGTTTTAAGGACAGATTCCATGATACTTTCTGCGTGATCCCATAATGCATCAGATCCAACTCGTTTTTCTGGACGTGTTGAAAGCTTAAGACTGATTTCTTTAAAACCAAAATCAGCATAAGTTGATAAAATAAGATCATTAATACTGAGACATTCATCGGCTAATTGTTCATCAGTACAAAAAATATGCGCATCATCTTGTGTAAAACCACGCACACGCATAAGACCATGTAAAGAGCCTGAAGGCTCATAACGATGAACAAGTCCAAATTCAGCAAGTCTAATAGGCAAATCACGATAAGATTTTAAACCATGTTTAAAAATTTGCACATGACCAGGGCAATTCATTGGTTTAAGAGCATAAACATTCCTATGATCTGAATTTTCTACTGCTGGAATTGCTTTGAACATGTTCTCCTTATACCAGCCCCAATGGCCAGATATTTCCCAAAGTGACCTATCGAGAACTTGTGGCGCATTAACTTCAGCATATTGATGATCATCAAGGCGTCTACGCATATAGTTGATTAAATTTTGGAACATTTTCCAGCCTTTTTTGTGCCAAAAAATCATTCCTGGCCCTTCTTCTTGAAAGTGAAATAAGTCCATTTCACGTCCCAAACGGCGATGATCACGTTTTTCAGCTTCTTCTAGCATATGGAGGTAGGCTTTTAAGTCATTTTCATTTGCAAATGCTGTTCCATAAATTCTCGTGAGCATTGGATTATTGGCATCGCCACGCCAATAAGCGCCTGCAACTTTCATTAATTTGAAAGCATTCCCAATTTGCCCTGTAGATTGCATGTGCGGTCCGCGACAAAGATCAAACCACTCTCCTTGATAATAAACTTTTAAATCTTGATTTTCAGGAATGCTATCAATAAGTTCAACTTTATAAAATTCCTTTTTCTCAGAAAAAACTCTTCTCGCTTTTTCACGAGACCAAATTTCTTTTCTAAAAGGTTTATTGCGTTGGATAATTTCACGCATTTTCTTTTCAATGACAGTGAGATCATCTAATGTGAAAGGTTGTTGGCGTGCAAAATCATAATAGAATCCATTTTCAATGACAGGACCTATTGTTACTTGCGTTTCAGGAAAGAGCTCTTGCACTGCTTCAGCAAGGACATGGGCGCAATCATGCCTTATGAGCTCAAGAGCGCGTGAGTCTTCTCGGGTAATAATCTCTACTTGACCAGATTGTCCCAATGGATCCGATAAGTCTCGCGTGATGCCATCAAGACTATAGGCGACTGCTTTTTTTGCAAGTGATTTAGAAATAGATTCTGCTAATTCCAAGCCTGTCATTTCGGGGGGGTAATTATGTTTTGAGCCGTCAGGAAAAGAAAGAGAAATAGAGCAAGACATAAAAACACCCTTTAAGTCCAATTCCGCCAACGATTGCGGATGGTTTCGTGACTAAGTAAAAAACTTATAGACTAATCTTTCTATCAGTACATATAAAAAAAGAAAAGGATTATTTATTGTGTTTGTCAGAAATTTTCCAGTAACGCCAAGGTTTATAAAAACAGCAAGAATTTCCAAGTGATGGAGGGACTGGATCAAAGCCATCTGTTCCAAAGGGCCCACAACGCATGATACGAAAGAGTCCCATCCATGCACCAGCCCAAAGCCCATGGCGTGCAATCGCTTCATATGTATATTCTGAACAAGTCGGGGCATGGCGACATTGATTGCCTATAAGACTCGAAAGTGTTATTTGATAGAAACGTATTAAGAAAATACCCAATAATCGTCCGGGTGTCTTTTGCCAAGTGCCTGTGTAATTCCGAGTCAACTTTTTTTGTCTAGATTGTGATTTGAACATTTATTTTTCTTCAATTTTTTGAATGCAGTCTATCGTTGCATCAAAGGGTAGTAGTGTTGCTGCATGGCGCACTTTATAGTCTTTAATGGGCTGTAAGCAAGAAAAATCCTCAAATGGAGCTTGAGGAGAAGGACCATTTTGCGTTAGCATTTGGTAGATAACTTCACGCAATATTTTAAGATCTTGAGTTGTTTGTCCGATGATATGAGATGCTAAAAGTGAAGCTGAAGCTTGCCCTAGCACACATGCATGTATTTCGTGAGCAAAATCGGTAATAATACCATTTTCCACTTTTAAATCTACAGTGATTGTCGAACCACAAAGGTGTGCATGTTTTCTTGATGTTGCATCAGGATTATTAAGACGCCCAATTTTGCCTATATGTGCAGCATATTTAAGTATTTTATCATTATAGATAGTATCAATCATGCGCTATTGCCTGAAATTTTGAGAGTCGTGATTGTTTAAACTTTTAATTCGCTTATATAGAGATTATACAAAATGAGATAGGTATGGAGCAAATGCTTTGTATAGAATAAGCTTGGAGTTTTTGAATGCGTAATGTTGTTAAAGAGGACACAAATTTATCTGAAGAAAAGCGTCCGAGTATTGAAGAGGTGGAAGAGGCGATTCGTACATTACTCTTATGGATAGGGGAAAATCCAAATAGAGAAGGGCTTTTAGATACTCCAAAACGTATAGCCAAGGCATATCGCGAGCTTTTTAATGGTTATAGTCAATCGGTTAAAGAAACCTTAGGTACAGTTTTTGAAGAGGTTTCAGGATACAATGAAGCCGTAATCGTAAAGAATATATCTTTTTATTCACACTGTGAGCATCACATGATCCCAATTATTGGGAAAGCACATATAGCATATCTTCCTAATACAAAAATTGTTGGTCTTTCAAAAATTGTACGTGTTGTAGATATTTTTTCTCGTCGTTTACAAACTCAAGAAGCTATGACAGCGCAAGTGGCTCACGCGTTAAAAACGTATCTGAAGCCTCATGGTATAGCAGTATTGATTGAGGCTGAGCACATGTGTATGGCTATGAGAGGAATCCAAAAACAGGGCTCTACAACAATTACAAAAAACTTTCATGGTTATTATGAAAAAGATCAAGCGGCACAAGAACATTTTATGATGATGGTTCAAAGGTCATAGTAAAGCCTATATTTCTCGTAATCTCTATTAAGTTATAAAACATCCGGATAAAATAAATTATGAGAAAAAGAAAATTGGCTTGTACCTTTCTTTATGATTTGTTAAAGGCTAAAAACCAAGGTTTTTTCTTTCCACGTGCGGTCGTGGCGGAATTGGTAGACGCGCAGCGTTGAGGTCGCTGTGGGGCAACCCGTGGAAGTTCGAGTCTTCTCGACCGCACCAGTTAGCAGTGAGTTTCTCCATAATGAGATGAAGTTATGTTAGAGAGAGGGGATTTATAGGCATTATAGAAAAATCTTTTTTGTATGTTATTTGTTGGTGTGTTGCCAATAATGTTTCGTTTTTTATTACTTTATCTATGCATTTGAAATGTTATATTTTTATAAGGTGGGGTTAAGTTGCAGTGAGAAGTATAATGATTCTGAGATATTTAACACTTCTTATTTGTATTTCTTTATTATCAGCGTGTAGTGATTCACGTGCTGTACTTTGGCATGGGGTACATGCAACACCTTCTATGACTGCCGTAGAAAGGGAAGTTGAAGGGAAACCAGTTTCTCCAAAAGCCATCGTTCCAGTATATGTTGCAACAAGTCGTATGATGCAAAATAATTACGCTCAACCTTATGGTGCAGAGCGATCAAATAAAGTTCATTATAATCGCGTTGACGTAGGAATTCCTCAGCAACATGTAAAGGGAGTTGTTGAAATAAATGCCTATAAACCTACGAATGATAAGTATTTTGCAGCAGTAGCATTGCAAAAATACGATAATAAAGAACAGTTTAAACAGCAATTAAATGCTGCTTTAGCAAAAAAGCCAAAAGGAAAAAGAGAAATTTTTCTTTTTATCCATGGGTATAATAATAATTTTGCAGATGGTACATTTCGTACAGCACAGTTTACACACGATTATTCTTTAAATGTTGTCGCTGTGCATTATTCTTGGCCTTCGGCCGGATCAGTTCCTCTTTATATTTATGATCGTGACAGTGCTAATTTTGCCCGTGACGGATTGATAGAGCTTTTAACACTTATTAGTGAAACCAATGCTGATCAAATTTCGGTTATTGCACATTCTATGGGCAATTTTGTTATAATGGAAGCATTTAGAACGTTAGCGTTACAGGGAAAATATAGGCCTATTCGTCGTATTACAAGTTTATTAATGGCTGCACCAGATATTGATGTTGATGTATTTGAGCGCCAACTTAATGATATAAAAAAACTCCCGCAGCCAACCGCTATTTTAGTATCCAGAGCGGATAAAGCTCTTGCCGTTTCAGGACGTCTTACGGGTGGACATCATCGTGTGGGCGATGGCTCAGATATCGAAATGTTGCGTAAAAATGGAATAGCTGTTCTTGATTTTTCTCATGTGGATGGGGGAGCACACAATGTCTTTGCATCTTCGCCAACGTTGATGGCTCTTTCTCGAGAAGGTTCTTTGGCTTCCACAATTATGCAAGGTACAGAATTGTCACCTAGTCAAGCCCTTCTTGCTGATGGTAGTAGTGTATTGGAAAAAACAACACATCTTATCCTTTATACACCTGTACGTTTTCTCTCTCCACGGATTCCACGTTGATCGTGAAAAGAGAGAAAGGGCTCCATCGAATAATGTATTGGAGGTAATATTTTTTAGCACTTTCTTTAGAATGGTCTTGTAAAATGAAAAATAAATAGCGGGATGAATGTAAAAAACAGTCATTAGGTGAGTTTTTGTGATGATTGCACGGGAACGCTATGTTAATACGCCTACAGTTGTTGATTATTTATCTCATTCCGCAATTAAGTTATTAGACATTCATGCTATGCTTGTGAAGGTGAGAAAAGGTGATATGGGGGAAAAACCAAATTTATTGCGTCAAATTGATTCTACAAAAAAACAGTTAGATGAAATAAGCCATGCTCTTATTTTAGAATATCGTAAACGCCAAGAAAATGAGCGTTTTTTAAAACAAATTCTGCTATCTATTTCTGATCAACTTTTTGCACTTAATAATGGTTTTAAGGAAACAGGACGTCTTTTTTTTCAAGAAGTTAGAATACTTCAATCTCAGATGCAATGTTTATATGAGGGAAAGGAGAGGCTGCATTTGTTGAATAGCCAAGAATCTTTTTGTTCTCCGTCAAAGATTGATGAAGTCATTAAACAGTTACAAAAAGCACGAGAAAAGCTTATTCTTGAAAGTCCACATCTCTTTGAAAAAAGCACAAAAGCTAAACAATAAAAGTTCTTTAGTTGAGCAGATAGATAATTTGAATTTTACAGCAAAAACGCTGTTAGATAGAAGGCTACAACCTTTTTAAAGAAAAGAATTTGCTTTAATAAATGAAACACATGCCTTATGTCTTTGCTAAAGTTAAGGCTGATGAATTAGGTGGCTTTATTGAAAAAAATGTTTGTGGAAAGAATTTTACAAAAAACTTTCTGATTCTTTTAATAATAGCCCGCCGGATAATTTTACCAATGTTATGAAGTTGTTAGTATATTCATTAGAAACTTAAACTTTAATATTTTCCTTGGTAGAAATTAGCTGAATTCAAAGCATTAAAAAGAAGTTTGATAAAAATAACATATTTTGTAAATTCACGCTCACCTCTACCTTCTCTTGAATTTAAAAACACTCGGAAAATGAAAAGCTACACGTAATTAAAAGAACATATGGTGCCCCCAGAGAGACTCGAACTCCCGACCCCCTGATTACAAATCAGGTGCTCTACCAACTGAGCTATAAGGGCGTAACCATGTAGGAGTTAGCACAAACTAACAAAAAGGAAAACAGAAAATTATTAAATTTTATGCATATTAAAAGAAAACTATATAAAAAATAACCAATTTATTTCCTTTTTTCCACTTTTTACAGCAAGGTTGGAACTATCCTTATGTTGATATCTTATAGAATCTTTTATAAGAATGCACCGTTTTGCTATCGAATTACGAATCTGAAGACTTTGATTGATGAGCAAGGTAATTTTCTAGCCAGTGAATATTATAATTACCATCAGCAACATCTTGATTATTAATAAGATCGCGAAAAAGAGGTAGTGTAGTTTTTATCCCATCGACGACAAATTCATCTAAAGCACGCCGTAAACGCATCATACATTCTAAACGGGTACGTCCATGAACAATCAGCTTTCCAATCATGCTATCATAGTAAGGAGGAATACGATAACCTGAATAAGCGCCTGAATCAACACGAATCCCTAAACCTCCAGGTGTATGAAAATGTGTAATGGTTCCAGGTGATGGCGTAAAGTTAATGGGATCTTCTGCATTAATACGGCATTCAATGGCATGACCAGAAAAACAGACTTCATCTTGTGTCACTGAAAGTTTACAGCCTGATGCAATATGGATTTGTTCGTGGACTAAATCTATACCTGTAATTGCTTCAGTTACAGGATGCTCGACTTGTAAACGTGTATTCATTTCAATAAAATAAAATTCGCCATTTTCATAAAGAAATTCAATAGTACCAGCTCCACGATATCCAAGTTGGGCACAAGCATTTGCAACAATACTTCCAATTTTTTTCCGTTCAGTTTCATTAAGTGCAGGTGACGTAGCTTCTTCCCATACTTTTTGATGTCGTCGTTGAAGTGAACAATCGCGTTCTCCTAAATGAATAGCATTTCCCGCACCATCACCTATGACTTGAATTTCAATATGACGGGGTTTTTCTAAATATTTTTCTATGTAAACAGCGTCATCACCAAAAGCAGCTTTCGCTTCTGAACGCGTTGTCTTGAGAGCTATAGAAAATTCTTGTTCAGAATGAACGACTTTCATACCACGTCCGCCACCACCAGCAGAAGCTTTTATAATAACCGGATAACCAATTTCACGAGCAGTGCGTAAAGCATCTGATTCTTCAGTGACTGCTCCATCTGAACCTGGAACTACAGGAATACCAAGTTTTTTGGCGGTTTTCTTTGCTTCGATTTTATCGCCCATGATTCGGATATGAGTAGCTGTTGGACCGATGAATGTAATATCATGGGCTTCTAGAACATCTGCAAATTTTGCATTTTCAGAAAGAAAGCCATAACCTGGATGAACAGCATCCGCTCCTGTAATTTCACAAGCAGCAATAATTTGCTGAATACTCAAATAAGAATCACGAGCAGGAGGAGGGCCAATACAAACACTTTCGTCAGCAAGACGAACATGCATTGCATCTGCATCAGCTGTAGAATGAACAGCAACGGTTTTTATGCCAAGTTCTTTACATGCACGTAAAACGCGAAGAGCAATTTCTCCTCGATTAGCAATGAGGATTTTTCGAATCATGGTTGCCCCTCGCTTTATTCAACAATAATAAGTGGTTCACCAAATTCAACAGGTTGACCATCTTTGACAAGAACAGTGGTTACCGTACCGGAGCGCGGTGATGAAATTTGATTCATTGTTTTCATGGCTTCAATAATAAGTAATGTCTCCCCTTCAGAAACATTTTGTCCTACTTCTACAAAAGGTTGTGCGCCTGGTGAAGGTGCAAGATAGGCTGTTCCAACCATTGGAGAGGTTATTGTGTTTTTTGATTTATCTTCTTGGATAGAGTGTATAGGAGATTCAGCTGTTGGAACTGGAGAAGATGTTACAGAAAAAGTAGGAGTAGAAACAGGAGCATAGATCGCTTGCTCGGAAGAAGTTGAGGTATTTTGGCGTGAGACACAAATACGAAGCTCCCCTTGTTCAACTTCAATGTTCGTTAAATTTGTATCATTCAAAATTTCAGCAAGATCACGAATAATGTTCGTATCAATTGCGGTATATTTTGCCAAATCCATTTTTTTTGTTGCCATTTTATTTCTAACTCCTTGATCAATGAAGATCGTCATTATTTCGTTTTATGACAGAATATCTCTAGATTAGGGATGATATCTTTTGAAGCTTTAAAGATATTTATTTCCTTTAAATTCATTATATTTTGCAATTTTAAACTCGTATCTGCTTTACGCAAAATTGCATTTATAAGCCTGTTGTCAAAAAAGAGAAAGCATAAAATTACCTCATTTACAGTATTCTTCCTAAAACTAATCAGGTATAGAATAGGGTATTTACTGTGTATTATCTATCGCTTGTTTTAGAATATCTTGTCTGGCTGCGCCGATGAATATTTTATTACCAATGATATAAGAAGGTGTTCCCGTAATATGAAGTGTAGAGGCAATGTGAATATTTTCTTTAAAAGCTTTTTGCAGATTAGGGTCTTTTATTGCATTACGGAGTTTTTTTTCATCTGCTCCTAATGAAACAGCTATTTTTATAGCTTTAGCTTCATTTGCGCGCCCTTGATGCATTAAAAGCTTTTTATGAAACTGAGGATATTTTTCTGGAAATTGTTTTCGAAATGCGTAAGCAACGGTATGAGCCGCCATAGAATCAGATCCCAAAATCGGTAAATCCTTGATAATAACCCGTAGATCTGGATATTCTTTTATCAAGTCTTCTATATCTGAATAGGCACTTTTACAAAATCTGCAATTGTAATCAAAAAAATCAACAAGTACTTTTTTACCATTTGGATTCCCCAAAACAGCGTCATGAGGAGAGTGAAAAATTTCCTTTTCTAATAAATGAATAATTGAGCTTTGACTTTCGTCTTCATTTTGTTTTTCCAGCTTATCTTGAAGGATAAGCTGCATTTCAATCAAAACTTCTGGATGAGTAAGAAGATACTCTCTAACAATTTGTTGAATATGCTGAGAATCAGTATGCGGTGTCATTTTTTCTTTAAGCTTAGATAAAAAGCTAGAATCTTCTAAAAGTTGTGCTTTAAGTTTTTCTAAGCTTAAATGATTGGTTACTGTCTGCTGTGATGTTGCGTTTGATAAAGAAGGTAAAAAGGTTAAAATACTCAACATAACTGGGACTAAAATTTTTGAAACAAGTGTTATTTTCGAGTTTTCAGGTTGATGAGTCATCTGTATACCTTTACATTTTCTATTGTGTCATTGAGTAAACTATATGAAAAGCGTTCTCTATGTGCAATAAAGCATTTAGCTATAGTATGTATTCTCAAATAATAAAAAACATTAATTTTTCTCTAAAAAGCTTTCATATGATGTACATTTGCAAAGATTATATTGCCTACAGGATAAAAAATCCTCTCTTTAATTTGTCAAATGTTGTTTTGATGTATAAGGGTATCAAAAGCTTTTTGTGCGTGTTTATTTTAGGAAAAAGTACGTTGATAATACAATGAAGAACACTTGTATTATTTTTTCCTGTTGCTTTATTGAGGACTGAGAAACAAAATTAAATAATGAAAAGTGAAATTATGAAAACCACAACACATTATGAGCTGTTTATCATTGGGGGAGGGATAAACGGGTGTGGATTGGCAAGAGATGCAGCTGGACGCGGTTTTAAAGTAGGATTAGCTGAAATGAAAGATCTTGCATCAGGGACTTCAAGTGCATCAACAAAACTTATTCACGGTGGTCTTCGTTATCTTGAACATTATGAGTTCAAACTTGTTCGTGAAGCACTCAAAGAACGCGAGATCATTTTACGCATAGCTCCACATATTGTACGTCCTTTACGTTTTCTTCTTCCTTATCATAAAGAATTGCGTCCTGCTTGGATATTGCGTTTTGGACTTTTTATTTATGATTATTTAGGGAACTGGAATCAGAAATTGTGGCGCAGTAAAACGATTAATTTTTCAAAAAAGTTTTGCTCTACACTGAAAAAAGAATATCAGAGAGGTTTTGAATATTCTGATGCAAGAGTAGATGATGCGCGTTTAGTCATTGCCAATGCTCGTGATGCAGAAAAGTGGGGAGCTGATATAAAAGTACGCACAAAAGTTCTATCTTTAAAAAGAGAAGACAAAAAATGGCGTATCTTTCTTCAAGACAAGTTAAGCGGTAAAGAATATAATGTCACTGCTTCTTATGTTGCGAATATGACAGGACCTTGGATTGATCATGTTTTGGCAAGCGTATTAGACTGTAAAGAACATACGCCAATACGGCTTGTTAGAGGTTCTCATATTTTGGTTCCCAAACTTTATACTCATGATCGTGCTTATATTTTTCAAAATGGTGATGGGCGTATTATATTTGCTATTCCATATCAAGAAGAGTTTACCTTGCTTGGAACAACAGATTGTAATTATCAAGGAGATCCGGCTGACGTTCATATTACTGATAAAGAAATTGATTATATTTGTGCAGCAGCCAGTGAATATTTCATACAACCAGTATTACCTGAAACGATTGTCTGGTCTTACTCTGGAGTTCGTCCACTCTATGATGATGGAGCTTCAAAAGCACAAGAAATTACGCGCGATTATGTTTTAAAAGAAATGGGAACAGGAACGACACCAAAGATACTTAATCTTTATGGTGGAAAGATTACAACTTATCGTAAGTTAGCTGAAGATGCGATGAAATTTGTTGAAAAAGCACTTGGTAAAAAGGGAGCATCATGGACGGCTAAGGCAGTACTTCCAGGGGGAGATTTCCCCTATAACAAATTAGATACAATCGAAAATAGGATTGCTCTTTTAATGCCAGATTTAGATGTTTTTACACATCGCAGGCTTGCACGCTCCTACGGTACAGAAGCATTGCTGATCTTTGCACATGGTAAGGCAAATAAAGGAAAAAATTTTGGACATGGGCTTTATGAAGTAGAAGTAAAATGGTTGATGGAAAAAGAATGGGCTAAAGTATGTGAAGATGTGTTATGGCGTCGTTCAAAACTGGGGCTCCTATTTAATGAACAAGAGGTTGATACTCTTTCTTCCTATATGCAAAGCCAACAAGAGATTGAACAACGTTTATGATCATTTCATTTTACAGATTTTATCTGCAATATTGTAAATATTTTCCTTCAAGAGATACTGATATCAGTTATAGATATTAAAAAGGCAATGGCTGTCTATACCCTGATTTTAGTTTTTTTTTTGCAAGAATCACAAAATAGCAAAATTAGATAGAATATTTAAGATGAAATTTGTCTATTTTATAAAGTGAAATCTAAGAATATTACCAAAAATAACTCATTGATAAAAAATGATTTATAATTAGATTCGTATGAAATAAGGTTTTTTTCTTCTTTAGGAGAAGATAAAGCTACTTTTTTAGCGTTTATTTGCACAATGAGTTAAAAAATCTAAAGAAAATTAAATCGATCATGAAAAATTGTATAATGTGTTAGTTTAGCATTTATTATCTTAAACGCTGTACTAAATCATGTAAGGGGAGAGACTTGAAGAGCGTAAGAAGAACTTATAAATGAGTTTTTTATATTATAGTAAAAATCTTCTTTTTTCATGTTTATATACCTGAACACTAATCTATGAGAAATGCGATATTGTGTTTTGGCATGATTGATTGTAGTAAACCTTGATATCAATTGAAAATAATGAGCTGTTATTATACTCATGATAGTATAAGAGAATAAAATTTTCCGTAAACTAAAAGTAAGTATTTTTCTATGTATAAAGAGAGAGCTATAGGGACATGAGAGTAATACCCTCATGATATTTTACAACCTTCCATCGCCTATAAAATTTGCAGTAGCACCAATGTTGGACTGGACAGACCGACATTGCAGGTTTTTTTATCGTCTTTTAACGAAAAAAGCTCTCCTTTATACGGAAATGATGGTAGCAGATGCTGTCATTCATGGTGTTCGTGAACAATTGTTGGCTTTTAGCGACAAAGAACGTCCAGTTGCATTACAATTAGGGGGGGCAGATCCGAAAAAGTTAGCAGAAGCTGCACGAATTGCTGAGGATTTTGGCTATAACGAAATAAATCTCAATGTTGGTTGTCCATCAAATCGTGTTCAAGCAGGTGTCTTTGGAGCTTGTTTGATGCTACATCCAGACATTGTGGCAAATGCCGTAGAAGCAATGAAACAAGAGGTTACTATACCTGTAACTGTCAAATGTCGGATTGGAGTGGACGAACAAGATGAAGAATTAGCATTAGATCTTTTGGCTAATCAAGTTTGGAATGCTGGATGTGATGCGCTCTGGATACATGCACGCAAGGCATGGCTACAAGGATTGAGTCCGAAAGAAAATCGCAATATTCCGCCCCTTAATTATGAAAGGGTTTACAAATTAAAACGTCAATATCCTCATAAATTCATTGGGATAAATGGTGGAATTAAATCGATTGATGAGATCAAAGAACACTTAACTTTCTGTGATGCTGTCATGGTTGGTCGCCAAGTTTATCATGATCCAACTTTGTTAAAACATATTGATTTTGAACTCTATGGTGAGTCGCAGAATAGTCTAAGTGAGAGTGATCTTATTGAGGTTATGTGTGATTATGCAGCTCGACATATTGCATCGGGGGGACGGCTTTCTCATGTGACGCGTCACATGATTGGTTTATTTCATGGGCGGGGTGGGGCACGTCGATGGCGGCAAATACTATCAAATGATGCGACAAAACCAAACGCAGATATATGTACTTTAAAAGAAGCTTTTTATGCTCTCATTTAATAACAGTCAGACAATTAACATATATTGAAGTTGAGATCCTTTGCGTTTTGATTTCTTTGCGATAATTTTGATCCCTTTAATTTTATAAGTTTTTGAAAGTTTATAACTTTTATTATGAATAAGAATGTTAGAATTTATATATTAAACGGCATGCTGATTATGCCTATTAAATAAAAAATAGTTTAAGGGTATCACTGTAAAGGTAGTCATAAGATATTAATAACATTTTGAATCTTGCACGTTTGTTATTGGGGTAAAAAATAGAATGTAGAAATTATTGCTTTCATAGTATTTAACATTTTTAAAGTACTGTTAAAAAAACAATAAATTATTCATATCCTGTATATATGACGTGATTTTCATAAACATTGTAGATTTTAAAAGGTATCCTTATGATCGCTAGTCCATTTGATGATTTTCGTGCTTTGCTTACAAATTTACCTGTTGCTGATGAGTTTTCTATAATTTTGGCAAAAAAACGGCAAAAAAACTTAACAAAAGAGCAAGGAACATTGGGAAAACTAGGAGATATTGCTGTTTGGTATGCGGGGTGGAGAGGTACAGAAAAACCTATAGTAACGCGACCTTTGGTTGCTATTTTTTCTGGAAACCATGGTATTGTAGAGGAGAATATTACACCATTTCCACAATCTATGACACAAAAAATGGTACAAAATTTTGCATCTGGCGGTGCTGCTATCAACCAAATTTGTATCGCTTATGATCTGGGATTAAAAATTTTTGATTTAGCATTGGAATATCCAACAATGAATATTACCAAGGATGCTGCAATGGACGAGAGAAGTGCAGCTGCTACAATGGCATTTGGAATGGAATCCATTGCTGGTGGAACAGATCTTTTATGTATTGGTGAAATGGGAATTGGAAACACAACAATAGCTTCAGCTTTATGTTTAGCATTGTTTGGTGGAGACGTTGAAGAGTGGACAGGACATGATATGGAATCGGAGGGTGATTTTTATCAGCGTAAAATAGCAGCGGTTAAGGCAGCAGTTTCCTTGCATAAGGAGCATTTAAATGATCCTTTTGAGATAATGCGTCGCTTAGGAGGACGTGAAATTGCTGCTATGGTTGGTGCTATTTTGGCGGCAAGAATGGAAAAGATACCCGTTATTTTAGATGGTTTTGTGGCAACAGCAGCGGCAGCGGTCCTTTATAAAATGCATCCAAAAGCTCTTGATCATACTCTCGTTGGACATGTTTCTTCTGAAAAAGTCCATCGTAAACTTTTACAAAAAATTGGCAAAGAACCACTTCTAGATTTTGGAATGCGTCTTGGTGAAGGAACAGGAGCAGCTATAGCAGCTGGAATTGTCAAAGCTGCTGTTTTAACTCATGCACAAATGGCGGTTTTGGAACAAGAAAGTTTGAACACTTAAGAGATGATGAGACGGATATAAAAAACGCTTAAGAGTTATGTTCATTTACCTTTTCATGTAATTTAATATAATTCAGCGGAAGCTCCGTTGTATATTTAATCTGTTCCATTGCGAAAGAAGATGAGACATCACGGATATCAATTTTAGAAATTAATTTTTTATAAAAAAGATCATAAGCTTCAATATTGGGAACAACAACACGCAATAAATAGTCAATATCTCCACTCATTCGGTAAAATTCAATAACTTCACGGAACTCCTGCACAATTTGTGAAAAACGCTTAAACCATTCATGACTATGTGTATTTGTGCGAATAGACACAAAAACAGTGACGTGTGCGTTTACTTTTTCTGGAGAAAGAACAGCAACACGACGTTGAATGACGCCATCTTCTTCAAGTTTTTGAATCCTACGCCAGCAAGGAGTGGTCGAAAGTCCCACTTTTTTAGCAATATCAGCAACAGAAAGTGTCGCATTTTCTTGCAAAAGATGTAAAATTTTTCGGTCAAGACGATCCATATTTCTTCTCAATATCTTAATTTATAAAAATTTACGCACTAAACGACGCAGATATACAATAAGCTCATCGTTAAACCATGGATTTTTCTGTAACCAAGAAGTATTTCGCCATGACGGATGAGGCAAAGGCATAACATTATAGCCTCGAGGTTGAGGAATGGAAAGAATATTTCTCCAATCACCAACAGTTGCAGAAACGGTTTTATGTTTTAATTCTGTAATGTGCCACTTTTGCGCATAACGACCAATGGCAAGAACAAGCTTTATTTGAGGCATTGCCTGAAATATCTTTTCATGCCATATTTCTCGACATTCACATCTTGGTGGTAAATCAGCTTTATTTTTGTCATAACCTGGAAAACAAAATCCCATAGGAACAATAGCAAAGAGAGATTTATTATAAAATTCTTCTTTTGTAACACCCAGCCAATTACGCAATCTTTCGCCCGAACGATCATTAAAAGGGATAGAAGTTTCATGAACACGCAATCCTGGTGCTTGGCCTGCAATTGCAATCGAAGCAGTATCGGATAAATAAACGACAGGGTTTGGTTCATGAGGAAGAGGAGGAAAATAATGGGGTTGTTGGACGCAAACACGACAGGAATAGATCTCTTTTTCAAGTTTGATAATTGGGCTACATTGTTTCATTAGTAAATAAAATTAAAAAATATTTTTCTTATTCTGTGCGAGGATTTGCTTTGCGCCATTCTTTTGGTCGTTGAAAACTTGATGCCCATATTCCTTTCTTTTTCCTTCTCGCTTCTTGCTCTTCTTTGGGGTATTCATAATAATTTACAGCCCAACCATTATGTACAAGTGTTGCGTTGATATTGCTAACTTGTTTTGTTTTACATGTTGCAAGAATACGGCGATATTTATCTGTTTTTTGCCAGTGACATATAACAGTTTGATTTTTTAATAATTGTTCTAAATATTTCTTTGCCTCAAGCCCACAAGGGTAGCGTGCTTCCTTTTTTCCACAAAATTGGTGGAGTTCAGGAGCATCAATTCCAGCTAGTCGAATCTTAATTGAAGAAATCATAATGGTATCGCCATCAATGATTAAAGCATTTCCTTTAACAGAGTTTTGAGAAGAAAATTTTTCTTTTTGAGGCAACTGCTGAGTTTTCTTAAAGTAAGTTGACATAATGATAAGAATGCTGGCAGCGATAAAAATACTGAAACGGATAACTTTTAGATTAAAGATTCTTAGATTAAAATGAGAAAAAGATTTTTTCATGAAATAAAGAAACTGCTAACATTACTATAACTCTATTTTAGTATTGTTTATAATTCATCCGAGAAGCTTTATTCATATGACGAAACAATGTCTCGTTTTAATGACAAAATTTTCGTTAGATATCACAATAATCAAATACTCATGCAGAATATATGTAAGCAACTTAAATAATAAATCAACTTAATCCAAATCCGTACAAAACGTACAAAGTTTAAAGTAAACTTTTTAAACTTAAGGAAATAAAAAAACACCCCTCAAAAAATAACTTTGAAGAGCAATACTCCCACATTTCTTTTGGAGTATAAAATCTATCAATTCAATAATAATTTTATTTATTTAATTTTTGTTTCTTTAAATTCAACGTGCTTTTTTACAACTGGATCATATTTACGCTTGCTCATTTTATCTGTCATTGTGCGGCTGTTTTTCTTTGTTACATAGAAAAAACCAGTATCTGCAGTTGATAAAAGCTTGATCTTAATGGTTGCTGCTTTAGCCATAATGTAAATACCCTATTTATACTGAAAAAATATTATTGCTTTCAAAACTTATTTCCGACATCATCAGATTTTCCGGCAACAGTACGGATGTTCTCAAAAAAGTCAAGAGCTGATTAATTTTCTCATCAGTTGGATAAATACCAAAATGACATATAAACCGAAAAAAACAGCCATAGCTATTGAAAAACCAAAAGGATTAAAAATATCCATGGATTTTCCAATAAAGGTTGGCCCGATGAGCATACCAATTCCATAGCAAAAAATAAAGGCAGAATTAGCAGCAGCAAGTTCTTGGCCCTTAAGACGTGCTCCTAGATGTGCCAGAGCAATTGTATAAAGGCTAGCTGATACACCACCAAGAAGGAACAGATCAAGCATTAGAACCCATGGATATTGAGTGATCCATGGTACCATAAAAGTTCCCACAAGACCTAGGATAGCACAACTTATTAGTGGATAACGTCGATCTTTGGCATAGTCGCTTATAATGCTGATAGGAATTAAGAGCAAAACATTCCCAAGTGCAAGCGTTGCCATAAAGTGTGCTGCTTCATGCTCATTATAGCCAATGGATAAAGTAAAGGGTGTTATAAGAGTTAATGCGCCCATTTGAATAGCACCGTAAACAAACACTGCCATCATGGCACTTGGAACATAAAAAAGATAACGAAAAAATGGCGTATATTGGCTTTTTTGAAATTCTGGACTTAATTTCCAAGCTGCAAGAATTGGGATAACAGCAAGTATAATAAGGCTATAGCCAACAGCAAAAGGAATAAAGCCTTGTGTTCCCACTTTTGCTAGCAACGTTGGACCTACTGCAAACCCTAATCCTAAAACAATAGCATAAATGGAAAGAACCAAGCTACGTTTTTTAGGGGGAGCACAACTGTTGATCCAAAACTCTGACAGGATAAACATAACTGTCATAGTGAAATGTAATATAAACCTTAAAATGAACCAAACCCATAAGGGGTCGAAAAAATAGAATCCTAAAAAACTTAAAGATCCTATAGCCATCATAAGCAATATTGTTTGAGAAATTCCTAAGCATAAGGCGATTCGAGACGTAAAAATAGCTGCAATAATTGTGGCGATTCCACCAACAGTTCCACTATAGCCGATTGTACTGTTGGAAAGTCCTTTTTCTGCCATAAGAAAAGAGACAAGTTGTGTTCCCATTCCCAATGCTGTTCCAACGGTACCAATGGTTGCAATAGCTGCAATAATGGCACGCAAAGAATTATTTTGAGAGTCAAAAGCTTTTTTTTTCATGAGAATGACTTAAGATACTTTTGTTTATTCGAATAATAAAAAGGTGTGCTGAAATGAAAAAAGCTCAAGCTCCCTTTTGCAGATTTTCTCACCTATTAAGTATAAAAAACCTGCAAGATTTTTATAAAATTACTATATTTATAAAATAAATCACATACCTTTATATACTAAATAAAACATAAAAATAATATAAATACTACATATTATAGGTCTTTTCTTAGCTTTAAGTCATTATTATTTATATGCTTTTAAAGAGAGAAACAAGAGGTTTAATTATTTTTAATAAAGATTTTTAGACTTTAAAATAAAAAATAATACAACGAAAATTATAAAAATGTTTTTTACTTTTTATTTTTAATTAATTTTTTCTTTTCCCATAAAAAGTATATTTTTGTTTTTTTAATTTGTTTTTATGGTAGGATGTTGGTGAAAATTTTATTGGACGAGGTTTTGTTAAGAGTTCAAAGCATAAAGCGCCAGCAAAAGGTTGTACCGTTATAAGTTTTACTTCTACAACATCACTGAGTTGATAGCCTTTATGGCTACGCTGTCCTACAAGAACATGTTGTGCTTCATCAAAATGATAATAATCATTTTTAAGTGTAGAAATATGGACAAAACCATCTGTATTGAGTTTATCAAGTGAGATAAAAAGACCTGCTTTTGTAACTCCGGAAATGCGACCTGTAAAAATACGACCGATTTTATTCGTTAAATAGTGAGCAACAAGCCGATCAATCGTTTCTCTTTCAGCTACCATCGCACGGCGCTCATATAAAGAAATTTGCGTAGCAATTTCTGCAAGATTTTGTTCTTGTGTCTCTGTTAATTGATCATTTCCTAATTTGAGAGCTTTAATGAGTGCTCGATGAATAATGAGATCAGCATAACGACGGATTGGTGATGTAAAATGTGTATAGTTCTGCAAGTTCAAACCAAAATGGCCACTATTTTTAGGGTTGTACTCTGCTTGTGATTGTGAACGCAAAATAACTTGATTGACTAGTTCTTGTTGTTGAGTATGAGCGACCTTTTCTAAAATTCTATTAAGGCGCGCTGAGGTAAGTTCGCTTCCGCGGGAAAGTGGTATCCCCAAACTTTGAAGAAAGCTCCGAAGTATTTCTTGCTTGGCAAGAGAGGGTTTCTCATGAATACGGTAGATGAGGGGCTGATGATGTTCTTTTAAGGTTTCAGAAGCTGCAATATTTGCTTGTATCATAAACTCTTCAATCAAACGATGTGCTTCTAATTGTGTTTCACTCACAACATCTTTTATGCATCCATTTTGATCAAGAATAATCTTTTTTTCTGCAATTTCTAATTCTAGTGGTTGTCGAAGATTTCGCGCAGCTTTAAGGCATGCATAGGCTTCCCATAAGGGGTGCAAAATGCTCTCAAAAAGAGGGGCTATTTTTTCATTTATATTACCTTCAATTGCCAATTGTACTTCTTGATAAGAAAGTTTGGCTCTTACCCGCATCATAATACGATGAAAACTATGTTTTCGTTTATTACCGTTTGCATCAAAAATCATACGAACTGCTAAAGCTGGCCGTTCTTTTCCTTCACGTAGAGAACATAAATCATGAGAAAGGCGTTCAGGCAGCATTGGCACAACAGTATCGGGAAAATAAACAGAATTTCCGCGTTTCAATGCTTCTTTATCTAAAGCACTTCCTGTTTTGATATAGTAAGAAACATCTGCGATGGCTACAATAATAATCCAACCATCATTGTTTGCTGGATCCTTATCCTTGGTTGCATAAACTGCATCATCATGGTCTTTTGCATCTGGTGGATCAATTGTAATAAAGGGTAATTGTCGCCAATCTTCACGATTATCCATATTGGCAGCTTTGATATGTTTGGCTTGCTCAAGAACACTTTCAGGAAAAATATAAGGAATTCCTTTCGAAAGAAGCGCTATCATTGAGAGTGTTTTCTCACTCTTAATGTGCCCTAAAACATTCTTTATTTTTGCGCTCTTTAATCCGTAACCAGTATTTTTTTTTATTTCGACTTCAACGAGATCACCCGTTTCAATCTTCATTTCTGGAGACATTTCAACAATAAGTTCATTGGTTTTGCGGTCTATAGGATCAAGGCGCCATTGATTATTTTCCAATTTTCGTACAATAGCAAATGCGCTTTTGGGAGATACATCAATTTTACGAATAATTCGTCCCGTATAAGGATGGCTTGAGCTTTCAGAATTTTTATTTCGAAAAACTTTTACAAGAATATGATCTCCAACACCAATATTACTTCCTTTTATGTGATGAAAAGAGTGTATTTCAATATTGGGCTTTGGAGAATCTTCCCATTCAAGAGGTTGTGCAATAAAACTTCCATCTTTATCACGTCCGCTAATTTTTACTAAAGTAACAGGAGGTAATTTTCCTTTGTTTATTGCTCTTTTGCGGTGTTTAGATATAAGATTTTGATCCTTCAACTCACGTAACATATCTCTAAGCAAAATACGAGAATCACCTTTTAAGTTAAAAGCTTTGGCGATTTCTCGTTTACTTGAGTGGTTAGGATTCTTAATTATAAAGGAAAGGATTGCTTCCTTATTGGGAAAAGTTTTCCCCTTGAATGAAGAGAGATATTTTATGTTTTTTTCACCTTTAGCCAAAATTTATATCTCTTTTATTTTTGCTTTTGTTTTAGAAGAAGCTCTTTTTGAAGTTGTTTTTTTACTCGATGCTTTAGCCGATATAAGTTCTAGTGCCTCTGGAAGTGTTACACTAATGGGATCTTTATCTTTTGGCAATGTTGCATTAATTTTACCCCAATTGACATAAGGACCATAACGCCCGTTGCGCACGGTAATGGTTCCTCCTTCGGGATGCTCTCCTAATGTTGCCAATGCTTCAGGTGTTGTTCTGCTTTGCCTGGTTTTGTTTTCTTGTTGTTCTGCTAATACTGTAACAGCGCGATTGATACCAATATCAAAAACTTCATCTGCATGAAGAAGGCGCGCAGATTTTCCGTTATGGCTAAGATAGGGACCATATCGTCCAATCGTAGCCGTGATTGTTTTTCCAGTTTCAGGATGAATGCCAATTTCACGGGGAAGAGATAGTAAAGCCAAGGCTTTATCAAGGGTTACATTTTCTGCCTGCCATTCTTTTGGTAGTCCTGCACGCTTAACTTCTTTGCTTTCACCAAGTTGAATATAGGGACCAAACCGGCCATTGCGAAGAGAGATGTCTTTTCCTGTTACAGG
The DNA here is from genome assembly GCF_042196905.1 of Bartonella sp. AA89HNZF. NCBI lineage: Bacteria > Pseudomonadati > Pseudomonadota > Alphaproteobacteria > Hyphomicrobiales > Bartonellaceae > Bartonella > Bartonella sp. AA89HNZF. The sequence goes on from NZ_JBHIRD010000004.1 coordinate 56,824, forward strand.
GTCAATACCAAGTATAACAGGTTCATCATTGCGTATAGCTTCATTCTCTTTTCCAGTATCTGTACCAAGTTGGTGTGTGTATTTACATTCGGGATAATTAGAACAGCCAACAAAAGCACCATAACGACCAAGTTTTAATGATAATTGACCATTTTTACAAAGAGGACAGGAACGAACATCACTTCCATCTTCGCGTTCAGGAAAGGCGAGAGGTGCTAATGTTACATTTAAAACATCAAGGACATTGGTTATACGGAGTTCTTGGATATTGCTAATAGATGCATTAAATCCATCCCAAAAATCTCGCAATACGTCTTTCCAAGAAAGTTTGCCGTCAGAGATAAGATCCAGCTTTTCTTCAAGATCTGCTGTGAAACCATATTCTACATAGCGATTAAAGAAATTTTCAAGAAAGGCCGTAACAATACGTCCCTTGGCATCGGGAATAAGCTTTCGTTTATCAATGACAATATATCCACGGTCACACAATGTCGCTAATGTGGATGCATAAGTTGAAGGACGACCAATTCCTAACTCCTCAAGCTTTTTAATTAATGAAGCTTCAGAATAACGAGAAGGGGGCTCTGTGGTATGTTGTACAGATTCAACTTTTTCTTTTGTAAGTGCTTCACCAGTGTTTATTTGTGGTAAACGTGTTGTTTCATTTTCTTCATTATTTTCTTCGTCTCGTTGATCCGTGTAGACGGAAATAAAGCCATCAAAGCGAATAACAGATCCTGTTGCTCGTAGATTTGCATGGTTTTCTCCTTGTTGTGCTTCAATTTCAACAGTTGTACGTTCAATTTCAGCAGAGCGCATTTGGCTGGCAATGGCACGCTTCCATATCAGCTCATAGAGCTTTGCTTGATCGCTATCGAGAAAATTACGGACTTGACTAGGATTGCGTTGAAAATCTGTTGGGCGGATCGCTTCATGTGCTTCCTGTGCATTTTTTGCCTTTGTTGAATAAAAACGTGGCTTTTCAGGAATATAGTCTTTTCCGAAAGTTTCATGAATAACTTTTCTTGCTGAATCAATAGCCTCTGGTGCTATCTGCACACCATCGGTACGCATATAAGTAATAAGCCCTGCCGTTTCACCATTAATTTCAATGCCTTCATAAAGCTTTTGGGCAATTTGCATAGTGCGAGAAGCTGAAAAACCTAATTTTGAAGAAGCTGCTTGTTGTAGTGTAGAGGTTGTAAATGGAGGAAAAGGATTTCTTTTTGTAGGTTTTGCTTCAACACTGAGTGTATGGTATTGGGCTTGCTCCAACATAAAGCGAATTTGATCTGCTTGTTCTTGAGATTGAATATCAAGCTTGCCAATCTTCCTTTGATTAAACATTGTCAATCTTGCTTGGAAACTATCATTTCGGATGGTTTTTAACTGTGTTGTAATAGACCAATAATCTTCTTTGATAAAATGTTCTATTTCTGATTCACGGTCACAAATAATACGCAAAGCAACCGATTGAACGCGACCAGCCGAACGTGCACCAGGGAGTTTACGCCATAAAACAGGTGAAAGTGTAAAACCAACGAGATAATCAAGAGCACGACGTGCAAGATAAGCATCGACAAGGGATGTATCAATATCACGTGGATTATTCATAGCATCAAGCACAGACTTTTTGGTGATGGCATTGAAGACAACTCTTTTAATAGGTTTATCTTTTAAAACTTTTTTTTGACGGAGAACATCCAGAATATGCCATGAAATAGCTTCTCCTTCACGATCAGGGTCTGTTGCTAATATAAGGCTATCAGCTTCTTTAACGGCTTTTGCTATTTCATTTAAACGTTTAGCGGCAGCAGAATCTATATCCCATTTCATAGAAAAATCTTGATCCGGTAAAACAGAACCGTCTTTTGCAGGTAAATCACGAACATGTCCAAATGATGCGACAACTTTGTATTGAGACCCAAGATATTTATTAATTGTTTTTGCTTTTGCTGGAGATTCAACGATAACGATATTCATAATTTTACCCAAATATTGAAATAAAAATTTTTTTATAAACGCCTTTCACGCGAATAGCTAATGCCAATTACTTAAGAGCACATAAAAAAATATTAGCCATATAAAAAACATGAATATTGTACAACTTATGATTGTCATTATTAGAGTACACCCTATATAGAATTACACGATTTATTTTCCACTGTTATTACAAAAACATACGGCGAAATACTAAAATAACGTCTATTGAGAGGTAGGAGGGGAAATGCTCAAGGATAGAGGATTATGTTTATAAATCATTTAAAAGTTATCCAATATATTACAGACATGTCAAAGCAAATGAATCAGATGGCGCGTCAGGCGCACAGTCCGCTTTTAGCATTGCTTTTGGATATGGTTGCCAAAGAAGGGCAAAGCATTATTAATAGTGCTGAGGCTCTTGGGGAAGATCAAGATTCGACAATGACACACAACCACCAGAGTGTCGAATAAGCTTTCCAGCAAGGTCGAGTTCTACCAACAAGAGGTAGAGAGCTGGGAGTGAAACACCTGAGTGGATACTGAGTGTGTCTAAATCGATTGGCGTTGTTGAAAGAGCGGAGAGAACTGCTGCGCGTGCTGCATCATCATCTGCTAAAGAGAGGCTGTTGTTTTTTTTATCTGCTAAATTAAAATTCTCCTTTTCAAGTTGTAAAGAGGATGGTTCCTCAAAAAAATTGAGTTGGGAATTTGGAAGCGGTGAAATTAATGGCGTAAGTGTTTCTATGATGTCAGAAGGATGTGTGGTGAGTAGAGCTCCGTCTTTGATAAGATTGTTGGTACCAACAGATCTTGGATCAAGTGGAGAACCGGGAATGGCAAAAATTAACCGTCCCATTTCAGCTGCTTGACGTGCGGTAATTAAGGATCCTGAGCGCAGAGCTGCCTCTACAACCAAGAGACCAAGTGACAAAGCTGCAATAATACGGTTTCTTCTTGGAAAATCGATAGCACGCGGCTGCCAAGAAATGGGCATTTCGCTGATGATGGCTCCACCGTTGGCAATAATATCTTCATGCAACTTTTTATTTTCAGGAGGATAGATATGATCAATTCCTCCAGCCATGACTGCAACAGTTCCTGTTTTTAAACTTGCTTGATGCGCAACACTATCAATTCCACGAGCAAGCCCAGAAATTGTTACAAAGTCTGCTTCTCCGAGAAAACGCGCAAATTGAGCCGTAAGCTTTTTTCCCGCAGCTGAAGCATTTCGAGAACCTATAATTCCAATAGAAGTTTTTTGAAAAATTGCAACATTACCTTTGATAGCAATAAGCGGCGGAGGGGCTTCTGTAACCTTAAGAAAAGCTGGATAATCTGGTTCTCCCATACCGATAAACCGGACACCTAATCTTTCAGCTTCTTGCATTTCTTTTTCTGCATCTTCTAAGCTTGCTATTTTAATAGATACAGAACCACCCCCTTTTCTACTAAGCTCTGGCAGCGCTGCCAGAGCATTTTCTGCTGTTTTATAATGATCAATGAGATTGCGAAAACTAACAGCTCCAATATTTTCACTGCGCAATAACCGTAACCAGCTTAGACGTTGACGATTAGTAAGCAGGATTCCTTTATTTATCTCCGTGTTGCGTACCAATCTTACTTTCTTCCCCAATTAATAATCTACCGATATTTGCATAATGTTTTATGAAAACAAATATGCTCATCATAATCAGCATACAACAGAAATAAGAATCAGAAAAATAAAAAACAAATACCGGCGTCATACTAACAGCAACAAGGGCAGATAATGAAGAATAACGCATGAGAAGAAAAATCGCACTCCATACAATAATAAAAATAATTGCTGCAGGCCAATAGATTCCTAAGCACACCCCTAGATAGGTAGCAACACCTTTGCCGCCTTTAAATTTAAGCCATACGGGGAAAAGATGTCCTAAGAAAACAAAAAATCCTGCTAGAGAAATAAGAATACTATTGTCTAGCGGATCACTAAAAAATTTTGTAACGAAAACAACGATAGTTCCTTTTAACATATCACAAAGAAGTGTTAGAGCAGCAAGCTTTTTATTTCCTGTTCGTAAAACATTTGTTGCTCCAATATTGCCGGAACCGATTGTTCTTATATCACCAATTTTGAACAATTTCGTAAAAAGAAGCCCAAATGGAATCGAGCCAATGAGATAAGATATGAGGAAAATAAACCATGGAGTGAACTGAAAAAATATTTCTGCTTCATTCATTAAGAATCTCATTAAGTTTGTTGATCAAGTTTAAAAACGTTTTTCCCTTTCACAAAAGTCTGGAGCACGCGTCCTTGAAAACGTGCATTCTCAAAAGGGGTATTTTTTGAATGTGAATAGAGCTTCTCTTTTGAAACAACCCATGGTTCTTCAAGATCAACCACAATAAGGTCTGCATGAGTACCTTTTTTGAGTGTTCCTGCATTGAGTCCAAAGAGCTTTGCAGGCGCCGTTGACAAAAGTTCCGTTATCCGTAGAAGAGATAAGCTCTCATCATGATAAAGGCGTAAAGCTGCGCTCAATAAGGTCTCCATACCAATAGCGCCAACTGCCGCGTCATTAAATGGTAAATGTTTTTTGTCAATACTCTGAGGATCATGAGAAGAGACAACAACATCTATAGTCCCATCCTTTATTGCTTCAATCATTGCTATACGGTCTTCTTCTGTACGCAATGGGGGCATTAAGCGAAAAGAGGTGCGATATTCACCAATGTCATTTTCATTGAAAGATAAATGATTAATAGATACACCCGCTGAAATTTTCTCACTGCGTTTTTTACCTGAACGAAGTGCATCAGCAGAGAGTGCTGTCGATATTTGAGCAGCATGATAGCGTGTTTGCGTTAATACTGCTAATCGCAGATCTCTTTCAAGTGGGATAACTTCTGCTTCGCGTGGGATGCCAGAAAGACCAAGCCAACTGGCAAGCAGTCCTTCATTCATTACACCTTGCCCTGTAAGATCTTTATCTTGCGTTTCATGCATCAATGGAACATCAAAATCGCGTGCATAACTCATTGCCCGTCGCATAACAGATGAATTTTGAAGTGTTTTTTTTCCTTCACTAAAAGCAACAGCCCCTGCATCCTTGAGCAAACCAAATTCAGTTATTTCTTGTCCGTTGAAACCTTGTGTGATGGCAGCAACAGGATAAATATTGACCGATGACATTTCCTGTGCTGTATGCGTAATAAATTTAATCAGAGCAATATTATCAATGACTGGGTGCGTGTCTGGCATCATCAAAAAGGAAGTAATACCACCTGCTGCGGCCGCTTGACTTGCTGATGCAATTGTTTCACAATGTTCATTCCCTAATTCTCCAACAAAAACGCGCGCATCAACAAGTCCAGGGAGAATTGCTTTGTTTTGTGCGTTAATAACTTCTGCTTCTTCAGGGAATCCTTGATTCAGAGCTTCTTTTCCAGCGGCTATAATTCGTCCATTTTCAATAATAACTGTACCAATTTCATCGATTGCGCGCGAAGGATCAATAATACGAGCATTTTGAAAAACAACAGGTTTTATCATTTTTTTTCTCCACTGATCTTTGCGCGTGAATCTAATAGAGCTTCCATGACAGCCATACGCACTGCAATTCCCATTTCTACTTGTGTATGAATCATACTTCGTGGTCCATCTGCTATATCGGATGCAATCTCCACACCACGGTTTATTGGTCCAGGGTGCAGAATAATAGAATCATTTTTGGCATAGGCTAAATTTTCTTTATGTAAGCCAAAATAATGGAAATATTCACGCGTAGAAGGAATAAAAGATCCTGTCATCCGTTCATGCTGTAAGCGCAACATCATGATAACGTCAGCATTTTTAAGACCTTCTTTCATCGTGTTAAAAACCTCAACACTCATATGAGCGATTTCTGCGGGTAAGAGTGTTGAAGGAGCAACAGCACGAACACGAGCACCCAAAGCATTGAGACACAGGATATTGGAACGGGCAACACGTGAGTGTAAGATATCTCCGCAAATCGCAACAGTTAATCCTTCAATACGACCTTTTGTCCTTTTAATGGTTAGAGCATCTAATAAAGCTTGGGTTGGATGTTCATGAGCACCATCACCTGCATTAATAACACAACAATCAACTTTTTGTGCTAATAAAGCTGCCGCTCCTGCACTGTTATGGCGAAAAACCAGTATATCTGGCTTCATCGCATTGAGAGTTATAGCTGTATCAAGTAATGTTTCTCCTTTTTTTACAGATGAGTTGCCGATCGCAAGACTCATCACGTGTGCACCTAGCCTTTTACCCGCTAATTCAAAAGAAGATTGTGTTCGCGTAGAGGCTTCAAAAAAGAGATTAATTTGAGTCCGTCCATGCAAAGTAGATTTTATTTTATCAATTTTGTTAGAAAGGATAACATTTGCTTCTGCACGATCAAGCAATGTATTAAGATCTTGTGCACTTAGATCTTTAATAGCTAAAAGATGTTGATGAGGGAAAAGTGGAAAAAAATTATCTTGCATCATAGCATTCTTCTTTATCTCTCTCTAAACAGGTTAAACAAGCATTTGTTTGAATATGATAAATGTTTCTTAACTCTAAAAAGACAAATAGTCTATGATATGAATGATTTGAATGTAGGAATATACCTATGAGTGCTGTATCTGCGCAAAATACTCGTCGAAAAAATACATTTCTTAGCGATACGCTTATGTTTCGTATTGCTTCTACTTTGCCTAAGTTTTTGTTAGCAAGTTTTGAAGAAATAGGGGATTTTGCCGCGAGTCGAGAAGCATGGAAACTTTCTTGCTTAGCGAATCATTATAAGCCTTTACTATGCTATAATGATGAATGGGGGCAACCAACAGAAAGATTAGAGATCCATTCTTCCTATCAAGCTCTTCAACAATATTCTAGACAAGCAGGTTTGGTTACCTCGCTTTGGGAAAATACGAGCTCAGAAAATGGAGTACGCTATCAAGCGCGTGCGATTCGTTTAGCTTTATCTGCTGGTTTAGAAACAGGACATTTGAATGAAGTTATCATAACGAGTGCAGCTATTGCTGTTTTAATTAGTGATATTGAGCTCTTCAAAAAATGGCAACATGTCCTTTTATCACGCCAATATGATTCCTCATCAAAGCCTATTCATCATAAAAAGGCTGCTTCTCTAACTTGTGCATTTGACGATATTGAAAAATACGCTTTCAATTTTCCAAGTGTTAAGAAAATTTCTTTCGATGAAAGTATGGAACGTGATCTATATCGTTTAAATGTTGTAAAAACCAACGTTATTAATCCTACCGCTGACGGATATCTTGTTAGTGCAGATTTAGATGGTCATTTAAGTTGTTTTTTTATTCCACGCATACAAGAAAATGGCGCATTAAATGGATCTATATCGATTCGTCATTTAATTCAGCGTTCTGGAGAACTTTTAACACCAGAGGGGGTTGTCGACTTCCAAGGCAGTTATGGCTGGCTTTTGGGAAATGCTGGAGAAGGGCTTAAAGTTATTAAAGATATCGAGACGATGATGCGTTTCGATCAATCTGTCATATCGGTAGGTGTTTTACGAGCGGCTCTTCAATTTGGTATGGATTTTTTCCGGAAAAAAATGCCCAATCAGCCTTTACCTCCACTGACAGAACGTATTTTTGCAGATATTGCATTAGATATAGCTGCCTCACAAGCATTGGTTTTGCGTTTAGCAAGAGCATTTGACAATGCAGCAAATGACCGTTCTGAAGCAGCTTTTGCCCGCATTATGACACCTATTATTGCTTATCATGTAAGTCAATTGGTTGTGCCTATTATTGGTGAAATTATTGCACAACTTGGTATTGAAAGTTTTATAGAGAATAATCCATTATCACAAATGTTGCATAATGGGCCTGCGCGAATTGTGAGAAATAGTTCTGCTAATCAATTGGTAAAGGATGCCATTCTTATTGGTGAAAAAGCACCGGGATTGTTTCAGAAATTGTTGGAAAAAATTGCTCTTGATATTGGACCAGCGGGACCCCGAGCAATTGAAATTATTAAATCAGCAGGTGATATGGCATCAGCAAATGAAGGTGCAGGAAGATTTTTTGTTGAACAAGTAGCTTATGCAGCAGCAGCAGCAGCATTACGTTCTACGGACATAGAACATGTTGCGAATGCCTATATGGAAAGCCGCCTTGGGGGACAATGGAGATCTTCTTACGGGATGCTCATTGCGCGATATAATGCAGGGCATTTGCTCAATGTCCTCTATCCTTCCATATGATGAAAGTTTTGAATTCTATTGAGAGCTCCTTGCAATATAAAAGCGGCGGCTGCCGAATCAATACGGCTTGCTCTTTTAGCGCGCGATACATTCATTTCTAAAAGAGACCGTTCCGCAGCAATTGTTGATAAACGTTCGTCCCAAAAAACAAATGGAATTTTTGTATAAGCTTTCATATTGCTCACAAAAGCTCTGGTTGCTTGAACACGAGAGCCACTGCTTCCATTCATGTTAAGAGGTAAGCCAATGATAATAACGCCTACATTTTCACGGTCAAAAATTTTAATAAGTGTGTAAGCATCTTCTGTAAATTTTTTTCGCTGTAGTACAGGACGCGGATTTGAGACAGTCAGCCCCCTATCAGAAATCGCAATTCCGATCGTTTTTGTCCCTAAATCTAAGCCTGCTATCGTTTGTCTAGGCAAAAGGTGTGTTATAACTTCATCTATATTAATAACAGTCATAAAGGTATAATACGTTTTTTAATGTTTCAGATCTATAGTTATATTCTTTATTCATGTTATCTAATATTCTTGCACTTACAAGTGCAGCCTTGTATAGCCAGAAGAAAGATCAAATAAATAAACAAAAAAGCAGAAAGGCGTAAAGAGTATGTCTGTTGATCAAGAGACAGTCAAGCGGATAGCACATTTAGCAAGGATTGCCCTCCACGATGATGAGATAGAACCTGTGACAAAAAAATTCAATGCTATTTTAGGTTTTGTAGAGCAATTGAATGAAGTTGATGTCAGTGGGGTTGAGCCATTAACATCTGTGATGCCGATGACTCTACGAATGCGTGAAGATAGTGTTACAGATGGCGATAAAGCAGCAGATATTGTAGCCAATGCCCCTGTTACAGAAGAAAATTTTTTTCTTGTCTCAAAAATTGTTGAGTAACTTTTTATATTTTTGAAATTTGAGAACCAATATGACTGATTTAACAACTCTCACAATTGCGCAAGCTCGTGATGCTCTAACAAAGAAAAATCTCAAAGCAACAGAATTAACGGAAGCTTATTTACAAGCAATAGAGTTGGCGAATCCAACTTTGAATGCTTATGTAACAATAACAGCAGAACAGGCAATGAAAATGGCTGCTGAATCAGACAGTCGCTTAGCGAAAGGGCAGGGAGGGCTTTTGGAAGGAATTCCCTTGGGGATTAAAGATCTTTTTGCAACCTATGGTGTTCATACTCAAGCCTGTTCAAATATCCTTGATGGTTTTAAACCGCACTATGAATCAACTGTCACGGCTAATTTATGGCAAGATGGTGCTGTGATGTTAGGAAAACTTAATATGGATGAGTTTGCTATGGGCTCATCCAACGAAACATCATATTATGGTCCCGTTATTAGTCCATGGAGAAAAAAAGGCTCAAATGAAAAACTCGTACCCGGTGGTTCTTCGGGGGGATCCGCAGCCGCTGTTGCGGCACAAATTTGTGCTGGTGCAACTGCAACCGATACAGGTGGCTCAATACGTCAACCCGCAGCTTTTACTGGAACTGTAGGAATAAAGCCAACTTATGGACGTTGTTCGCGATGGGGCGTTGTTGCGTTTGCTTCATCTCTTGATCAAGCTGGACCTGTTGCTAGAGATGTTCGTGATTGTGCTATTTTACTAAGATCAATGGCCTCTTTTGATGAAAAAGATTCTACTTCCGTCAATTTACCAGTTCCTGATTATGAAAGTTATCTTGGTCAATCAATCAAAGGAATGAAAATCGGTATTCCAAAAGAATATCATGTAGATGGAATGTCTCCAGAAATTATTGAGCTTTGGCAAAAAGGAATAAATTGGTTAAAAGAAGCAGGTGCTGAGATTAAAGATATTTCTTTGCCCCATACAAAATATGCTCTACCTTCTTATTACATTATCGCTCCTGCAGAAGCCTCTTCTAATTTAGCGCGTTATGATGGTGTGCGTTTTGGTTTGCGCATGCCTGGAAAAGACATCATTGAGATGTATGAAAATACGCGTTCTGTTGGTTTTGGAGATGAAGTCAAACGGCGCATTCTGGTTGGAACTTATGTTCTTTCATCTGGGTATTATGATGCCTGTTATTTAAGAGCTCAAAAAGTAAGAACACTCGTAAAGCGTGATTTTGACCAATGTTTTGCTTCAGGCATTGATGCTATTTTGACACCAGCAACACCAACACCTGCTTTTGGTATTGCTGATGAAAAAATAAAAAATGATGCTGTCGCAATGTATCTTAATGATATTTTTACGGTACCAGTTAATATGGCTGGTTTACCAGGAATTTCTGTTCCTGCTGGTCTGTCATCAAATGGTTTACCGTTAGGACTGCAATTGATTGGTAAACCTTTTTCTGAGGAAGTTATTTTTCAGATAGCGCACATTATTGAACAAGCAGCAGGAGTATACTGTGCAGAAAAATGGTGGATATCATAGTTAAGCGCAAAAAAGCATTTCTCATTAAATAGAGAGATGCTTTTTTAAAAGGAGGAGGGGAGAACTTTATTTCCTTAATTTGTAGCCTTTATCCACCAAGATAGGCTTTTTTAACACGTGGATCAGAAAGCATAGCTTTACCTTCACCGTGAAATAAAATATGCCCTACCTCTAAAATATAAGCATAGTCAGCTATGGAAAGTGCAGCAAATGCATTTTGCTCAATAAGAAGAACAGTTTTTCCCATATCATTAATTTTTCGGATAATTGAAAAAATTTCCCGAACGAGAAGGGGCGCTAATCCCAACGACGGTTCATCTAATATGACCATATCAGGATTGCTCATGAGTGCGCGGCCTACAGCAACCATTTGTTGTTCCCCACCTGACATTGTTCCTCCCAACTGTTTTGATCTTTCACGTAGGCGCGGAAAAAGATCAAATATCCATTCAATATCACGAGAAATTCCCTGTTTATCATGACGGATATAAGCACCTAGATGGAGATTCTCTAAAACAGTGAGATGAGGCATAATACGACGCCCTTCAGGACTGAGAGCAATCCCTAAACGCAAAATCTCTTCTGGTGACTTTTTAATAATTGATTTGCCATTATAGGTAATTTCTCCATACACAGAGCGATTAAGTCCTGTAATAGAACGTACAATACTGCTTTTTCCTGCACCATTGGCGCCAATTAAAGTGACAATACTTCCTTTTTTTATGGACATAGAAAGATCTTGGACAGCTTTAATGGCACCATAATGAACGTGAAGATTTTTTATTTTAAGAATATCCATACACATCTCCGCCAAGATAAGCTTCAATAACTTTAGGGTTATTACGAATTTCATCTGGTGTACCATTGGCAATGCAACAGCCATGTTCCATGACTAAAATATGTTGGCAAAGTCCCATAACCACTTTCATATCATGCTCGATAAGAAGAATTGTAAGATCAAAGTCTTTTTGCACTTTTGTTATAAATTCTTTAAGATCTTCGCTTTCTTGTGGATTCATGCCAGCAACAGGTTCATCAAGAAGAAGCAATTTGGGCTTTGTGGCTAACGCACGTGCAATTTCTAGACGTCGCTGCACACCATAAGGTAAAGCTGTTGCCGATTGATTGGCAAGGTGATCAAGTTGTAGCCGTTCAAGAAGCTCCATGGAGTTTTTATAAATTTCTTTTTTTTCTTTCATTGCTTTTGAAAAAAATAGAGCTGAAGAAAACCAAGGATATTTTTGTCGAACATGCGCCCCCACCATAACATTTTGCAAAACCGTTAACCCTGAAAAAAGACGAATATTTTGAAATGTTCGGGCGATATGGCGTCTGCAGATAATATAAGGAGGTGCTCCAGAAATTTTTTGCTCATCAAAAAGAATGATGCCGCTTGTAGGGGCATAAAATCCCGAAATCATATTGAAAACTGTTGTTTTTCCAGCACCATTGGGACCAATTAATCCAGTAATACTTCCTCGTTTAATTGCCATATTAATATTATTTACAGCAACTAATCCGCCAAAACGCATGACGATCTCGTTGAGTGAAAGGATGGTGTCGTTCATAGATTTCCCTCAGTATTAGAAAGTTTTTTGCGTATCAGAAAGCTATAAATTCCATTCCATGAGAATTCACGTTGTCCCATCAAGCCTTTTCTCCAAAACAAGATAATTACCAGCAATAAAAGAGAAAAAACAACCATACGAAGTCCTGGTGTTTCTGGAATATGTATAAAACCTAAGTCAAATGGACTTTCAATAATACGAAGCCATTCAAGCATAACTGTAATAACAATGCTACCAATAATACTCCCTGTAATTGAACCCAAACCACCAGCAACAACAATCATCAAAATATTAAAAGTGAGAAGAAAATTAAACATTTTGGGATCAATGGTTGAAATAAGAGCAGCCATTAATGCTCCACCTATACCTGCAAAAAACGCTCCAACAGTAAAAGAAAAACTACGGTAGAAAAAAGCGTTAATTCCCATAGTTTTCGCAGCTATTTCATCATCACGAATAGCACGTAATACATTACCAGTATTGCTTCGCAGTAAGAGAACAATAAAGAGAACTGTGAATGCTAGCCAACCATAGTTCCACCATAATGTTGCATTTTGAGGTATTCCTTTGATTCCTAAAGAGCCATTTGTGAGCGATGTTGCATTTGTAATGACAATGCGAATAATTTCTGCAAAACCCAATGTTGCAATTCCAAGATAATCACCACCAAGACGCAATATTGGCAAAGCAATCAATAAACCTACAACTGCGGCACACAAACCACTTACAACAACAGCAATGAAAAAAGGTAATTGCAGATGATACAATGGTTCAGCGATAGGCTCAAGAATCCACATCATCTCTTTTTGTTCAGGAGAAAGCAGTAAAATTGCGCAGACATAAGCACCAATAGCCATAAAGCCAGCATGTCCAAGAGAAAACATACCTGTAAAACCATAAATCAAATTAAGCGAAATTGCCAGTATCGCATTAATAGCAATCAGATTTATGATACGAAGCGTATAGTCATTAAAATGGCTATCAGCATAAAATAAAAAACCTATGAGAACTAAAACACTTATACACGATAAAATAGTTGTCACTGACTTTGCCATTAGATTTTCTCCTGACTTTTTTTACCCATTAATCCTGTGGGCAATATCAATAAAATCAGAATCAATAAAATGAAAGCGAAGGCATCTCGATATCCAGATAGCGCGGGGAAAAATGCGATAATCATAATTTCAATAAACCCTAATAACAATCCTCCCAACATTGCTCCTGGTATCGAACCAATCCCTCCGATAACAGCAGCGATAAATGCTTTGAGGCCAGGAAGAACACCCATATAAGGCTGAATTTGAGGATAGCGCAAAGACCACATAATGCCTGATATAGCGGCAAGTGCTGAGCCTATTCCAAATGTAAATGCAATGACTTTATTAACAGATACACCCATCAAACGCGTCGTTTCAATATCATGGGAGATTGCACGCATAGCAAGACCCGGTTTCGTTTTATGGATAATCCATAACAGTAATACAATAAGAATTAATGACACAACGGGAACAATCAGAGACATAGGAGCAATTCTAATGATACCATCTGCGTCTGATCCTAGATGCCATAAAAATGGTGTTACAAGAAAATCTGGTTGTTTTACACCTTTCGGAATACCACTAAAGAGTACAGTAGCAAGATTTTCAATAAAAAAAGAAACACCGATCGCACCGATCAATGCCGAGATACGTGGAGCATGGCGTAGAGGTTTATAGGCAAGTTGATCAACAGTAACACCCACTGCACTTGTAATAAAAATGGAAAAACAAAGCGCTAAAACCCAAATCGGAGTGAAATCCTGTGGAGAAATTTTAAAGTAATAAACAAACCCTAAAGCAAGAATTAAAAAAACAGCAATCCAATAAATTGGAGGACGCCTTTTAAACCCTACAAAGACTGAATAATAAACAAGAGCAGCGAGGAACAAAAGAAGAAGGGCTGCCCAAGCAGGCATAAAGCCAATTGTGGAAAAGAAAACAAAATATGCTCCCAGCATAAAAATATCACCGTGAGCAAAATTAATGAGTCTCAGTATACCGTAGACCATAGTATAACCAATAGCGATAAGTCCATAAAGAGATCCCAATGCCAGTGCATTAAAAAAATACTGGATGAACATTTCAGTGCTCATCTCTCATCCTTCCACATTTGTTAATTTACATAAGTCAACAAGAAACCTTTAAGTTTTTGGTTGAGAAAAGCTCCTCAACCAATTCTTGTATTTTCATTAGTAAAACTTCTTAATTAAAAAGCAGGTTTAACTTCTTCTAAATAAACACGTTTTCCATCCTGTATTTTAATGATACCAATAGGAATTTTAGGATTATGATTTTCATCCATGGACATATCACCAAAGGGGGTTGGAAAATCTTTTAATTTGCTAAGTGCGATAGTAATTTTTTCACGATCAGCGCTACCTGCATTTTCAATAGCCTTCATAAACATCATATAACTCGTGTACCCTAAAACAGAATTGATATTTGGCTCTTTGTCAGGGTAAGCTTCTCTCCATTCTTTTGTGAATTCTTGCGCAGCTACTGACATATTTGGCATATCCTCACTATAGGGAAGTGTTGTATGTAAGAAACCTTCTGCCGCTTTTCCTGCAATCGTAATGGTTTCTGGATTATCCATAGCATCTCCACCCATAATTTGAAACTTCGCTCCTAATTCTCGTGCTTGTTTCATGATGATAGCACCTTCAGAAAAATAAGATGGAATGAATAAAATATCAGGTTTTTGTGCAATAATTTGCGTAAGAACAGCTGAAAAATCCTGATCTCCGGAATTATAGTTTAAATTTGAGATAACTTCACCACCTAACTTTTTGAAAGCACGTGTAAAATAACTTGCAAGACCAATAGCATAATCGTTTGAAATATCTTTGAGGATAGCAGCTTTTTTTGCGTGTAAAGTTTGGCTTACATAAGTTGCGATTCCTACTCCTTGATAGGAATCAATAAAGCAAGCGCGAAAGTAATATTTTTTACCCTGTGTAACAAGGGGACTCGTTGAGGACGTTGCAATGGTTGGAGTCTTTGCTTTTTCAGATATTTCACCACCTGCCAACGAAAGCGAAGAGCCATAGCTCCCAATGATTCCACTCACTTTTTCACTTGCTGTTAAACGCATAACAGCATTAGCTGCTTCTACTTTATCAGACTTATTATCAATAATAACAAGTTCCACTTTACGGCCTAAAATTTCTGGAACTTTTTTATGGGCTAGTTCTATACCTCTAATTTCAAGCTGACCTCCAAATGCATTTTGACCACTTAATGGAAGATAAACACCAATTTTGATAGGTTCACTTGCATATACATTTGCTGTAAATGCAATGAATGCTGTGATTGTTGTAAGGATTTTTTTCAATTGCATGCGCATTTTCCTTAATTGAATTGTCGTTTTTGCACCTTATATTGAACTTCTTCATCATGCAAGTTACGCATTAATGAAAATATCATTATGTAAAAAAACCTTTTATATGATCTCTTTTGTAGGGCATTCTTTGTAAGATATATAAAGCGTACAATCAAATAGTTTTATAAATATTCATGTTGATATTCGCTGATGTTAACATAGAAGATACGACAATATGGGGAAATCTTATCTTGGGACTTGCGTGTTGGTACAAGAGCAATGTTTACTTAAAATTTGAGAATCAATATCGTACAATTTATAAAAGCTACAGGATCACGTTATTATGACGAGTAAGGATGCATTAAAGGATTGTTCCCTATCTGAGGAGAGTATAGGTGCTTGTGGAGAGATTATTGAAATAAGTGGTGTCATTAAGTGGTTTGATGGTAGTAAGGGGTATGGATTTATTGTACCTGATTTACCTCATTTTCCCGATATATTATTGCATGTTACAGTAATGCGACGGGATGGTTTTCAAACAGCGATGGAAGGAGCTAAAGTTATTTGTGCTGTGGAAAAAACTGAACGAGGATTAAAGTGCGTTCAGGTGAAATCCATAGATTGTTCTTCAGCTGTTCACCCATCAGAAGTTCCAGCCCGTACCCATGTTGTTGTGACTCCAGAAAGTGGCCTAGAACGTGCAATTGTTAAATGGTTTAATCGTGATAAAGGTTTCGGTTTTCTTAGCCGTGGACAAGGAACAGAAGATATTTTTATTCATATGGAGACGTTGCGCCGTTTTGGTTTAGCAGAGCTTCGTTCGGGCCAAGTTGTTCTTGTGCGTTTTGGAAAAGGGGAAAAAGGTTTAATGACAGCAGAAATTTATCCAGATATAGGTATTCCTTTTTCTACGCATTAAATTATTGTGCATTGAATTTCACTAGTAAAATCAGTATGTTTTTTGTGTTTTTTAAAGGTGATTAT
Source organism: Bartonella sp. AA89HNZF (assembly GCF_042196905.1). Taxonomy (NCBI): domain Bacteria; kingdom Pseudomonadati; phylum Pseudomonadota; class Alphaproteobacteria; order Hyphomicrobiales; family Bartonellaceae; genus Bartonella; species Bartonella sp. AA89HNZF. Next base: position 73,380 of record NZ_JBHIRD010000004.1, read on the forward strand.
TGCATAAAAAGCTAGAGAGGTAAATATATTTCAAGAAAATATGACTCTCGTGAATCGATAAACCAAATGGAAGAATTGCGCCTATTGTGTTGAGAAAAAATAGAAAAAACAATGAAACAGCTCTCTTTTTTTTGATTTTTTAGCACTTTTTATTTTAGAAACAAAGTTTGAAATTTTTCTGTGGTGTAGACAAGAATGTTAAAGCCTTTTAAAAAAGAGCATATCATTTTATTGGCGATACTTTTTATGTTAAACGTGCATGTTGTTTTAGCAAAGAAGCCCATAGAGATTCCCGTTCATCCAATTCCTTTAGAAATACATACAAAGCAAGGTGCGATTTATTATAAGGTAGAGCTTGCTTTTACACCATCTCAAGCAGCAGCTGGTTTAATGTATCGGACTGATTTTCCACGCGATCGTGCAATGCTCTTTAAGCAGCAAAAAGGTTATCTATCGGGAGATGAGCAGAAGTTTTTTATGTGGATGGCAAATACACCTTTACCTTTAGATATGATTTTTTTAAACTCTGAGGGAATTATTGTATCGATTATTGAAAATACTTCTCCATTTTCAACAAACACTATTTCCTCAGGAGTTCCTGCAGCTTTTGCACTTGAAATTAATGCTGGTGAAGTTTCTGAAAAACAGATACAAAAAGGGCAACGTGTTATTCATCCTGTACTTTGTGGAAAGTGCAATAAAAAATGACCGCTGAAGATATTCGTTTTTTTGAATATGATGGTTTGCGATTTGCTTATCGAGAAGAAGGGCAAGGCGCTCCTGTTTTGTTGATTCATGGTTTTGGATCTTCTGCACGGGTGAATTGGTATGCGACAGGTTGGTTTCGTATTCTCACGGAAGCAGGATATCGTGTTATTGCTCTTGATAATCGCGGTCACGGAGATTCAGTTAAAAGTTATGATCCTGCTTTTTATACACCTCAAGCTATGGCTGGTGATGCGATAAAGTTACTACAGCATTTAGAGTTATCTAAAGCCCATGTTATGGGATATTCTATGGGAGCTCGTATTAGTGCTTTTATGGCTCTTTTGCATCCAACATATGTGAACAGCGTTATTTTTGGTGGTTTAGGTATTGGTATGGTAACGGGAGCAGGAAATTGGGAGCCTGTGGCTGAAGCTCTTTTAGCGGAAGATATTTCTACCATTACCAATACGCGCGGTTTAATGTTCCGTAAATTTGCTGATCAAACGAAAAGCGATAGACGTGCTCTGGCTGCTTGTATTATCACATCAAAACAGGAGTTAACGGCATCTGAAATTTACAAAATCGAACAACCTGCACTTGTTGCCGTTGGTTCATTAGATGAAATTGGTGGCGCTGCAGAACCATTAGCAGCTTTGTTGCCTTGTGGTGAAGCTTTATCAATTCCTGGTCGTGATCATATGCTTGCTGTAGGCGATAAAGTTTATAAAAAAGGAGTTATCGATTTTCTTTCTCGTTATCCTATAAAATAGGCATTCTTCATAGGTTTTAGTATTTACAAAAATACCTAATATTCTTCTATATAAACTGAAAGCTTATTTAAAAATTTCCCATTATGAAATGAATTCTTATAAAAATGGAGAGAAAAATGAACTCTTATTAGCTTATTTTGTATATTTTTTAGAGATGTAATTCTTCTAAGGTTAGACAATATCTACTTTAAAAAGTCGTTAAAAAGAATTATTTTTTAATGATATAATAATGTTTTTTGCTAAAAACTGTAGCTTTAAATAAAAAAGTTTTGTTCTTTGAATTTTTTATAGAAGGAACAAAACTATAAATGGTTGATCAATTTTTCTCCCGAATAGGAATCTGTAAATGCAGATGCTAAAATTAGAAATAAAGTAAAATTATTAAAAATATACAATTTTCTGCCGTTTTTTAATTTATACGGGTATATTTAATAATGAGGATTCCTTTTGTAGAAGTTTTTTATGAATGTATAAAAAGCAGTGTAAATATATGTAATATTAAGTGAATATTCAGATTAAGCTTTTTTACTAACTTTATAGAATCATAGGTGTGTCTTATTTGCATGACACGCAATTGTTTTAATTGTCTCAAAAAATAGGAGAGTATAGTGAATGCTGATGAAATAAAAAAACTTAATAATTATTTAAAAAATATATTCCAAAACTCAGCATTGCACGTCAAAGCACGGCCTAAGAAAGATGATTCTTGTGAGGTTTATATGGGGGATGAGTTTTTAGGTATTATTTATCGAGATGAAGATGAAGATGAGCTGTCCTATAATTTTTCAATGGCTATATTAGATATTGATTTAGAAAATTGATTCGTTATTCATTGTTGAATGAAGCCTTTTTTCATCCTATAAGGTTTATATAAGCTTTAATGCTTTAAAGCTCGTGTGGTTATTTCGTGCGATAATAAGGTGATCGTGGATAGTAATGCCTAATGCATTTGCTGCGTCTTTTAATCTGTATGTCATTGTTATATCTGCGTCAGATGGTGTGGAATCGCCAGAAGGGTGATTGTGGACTAAAATCAGTCCTGATGCGGATAACTCTAAAGCTCGAGAAATAACTTCACGAGGATAAACAGGAGTATGATCAATAGTTCCAGTTTGTTGCACCTCATCAGCAAGTAAGCCGTTTTTCTTATCAAGAAATAAAATACGAAATTGTTCACGGGTTTCGTGAGCCATAACAGCTTTACAATAAGCTAACACTTTATCCCATGATGAAAAAATATCGCGTTTAAATAATTGTGCACGAGCAAGACGTCCAGCAACATCTGAGATAATTTTTAAATCAATTGCAGTTGCGGGACCACATCCTTGAACTTCTTGAAGCCGGTGAATATCAGCTCCCAATACATCAGCTAATGAACCAAAACGTGCTATCAAATTTTTAGCTATGGGTTTTGTATTTGCGCGGGGGATTGTGCGAAAAAGCAATAATTCAAGATATTCATAATCTTCAATTGCATTTCCTTTTGACTTTAAATAGCGTTTCCGAAGACGTTCACGATGTCCTTGATAATGTTTATGAAGCTGTGTGTTTTTCTCAGGCTCTTTACTTTTTCTTTCAGATACTGGGATGAGTGGAAAACTTGATGTTAATGCAAAGTGATTACTTTGAATATCTTCCTTTTGATTTAATTTTTTAGCCATAACATCTCTACAGTGCATTAGGTATACGAATTGGGAATATAAAAAATATTTTTAGGAGATTGTGTAAATATTTCACACCCCTCATTTGTGACACCAATTGTATGTTCATATTGTGCTGTCAAAGAGCGGTCGCGGGTAACGGCAGTCCAACCATCAGATAAAATCTTAACTTGTGGCTTACCAAGGTTAATCATAGGCTCAATTGTAAACATCATACCTTGTTTTAATTCGACTCCTTCTCCAGGGTTTCCATAATGGAGGATATTGGGTGCATCATGAAAAAGCTGACCGATACCATGTCCGCAAAAATCTCTCACAATTGAGCACCGTTCAGATTCTGCATACTGTTGAATAGCAGCACCAATATCACCTGTGGTTGCTCCAGGCTTAACAACAGCAATTCCTTTCATAAGACTTTCATAGGTTATTTGTAAAAGGCGTTCTGCAGCACGTCTGATTTTTCCAACAGGATACATTCGACTTGAATCTCCATGCCAACCATCAAGGATAAAGGTTACATCAACATTCACAATATCGCCTTCTTGCAAGGGTCTTTTATTGGGAATACCATGACAAACAACGTGATTGATGGATGTACAGCATGAATGGCTGTATCCATGATAATTTAAATCAGCAGGAAGAGCTCCTCGCTTAGCACCAAAAATGAATACAAAATCATCAATTTCTTGCGTAGTAACGCCTGGCTTAATAATATCCGTAAGCGCATCAAGGCATTCTGCAGCAATACGACCAACTTCACGCATTTTCGCAAAAGCATAATCATCAAAAATGCGGATTTTTCCATTAAATTTTAAAGGTATTTCATTATATTCAATATACTCAGTCATTGTTTCTTCTGTTTTCTATTTTTACTCTCTGAATCGGAAAAATGCCTTCTACACTTACATGACACTTTACAGCATAACATTCTACTCCTGATTTTAATGCTAAATCAAACTTACGTCCATAGAGTGGATCAAGATCATGACAAATTGTAAAAGCTGAGCAATCTTCTCGTTGAATAATATAAAGCATAGCTGCTCGTTTTCCTTGTTGTACAACCCCTATAAGTTCTTCAAGGTGACGTGCACCACGTTTTGTTTCTGTATCAGGAAATTCTGCTAATCCTTTTTGACGAATAAAATGAACATTTTTAACTTCTAGGTAACAATCAGGAAGAATGTCATCACGTAAAAGAAAGTCAATTCGTGATTGTGTCCCATAGCGTTGTTCTTTTAAGATTGTTTTATACCCACTTAATTCTGGTAGTAATTCGTTTTGAATTGCTTCTAGTGCAAGTTTATTGGGTAAAGTGGTATTAATGCCAACCAAAGTATTATCGGTTTCAACAATTTCTAATTGATAGGCATATTTTCGCTTGGTGTTGTTATGATATGAAAGCCAAATATTGGAGTTGGAAGCTGTTAATCCAAGCATTGATCCTGTATTAGGGACCGACACGGTGAAAACATGTTGATCATCTTGTTTAACATCCGCAAGAAAACGTTTATAACGACGGATAAGCTTTGCAGGAAAAAGTTTGGGAATAAAATACATATTCCTTTTTTAGGATTTATGATTTCATAATTCAACTGAGATTATGACTGGTAGGAGTTGTCACCTACTAAACAAGATAAAATTAATGTAAAAAATGTTACGATATCCTATATAAATTGTATAAACTCCATAGTCTACTTTGAATGGCTTTTAAAATTTATTATTAACAAGCATTGGTGTACTTTGAAGAAGATTGCGTTTAAAAAAACAGCGAATGGAGCATAAATTAAGTGAAATTAGGGAGTATTGATGGCAGGAACGAATAAGAATCGTGAAAATTTAACAAATGGTCCCGTTATTATTTTAGTTGAACCGCAGCTTCCTGAAAATATTGGTATGGTCGCAAGGGCAATGGCAAATTTTGGGCTTTCTAAGCTTCGATTAGTCAATCCTCGAGAAATGTTTCCAAATGAAAAAGCTAGAGCTGCTGCAAGTAAAGCTGATCATGTCATTAACAACGCTGTGATTTTTGACACATTGCGTGATTCAATTGCAGATTTACACTATGTTTTTGCCACAACAGCGCGTGAAAGATGTGGATTTAAAACTGTAAAAAGTGCTGTCGAAGCAGCAAGCGTATTACGTCAGCGTGAAAGTATCGGACATAAGACAGGTATTGTCTTTGGAAGAGAGAGATGGGGACTAGAAAATGATGAAATCAGCCTTGTTGATGAAATCATCACTTTTCCAGTTAATCCTGCTTTTGCATCTCTCAATATTGCGCAAGCTGTTCTTTTAATGTCTTACGAATGGATGAAAACAGGTCTAGAGAATGTCAGCGATACGGCATTTCGTGCCGCAGAGATGGAACCTGCAAATAAAACAATATTTCATGGTTTTTTATCTCAGTTAGAAGAGGCTTTGGATATTCGTGGATATTTTAGACCCCCAGAACGCAAAGAAGTGATGCTTGCAAATTTACGCTCTGTTTTTACGCGTGCTAACTTTAGTGAACCTGAGGTTCGTTTATTGCGGGGCGTTATATCTTCACTGGATTATTTTTCACCACAATATCCACGGGGAAGTGGAGCACCTAAAGAGCGCGACCGTAAAAAATTACAAACAAGTGTGAAAACTGATGGATGAACAGCCTGTTCTTTTTTTTGATAGTGGTATTGGTGGTTTAACTGTCTTAAGGGAAGTGCGTGTTCTTATCCCTGAAAGGCAATTTATTTATGTGGCTGATGATGCGGGATTCCCTTATGGCAATTGGGAAGAAAATGTTTTGAAAGACCATATTTTAAAGATTTTTACAAATCTTTTAACACGTTATAATCCCGCCTTATGTGTCATTGCTTGCAATACTGTTTCTACACTGATGATGGCAGATTTACGACAAAATTTTCCTCATGTTCCTTTTGTAGGAACGGTTCCTGCAATTAAATTAGCTGCTGAACAGACGAAATCTGGTTTTATTTCCGTATTAGCAACCCCTGGAACAGTTAAACGTGCTTATACAAATGAATTAATCAACTCTTTTGCTGGACAGTGTCATGTTCAGCTTGTGGGAAGTGAAAAGCTTGCTGGATTTGCTGAAAATTATTTACGGGGAAAATCTATCGATTCGAAAGAGATAAAGAAAGAAATCCTTCCATGTTTTGTGGAAAAAAATGGCAAATATACTGATATTATTGTTTTAGCCTGCACACATTATCCTTTTTTGATTAGCTTCTTTCGTGAACAAGCTTTATGGTCCGTTAAATGGATTGATCCAGCAAAGGCTATCGCTAAACATACCAGATCATTATTGCCATTGTCGGAAAAAATACAGCAGCAACCTGTAAAGAAATATCAAGATTTTGTGTTGCTAACATCAAAAAAGGTCACTTCTTCAACGGAGCGTTTATTAAAAGGATTTGGCTTAAAACTCATGAAAAGAGTTGACTTTGGGATACGAGATCAATAAAACTGTTCCAGCTTTTTCTTTCAAGAAAATGGCATTAATTGACGTGTCCCGTGGATAACTTTGCATATTGATATGTTAAGGTATTCTGTCAGTCTTTAGTATTTAAAGGCAGAGGAGGGCGCGTTTCCTTGGGGTCTTAAGATCTCGTGTTTTATTTTAAAGGAAATGCGATGAGTAAACGCGAAACAACAAAGTATAAAATTGACCGTCGTATGGGAGAAAATATTTGGGGTCGTCCAAAATCTCCCGTCAATCGTCGTGATTATGGTCCAGGTCAGCATGGACAGCGTCGTAAAGGAAAACTTTCTGACTATGGGGTGCAGTTGCGCGCTAAACAAAAGCTGAAAGGGTTTTATGGAGATATTTCAGAAAAGCAATTTCATAAAACTTATGAAGAAGCCGCTCGTCGACGGGGGGATACTGGTGAAAATCTTATCGGTCTGTTAGAGTCACGTTTGGATGCTGTCGTCTATCGCGCAAAATTTGTACCTACAATTTTTGCTTCTCGTCAATTTATCAACCACGGTCATGTTAACGTAAATGGGCGGCGTACAAATATTCAATCTTATCGTTGTAAGCCTGGTGATGTTATTGAGGTTCGGGAAAAATCAAAACAACTTGTTTTAGTTTTAGAAGCAGTACAATTGGCAGAACGTGATGTCCCTGATTATATTGAAGCTGATCATAAACAGATGAAAGCAACCTTTACACGTATTCCTGCTTTTGCAGATGTTCCTTATGCTGTGCAAATGGAACCTAATTTGGTTGTTGAATTTTATTCTCGATAATTTTTTATGAGGAAACATGTTTTCCTCTTTCTGTGATTATAACTTCAAAATAGTGTGTTTTTTATAATCTTTGAAGTTAACAAGTGTTTTTTGTGAATGGTTCTATATTAAGTTTATTGCTATGTTTTAGAGCGATAAACTTATATAGTTCCATTTCTTTTTTATGTATCTAATTTTATAAATTCAAAAAACATAAATGTAAGTTTACTTTATATTTGTTTCTGTCTTTGCAAAACGAGCTATTACTTGTGCAGGATATGGTATTATGAATGATGTTTCAGTTGAATATCAGGCAATAAAAGAAAACGAAGAGAGAGATGATCTTTTGGAAAGAGAAGCAGATGAATGTCATCCAATATTTCGGGTTGCTCCTTCCAGCGTAGAATTTAATAAATTGCGCAAACGGCTTTTGCGTCATATGCGGCAGGCTTTGGATGATTTTTCTATGCTCTCTACGGGAAAAAAATGGCTTGTCGCTTTATCGGGTGGAAAAGACTCTTATGGTTTATTAGCGCTTCTTTTAGACTTAAAATGGCGTGGTCTTTTACCCATTGAAATTCTTGCTTGTAATCTTGATCAAGGACAACCAGGATTCCCGAAACATATTCTTCCAGACTTTTTAAGTTCTTATAAAATTCCCTATCGTATTGAATATCAGGATACTTATTCCATTGTTACAGATAAATTGGCAAAGACGCAGACATATTGTTCCCTTTGTTCTCGTTTACGACGAGGAAATCTCTATCGCATTGCACGTGAGGAGGGCTGTTCTGCATTAGTTTTAGGTCATCATCGTGATGATGTTTTGGAAACGTTTTTCATGAATTTGTTTCATGGTGGTCGATTAGCCGCTATGCCTGGAAAACTTAAAAATGATGAAGGTGATCTTTTTGTATTACGTCCTCTTGTCTATGCTGCTGAAGAAGATATGGAAAAATTTTCTCAAGCAATGCAATTCCCAATTATTCCTTGTAATCTTTGCGGCAGTCAAGATGGGTTACAACGTAATGCAATGAAAGAAATGCTGAAAAACATTGAAAAACAAATGCCAGGACGTAAAGATACGATGATTCGCGCTTTAACAAATGTGCGCCCAAGTCATTTGCTTGATAAGAAATTCTTTGATTTTAAAACGTGTTAATAAAAATTAGATATTAAAAAAATAAGTTTAAAGAGTTTAAGATAAGAGACTTATTTATAATGATAATTTATTTTTTTCATTTAAATATCGTCAGATTGTTTTGTTTCAAATTCTCTTATATTGCATCCATAAAAAACATCCGTTTGCATATCACAAAGGAAATTCTTGTGTGCATAAAACACTCTTGAAAAAAGTTTCCTTTCACTAACCAATGACTGTCGTAATATGAAAAATGAAAAAATAGTACGGCTGTCGATTTGCTCTTTTGTTAATTAAAAATGGGAAACCTTGTGGATTTTATTCTTTTGCGCCGCCGTCACCGTCATTTAAAGCTCATTTATAAGGTATTAAATTAAGAGAATATATAACTGCTTGGTATTTTGGGAGTATATAGCAAACATTCAGAGCAAAGATTGCTCGTAAATTCTCATGAAGTAAGCTATATAAGTGATCAAGTTCGACTGTGAGTAGCTGATCTTTTTATAAACCGATGCTAATAGAAATCTTCATCATTGAGGACAGGGAAGGAGTTAATTTTTTAAACTGCTATACCATAAAGGTCATAGGCATCCGATTGTTCGATTTTAACAGTGACAAATTCACCCACACGCAGTGGACGTCGTGATGATATATGGACAACACCATCTATTTCTGGAGCATCGTACTGACTACGTCCTTTGGCAACTTTTCCTTGACTTTCATCGATAAGTACTCGGAGTCTTTTTCCAATTTTTTTCTTTAAAAGATGTGTAGAAATTTGTTGTTGTTTTGCCATAAAACGATGCCAGCGGTTTTCTTTCACCTCTTCAGGAATATTTTTTAATCCCAAATCATTTGCGGCAGCTCCTTTTACTTCTTCATATTTAAAGCACCCAGCGCGTTCAATTTTTGCTTCTTCTAGCCATTCTAGAAGTATATTAAAATCTTCATTCGTTTCACCAGGAAAACCAACGATAAATGTTGATCGCAAAGTAAGATCTGGACATATTTTTCGCCATTTTTCAATTCTACGGTTTGTTTTTTCCATAAGTGCGGGACGCTTCATGTGACGCAAAACAGTCGGTGATGCATGCTGAAAAGGTATATCCAGATAAGGAAGAATTTTTTTTGCAGCCATAAGTTCGATAACTTCATCAACATGGGGATAAGGATAAACGTAATGCATACGTACCCAAATACCCATATCGCCTAGTTCGCGACAAAGATCAAAGAATTTGGTTTTGATTGTACGATCTTTCCAAGAATTTTCGAGATATTTAAGATCAACACCATAAGCACTCGTATCTTGTGAAATAACCAAAAGTTCTTTTACACCCGCTTGCACGAGTTTTTCAGCTTCACGAAGAACATCGCTGATGGGACGTGAAGTGAGATCACCACGCAAAGTAGGTATGATACAAAAACTACACCGATTAGAGCATCCTTCAGAAATCTTTAAGTAGGCATAATGGCGAGGAGTTAAACGAATACCTTGGGGAGGAACTAAATCAAGAAAAGGATCATGAACAGGAGGAATTGCTGTATGAACAGCTTCTATAACGCTTTCATAAGCTTGCGGTTTTGTAATAGCCAATACATTAGGATATGTTTGGCGAATAGCATCAGGATCAGCACCAAGACACCCTGTTACAATAACTTTTCCATTTTTTTTAAGAGCTTCATCAATATTGGCTAATGATTCTTTCCTTGCCGAGTCAAGAAAACCACAGGTATTCACAATAACGACATCAGCTCCTTGATGTTGACGTGAAATCTCATACCCTTCAGAGCGAAGGCGTGTAATAATTCGCTCAGAATCTACGAGTGCTTTTGGGCATCCGAGAGAGACAAAACTAATACGAGGTGCGACCATAATAATCCTATAATGACTATGAACAATTGAATGACTCTTTTATTGGCTTAAAAAGAAAAAATGTTTTTTATTTTTATACATATGCAATACAATCTGTTACAAATTTATTTGATTTTTTTCTACAATATTTTACGTGATTTTATACATGCATATGATTTTATCTTATTATACTGTAAAATACCATCGTTGAGAGCGATGATATAAAGCAAACTCCTTAAAACATTCAGTACTTTAGAGCGTGTAATGAATATTTCTAAGCTTACTTATCAAGCCTTGCGTAAGTGAAGCGCGTAAAAGGGAAGGGAAAAAAGAATTCATTCAACAAGAATCTGAATTATTCTCAGATCAGATTGGGGGAGGATGTCTTTTGAGGAGTGAGAAGAAAATCAATTTCTTGTGGCACAATATTAAAAATGTCCAACGGTTTTTTTTACTGTATTTTATTGGCGTATGTATAGCGTAATATAAAATGCGATTGTTATTTAATATTATTGTTATTTAATATTTACGAATAAGTCCAGTAAGCTTGCCTTGTATCTCTACACGCTCGGATTTGTATGTACGTACTTCATAGTGAGGATTCGCAGCTTCTAATGCAATAGAGGCTCCTTTGCGTCGATAACGTTTTAATGTTGCCTCTTTTTTATCAATAAACGCGACAATAATTTCACCTGATATTGCTGTATTTTGGCGTTTCACAATGATCGTATCTTTATCAAGGATACCAGCCTCCACCATAGAATTATCTTTAACTTCTAGTGCATAGTGCTCACCTGTATTAACCATATCGTGTGGAAGAGAAAGTGTGCTTGTTTGTTGCAGTATAGCAGAAGCAGGAACGCTCGCAGAAATGCGTCCCATAATGGGAATGGTGGTATTTTTTTTTTCTTCTACTTCAAAATTACTCAAGTTTTTTGATATTTCTCTTTTATTTTTTTCTATCATACTGGGAGAAATCTTACGTGCTAAAGAAAGGTTGAATGTTATTTTCTCAGGGAGTCGAATCACCTCCATTGCACGCGCACGATTGGGCAAACGACGTATAAAACCTCTTTGTTCTAAAGCTATAATAAGCTTATGAATACCAGACTTTGAAGAAAGCTCTAATGCATTTTTCATTTCTTCAAAAGAAGGAGAAACCCCTGTTTCTTTTATATGATTGTGAATAAACAAGAGTAACTCATATTGTTTACATGTCAGCATTCAATGTTCCAATCAAAATAATAAAAAGGAATAAAGTAAAAATACGTGTATACATAATAATTATACAAGTTTTTTTCGCTAAATCAAAATTATTTGCTTTATTTTTGATCTTAATAAGTGAATTTAATAAGTTAATATGTTTATTTATATTTAATGTATTATAAATATAAAATTATTTCTTTAATAACATTATTAAAACATTATTTATATATTATATAAATACATTAATATTACATCATATATAAAAATATTTTATAGCTCTGAAATAAACTGAATTATCCAACACTAAATTTTGTAACTAGTATTATCCTTTTCTTCTAAAAATATATCTACGTATTTTGTAATTTTTGATATAAAAAAGTTAACTAGAAGGCATTCTATATATTCAGAACACTTAAAATCATTTTGCATACTGTATATTATTTCTGCTTTTTTATTCTTAGTAAAATTATCTACAGCTTCAATAGTGAGCATAATTTATAGTCATTCAGGATATTTTCAATGAGACTAAATTTTTGCTTCATATCTACTTTATTCTATAGGATAAATTGGCTTTCGTTATATATTCATTATACATGAATAAAAATCATACTCTCAAAGCCATTGTTGCTCATTGTTCCATTTTCAAGTTTAACGTGTCAACCGCTATATACTATTTTCATGAACCCTAATGTTTCGATAATTTTTAGTTATTGAAAGAAGGCATAAGTATCATTTTCATTTCTTTTTTTATATAGTTTTATTCCCTCACTTTTATTGGTCGAGCAAATGCTTTTTATTGTTTCAATATAAAAAAGATTTGAAATGAGAAAAACTTACAGTATTTGAGAATTTTTACTCAAGTAAAAAATGATAAATTATTATAAATCAATATATTATCTTATAAATCTGTATTCATATTTGAAAATTGAACACTAAAATATAAAAATAATATTATAATAAAAGGTATTTTTCTTCTCTACCCATTATGCTCAACAACCCATGTGAGGGGAAGGGGGGATTTCTCATAATTTTAACGCTTCGAATCTATGCAATATTTTGCAGTGAAATTTTTCCTTTATTGAAACTTCAAAAAGAAGATTAAAAAGTACTTATACAATGATGAAGTAAAGGAGCGAAAACGGAAAATTATTGATAACTGCAGAAAATAATAATATTTTTTCCAAAAGGTGTTGACCAAATGGAAAGTCAACCGTATGTTCCCTTCACTTTCTGCAAACTACATAGTATGCAAACTAGATAGCTTGTGTGGGAGCGCGTAGCTCAGCTGGTAGAGCAACTGACTTTTAATCAGTAGGTCCAGGGTTCGAATCCCTGCGCGCTCACCAAATTTAAGTAATATCAATAGGCTATAAAAAATTTAAGAATCTTTTTTGTTTTGATTCTTTTTGAAGTTTTTTGATTCTATAGTCTGTCATTTTCTATCAGCTGTTTTGGAATAGAGCGATGCTATGCTGTCTCCTTCCCAACAAAAAAGAGCTTTAAGCTTACGGATAGGGTTGTACCTGCGTTGGCAGCACATGTAGTTTCTAATTTTCTCAATCCATAGGTAGTTTTTTAATACTCAATACATTACATGATTCGCAAAACAGTTGCTAAAATCACCACTTATTCACACTTTAATATTATGAAATGAATTTTCTATAAGATGTTGATTCATTTAACTTTTAATCTTTTTAACATCTACTATAGTACATTTATTTCGTATGAAAACCATAAAAAAGTTAACAATACGTTAATTTCTTGGTAAAAGAAGCCAATTTAAGAGTGGTATATACGCGAGGGGAATCATTAAAAAACGTAAATTCTTCCGTTGCGTACAAAAAGCGTGATGTGGTTTTTACAGTATTACTTAACAGAAATAAGTGGACTGAATAGATGCCTTCAAATAGAAAAAAGAAAATTACTTTTATGATTAAACCAACACTTCAATTGTTTTCTATGATTGTCATTTCTCAGTCACTGGTATCTTGTTGCGCAAGCCAAACTATGAATTTTTCAATAAAAGATTCCTATCATAATAAACCAATTAACGTAAACACTTCTGTACTACCTCAACAAGTATCCAATAAGAAGAATCAATCGGAAGAAAAAAAGCGTGGACGAGCGATTGTTGGTAAACCTTATCAAATAAAAGGAAAGTGGTATTATCCTCAAAGTGATCCAACTTATAAACGTGTTGGCGAAGCATCATGGTATGGTTCAGATTTTCATGGACGTTTAACTGCCAACGGTGAAATTTATGACATGAATCTTTTGACTGCTGCTCATCCTACAATGCCTTTACCTAGCTATGCTCGTGTTACTAATTTGAAAAATGGGTCTTCAATCGTTGTTAGAGTGAATGATCGCGGACCTTTTATGAAAGACAGAATCATTGATTTATCAAGGCAAGCTGCGGCAATATTGGGGTATGTAGATAGGGGGGTCGCAGATGTTAAAGTAGAATATATTGCTGAAGCACCTGTTGGCTATTATGATGCTGCATATTTAATGTCCTCTTATACTCCTGGAAATGCTGCCCCATATTCATTAGCGTCGGAAAATGTTGCGAAAAAAAGAGAAACTGTTTTGTTAAAAGAGCAGCGCAATACAAGGAACAAAAAAGAATTAGCTAAAGCAGCTGCTGTTGAACAAGAACAACGTAATAAAACTGTTGCAGTTAAATTGCCAGAAATTGGTCCTATCATGGTTGATAAGCCGATACCATTCGATCAAGTTGCTTCTATAAATAAGCTAAACAAAAAAACAAAGGTTAATTGGCTACAACTGTTTTAAGAAAAAATGCATTGATTTTTTATCTATATAATTTTCTAGTAAAAAAGGTAAGAAATTACGGATTTAGTGTAGGATTTTTATCTTAAAGCGCTTTGTCCTTTTCAAAAAGCGTGGTTGGGTTCTATTATTATAAATTCAGTACGGCCTTTCCACTCCATTGCTGGTCTATTCGTCGTTTTATGATATTGCTTGCTTAATAAAGCGTGTACTTTTCTTGCTGTAATAGCTTTTGCTAGACGAAGGTAAATTATTGTGTCAGTCTGTTTGTGTAATCTCTAAAACAACTTGTACAATCGATTTGAGAGGAATAAAAAGCTTAACAAGTAAAAAAATATTTTCTTTTGATTCGGCCTTGCATCTTTCTAAAGTATCTACGGTAATATCTTATGAAAAGATTATGCATTATCTCATGCTTTTGTTTATCATGTTCTTTAATGGAGTAAGTTCCCTCACGAAAAACAGAGCGTCTCAAACAAAATACACTTACATTGCCAATTCATGGACTTATTTAAAAGAGACATACTTTAACACGCTACAAGCCTATTTTGCGACAGCGCCTGTGAATGGTATAACTGTTAACGCCTTTAGACATCAGCATCTTTACTCTTATGAAGATATAAATCGACACCATCATACACTTTGCAAGTCCCCGATGTTTTGTGCGATAATTCTTAACACTTGAGAGGTTTATAAGAAGTATTTTTACTCTCTTTTTTAATAATTTTTATCCATATACGAACCCTACTTATGACCCGTAAGTAAGCGATTTTTAATGAATTCAATATGAGAAGAGGGGATGAAAGAATCTTACAGTATTTTGAGTTAGCTTCAATTTTAAAATGATAATTTATCATAACAAATCAAAATACTATCAATAAAAATAGGAAAAAATCTTTTGTCTCTCATACATTTAAAATGTTAAATTGAACCTACATGGAAGATAAAAAACGTGTCATATTATTTTTTCTAAAGCTAAATGAAAATAAAATCTTTTTATGAGTTGTAAATAATTCCTCAATTTTCAGAAATCAAAAAGTTTTTTCCTATATAAGATTCTTTATGTTGATCTTTGGGATGGGAGGAGCAGCTATGTATACAGCATTAAGGATCTTATTGATATTATGGGGAGTATTGGCATTTGATACGTGGGGGAGAGCACAAGATTTTCAAACTCCCGCATCACAACTGTTATTACTCGATGATGATACAGAGACAATACTTTATGAAAAACAAAGTGACACTCCTTTTTTTCCTGCTTCATTAGTAAAATTGATGACAGCAGAAGTTGTATTTCATCAATTAAAAAAAGGATTATTAAAAAGTACGCAGAAATTCAAGGTCAGTGAAAATGCTTGGCGCAAAGGTGGAGCACCTTCCGGTACAACCACTATGTTTGCAAAGATAAAGACAGAAATCAGTGTTTCTGATCTTTTACGTGGTTTAATTATTGTGAATGGAAATGATGCTGCTATTATTCTTGCTGAAGGAATATCAGGACATGAAGATCATTTTGTAAAACTGATGAATCAGCGCGCAAAAATAATTGGATTATCTCAGAGTCATTTTGTTAATGCTACAGGGCTACCCGAAGAGGGACAATTTGTAACTGTGCGTGATATGATTATATTAGCACGTCATATTGTTCAGGAATATCCGGATTATTATGCACTTTATTGTGAGCCTCATTTTACATGGAATAATATTTTTCAACGTAATAAAAACCCTCTTATTTCTAAGGAAATTGGTGTAGAAGGATTTGGTTTTGGCTACAGTGAAAAAGAAGGTTTTTCAATGGTTGCCACCATTTCTAAAAATCATCGACGTCTTTTTTTAGCAATCAATGGTTTGCAAGATGGTAAAAAATATACAAAAGAAATAGAACGCATTCTTCAATGGGGGATGACGGCATTTGATCTCAAAACAATTTTCACAAAAGAAGAAACGGTTGGTCGTGCTTCTGTTTACGGTGGTAAGAAAAATTTTGTTCCACTCATTGTTAAAACACCAATAAGTTTTATGCTTTCGAATGAAAAAAAAGTAAATGTTAAAGCAAAAATTAAATATCATGGTCCATTGAAAGCCCCCATCGTTTCTGGGCAATCAGTTGGTGTTATTCAAATTTTAGAAGATAAAAAGGTTCTTCTGGAAAAACCAGTTTTTGCCGGAATGAATATTCAGGAAGGAAGTTTCTTTGCAAAAGTAAAAAATGCATTCTATGAAATAACAATTGGATGGTTACGGAAATATTTGTAGTTACGCGCTAATAAGGTTAAGGTCATACGTGTCAGGTTATTTTATTACATTCGAAGGAGGGGAGGGGGTAGGAAAAACGGTGCAGATTTCTTTACTTGCTGAGTCTCTCTCTCACCAAGGTTATGATGTTGTTACAACACGAGAACCAGGAGGAACGCCAGGAGCAGAAGCAATCCGGCATATTTTGTTGTCGGGGCAGGCGCGACAGTATGGACCGTTGATTGAAGCTGTTTTGTTTACAGCTGCACGCGCTGACCATTTTCATGAAGTTATTGCACCTTCTTTGCAAAAAGGTAAAATCGTTTTATGTGACCGCTTTATTGATTCTACACGCGTTTATCAAGGACTCAATAATAGAGTCAGTTCTTCTCTTCTTTCTGTTTTAGAGTGTATTGCGCTCAATGGTATTTTGCCTCATTTAACATTTTTATTAGATATGCCAGCAATGTGTGGTATGAAGCGTGCAAATTTACGAAGAAAAAAAACAGAAGAAATTGATTATTTTGAAAAAGATCAGTTGGAAATTCAAGAACAAAGACGTCAGGCTTTTCTTCAATTGGCCAAACAAGAACCCCATAGATTTCGAGTCATTGATGCCACTGGCTCAGTGGAAGCCATTGCTCATCAAATAAAAAATATTTGTCATCAGCTATTGTTGGAACAGCTTTCATGAGTAATGTAAATACCTTACGCCAATATGATGATATTGATACAATTTTATCACCATCCCAGAACAATGTTCTCTTTGGTCATGAGGATGTTCGTCATTTTTTGACACAAATGCTTAAAGAAGAGCGTTTGCATCATGCATTATTATTTGAAGGAGAATATGGGATTGGAAAGGCTACATTAGCCTTTCATCTTGCTTGGAATATTTTAAGTTTTCAACAGAGTTCTTTCCTGAAACCCGATCCTTATTCTACCCCATGGCGCCAAATTACACAAGGAAGTCACCCTGGTCTTTTGTATATTTCACGTCGATTTGATGTGAAAACGCAAAAGTTTAAAACAGGAATACTCGTTGATGATATCCGTGATATTATGCATTTTTTAAGTCGAACATCGCAAGATAATGGATGGCGTATTGTTATTATTGATTCTGCAGATGATATGAATAGAAATGCAGCAAATGCAATTCTCAAAATACTTGAAGAACCACCTACAAAAACGTTATTTGTTATTATCGCACATTCTTCAGGAAAATTGCTTCCAACAATCCATTCACGGTGTCAAAAAATTTCTTTTCGTCCGTTGAATAACGATGAAATGAAAAAAGTTATTATACATATTTTCGCCGATCAGGATTTACCTGATGAAAAAACAATTGAAATGATTATTAAAAAATCTAAAGGAAGCCCTCGAAAAGCCGCTTTACTTATTTGCCATGGCGGTCTTGAAATTATTAAAGCAATTGATGCTCTCCTAGAGAAACCTGTTTGTAACGCAACGATTGTACATACTCTTGCACAAACATTTTCATCTGCTTCTTCTACATTCCAATTTCAACAATTTTGTGATGAAATTCTTAATAAAATTCAAAAAAAAGCTATTATGCTCGTTGAAAAGGGAGACTTATTTCTCTCAAAAAAATATGCGGGAAAATGGCAGGAGATTCATCAAGAAATAGAGGAAATACAACTGTTTAATCTCGATAAAAAGCAGTTTGTTATTAACTTACTTTTTAAAGTTCATAAGATCATTCATGAGAATTAGTTTTTCCGTGACAATGCGATGAACAAACGCTATGTCATAATATCTTCTATTTATAGCGTTTTACAACGAGTATGACATGCGTGACACATATTACATAACAACTCCCATTTTTTATCCTAATGGTGCTCCACATATTGGACATGCTTATAGTGCCATTGCAAGCGATGTTTTAGCCCGCTTTCAACGGTTAAACGGGAAAAATGTATTTTTTCTTTCTGGTACAGATGAGCATGGTCTCAAGATGCAACAAACCGCAGCTGCATTAGGCATGACACCTCAGCAACTTGCAGATCGTAATAGTGCGGTATTTCAAAAAATGCTTGCAGTATTAAATTGTTCCAATGATGATTTTATCCGTACGACAGAAGAACGCCATTATCAAGCGTGTCAAGAAATTTGGAAAAAGATGGAAGCAAATGGTGATATTTATCTCGGCCGTTATACGGGGTGGTATTCGGTTCGCCAAGAAGCCTATTATGAAGAGAAAGATACGGAAGTTGGACAAGACAATATCCGTCGCGAGAAGGAATTAGGTTCTCCAGTTGAATGGAATGAAGAAGAAAGTTATTTTTTTAGGCTTTCTCGTTATGAAAAGGCTCTTCTTGAATATTATGAAAAACATCCTGATTTTATTGCTCCACTTGAGCGGCGAAATGAAATTATAAGTTTTATCAAATCGGGTTTAAAAGATATCTCTATTTCACGCACAAGTTTTAATTGGGGCGTTGCTGTTCCTGATAATCCAAAGCACGTAATGTATGTTTGGGTTGATGCACTTACAAATTATCTATCAGCAATTGGTTTTTTCAATGAAAATTCAACAAAACGTGATTTTTGGCCTGCAAATACGCATATTATTGGTAAGGATATTATTCGTTTCCATGCAGTCTATTGGCCAGCATTTTTAATGTCTGCTGGAATTGATTTACCTAAGAATATTTTTGCACATGGTTTTTTACTTAATCGTGGTGCAAAAATGTCAAAATCTATTGGAAATGTCGTTGATCCTTTTGAAATGGTTGATCATTACGGTCTTGATCAGGTCCGTTATTTTCTTCTCCGTGAAGTGCCATTTGGACAAGATGGTAGTTATAGCCATGAGAGTTTAGTGAACCGTATTAATGCTGATCTTGCTAATGATCTTGGTAATTTGGCACAGCGCTCTTTATCTATGATTGCCAAAAATTGTAATGCACAAGTCCCAAAACCAACTTCATTCTTAGTTCAAGATAAACAGCTTTTAGAACAATCTCTTCAGGTGCTGGAAACTGTACATCAAGCAATGTCTTCTCATAGTATGCATTTAGCCCTTTCAGCTATTTTTTCAATTGTAGCAGATGCCAATCGCTATTTTGCCAACGAACAACCTTGGAGTTTACGTAAAAATGATCGAGATCGGTTTTCTACAGTTCTTTATATAACTGTAGAAATCTTGCGGCGAATAGGAATAATGCTTTTGCCTTTCATACCTCAATCAGCAGCAAAAATTCTTGATAGCCTTGCGATTGCTGAAGATGATCGGTTGTTGTATCATATAAGCCATGCGAAAATTCAAGAAGGACTTGATCTTCCACCACCAGAACCAATTTTTCCTCGTTATATCTTGAAGAAAGAAGATACTCATCATGTTGATTGATACACATTGTCATCTTGATTTTGAAGATTTTTCACAAGATTTGGATAATGTTATCCAACGGGCTTTAGATGCTAACGTTAAACGTATGATAACAATTTCAACCCATGTTCATAAGTTAGATAAGCTGTTAGCTATTGCGCAAAGCTATGATCAAGTCTTTTGTTCCGTTGGAACACACCCCAATCATGCGCATGAAGAACAAAATATTACAGCGGAAGAGCTTATACAGCTCTCGAATCATCCTAAAATTGTTGCGTTTGGAGAAGGGGGGCTTGATTATCATTATGATTACTCTACACCAGAAGAACAAAAGAAAGTTTTTCAAGAACATATCATCGCTTCTAGAGAAACACAGATTCCTCTTGTTATCCATTCACGCAATGCCGATATCGATATGGAAAAAATATTGCGCAAACAGATAAAAGAAGGAGCTTTTCCCTTTATCCTTCACTGTTATTCATCTGGAATGCAACTTGCTCGTGCTGGAATTGAGCTTGGTGGTTATATTTCTTTTTCAGGTATTCTTACTTTTAAAAACGCTCTTGAAATCCGTGAAATAGCAAAAATTGTGCCCCATGAACATTTGTTGGTGGAAACAGATGCACCATTTTTAGCACCCACCCCTCATCGGGGGAAAACAAATGAACCATCTTTTGTATGCTATACAGCAGCTGTTTTGGCTGAAACAATTGGCTTAAGCATTGAAGAAACAGCTCAAATAACAACCCGTAATGCTTTTCGTTTATTTAGCAAAATGAAATAAGGCAAAAGCTATGTGTGATCAATACCGATTTACAATATTAGGGTGTGGTCCTTCTCCAGGAGTGCCAAGACCTAATGGTGATTGGGGAATATGTGATCCGAACAATCCTAAAAATAAACGCTACAGAAGTTCTTTATTAGTTGAACGCATTAAACCATCAGGAAAAAAAACAACAATCGTTATTGATACGGGGCCGGATTTTCGCTCACAAATGATTGAAGCGCATGTGAACCATCTTGATGCTGCTCTTTACACGCATTCTCATGCAGATCATATCCACGGTATTGATGATTTACGCAGCTATGCACTTGCACAAAAATGTTTAATAGATATCTATGCTGACAGATTTACACTAGAACATCTCAAAAATGCTTTCGGATATTGTTTTCAAACACCAAAAGATTCATCTTATTCTCCTATTTTAAAAGAGCATCTTATCAATGAAGATAGCCAATTTATTATTCAAGGGGAGGGTGGAGCAATAAGCGTTAATACGCATTTACAACACCATGGAAATATTCATTCTTTAGGTTTCCGTATCGGAAATGTTGCCTATTGTACAGATGTTAGTGAGTTTCCTGAAAAAACATTATCAAAATTAATGGGTTTGGATGTTCTCATCATTGAAGCCCTTCAATTTAAATCTCACCCAAGTCATTTTTCTGTTGATCAAGCATTACAATGGATAAAATATTTAAAGCCAAAACAAGCAATACTCACACATATGGATAGATCGCTGGATTATAATGCAGTCGTAAATTACGTTCCATCCTCTGTAAAACCTGCGTATCAGGGCCTTACTTTCGAAACAACTGCATAAGTTTATTCATACAATATTTTACGTTAAATAAAATTTTTTGAAGATTATCCTTTATTTTGTTTTATTTTTGACATAAATGTCACTTTTTTATGTTTAAAATGAGGTTTTTATGTATAAGAATTTTAAGCGGGGTGTATGTATTGCCGTTTTAGCAGTTTCCTTAACAGCATGTGGGGGGCGTTTAGAAAAAAATATTGCAACGACAACATTACATGATGGATCAATGAGTTGCACCGATATTCAACGGGAGTTTTTTGCTAATAAACGACAGATTAATGATACAATTAGAGAGCGTTCTACAGCAAGAAATAAAAATGTAGCTTTAGCAGCGGCAGGTGTTGTATTTTTACCTGCTCTGTTTTTTATGGATCCTAAATCCAGTGAAAGCAATGAAATTTCGGCTTTAAATAATCGTAATGCTGTTTTAAGTGATCTTGCACGTATGAAACGTTGTAAAATAGTACAGTAATTTTTCTTATTTATTATATGTAATTTTATTATCACTATTTTTGGTCTTTAAGGAATATACTTTAAAGACCAAATTTTATTTTAAAAGTAAATTGTATGATATAAATATGATGATGTTTTAAAGTAGGGTTTTCTTTTGGGATAAAGGATTTATCTTCTGTATCATGTTATCGCATAATATATATTATGGAACTTTTTAGAAAGGGCGTATTTTAATATATAAGAATAGAAGTTTGATAATTGAGGTGAATATCTTTTACTTATTACTTAAAAAACTTTTTGATGACTTTTTAAGATTGAAAAATCTTTTTCGAAAATTTTAATCATAATGGTTTTTTATTTTTTACTCTTTTTAAAAAAATCATCATAATTTGTAAGATAATAAAAGCTAAAAATAATATTCCATGAAACAATGGTACAAAAGGCTGATAAATAAAATCGGAATAATATATTGCTATTGTTTCAATCAATGCGGCAACACACCATAAAATAATGCCCCATAGTGAATACATCCAAAGACCAATTAAAGCAATAGGATAGAGAATAGCCAATATAGCTGATGCAAATTGCCACTGCCAAGGCATAAGGTCAAAACGCCATAAAACACCTGGAAAGACCCCCACAAGGCGTATCCAATAAAAAATACCTAGAACTAAGCAAATAAGTGCCAAAAACCGTAAGTAACAGTTATAGATTAAATTGATTTTTGAAATCTGTTTGTGTGAATTATTTTTCACAATAATAACTCTTGTTCAACAGGTTGGAAGTAAGAATCTACCATTTCATCTGTCACATTTGAAAGTTTATCTGGCTGCCATTGAGGTCTTTTATCCTTATCGATTAACATAGCACGTATACCTTCATAAAAATCATGTGAATGAATCATATGATGCGCTATGCGGTTTTCAATTTTCATACAGTCTTCCAACGTTTGAGATGAATTTTGTTTCATTTGTTTCCAAATAACTTTTAAACTTGTCGGAGAACGTGACTGCAAAATATCATAACATTCTTTAGCAAATAAAACATCTTCATTGCTTTTTTTATGTAGCAACTCAAGACATTCTTCTAAGCTGTGGGCACTAAAACAACTGTTAATAATACAACGTATCTCATGACTCGTTTCATAATCTTTTGTAATTGCTCGCTGGTTTAAAGCTAAAGTGGGATCTCCTTGCTCAATAACAGCTTTTCTAACCCTATCGAATTCAATTTCAGAAACGGCATGTGTTGCTAATCCTAAATTTAAGCAATCTCCCCACTTTATGCGTGCGCCCGTTAATGCAAGATAAATGCCAAAATGATTGGGAAGAGATGGTAAGAAAAAACTTGCACCTACATCTGGGAAAAACCCAATCGCACCTTCTGGCATAGCAAAAACTGTATTTTCTGTAACAATTCGATGCGAACCATAGAGAGAAATACCTACCCCTCCCCCCATCCAAATACCGTTTAAGAAAGAAATGTAGGGTTTTGAAAAATGTTTGATATAAGCATTTAAGCTATATTCATCCCTAAAGTATTGACAAGCAGAGGCACTTTTCCCCATATGATGGATTTCCACAACATCTCCACCAGCACAAAAAGCACGACCCTCCCCTTCAATTAAGACACAAGAAACATCGTCATCTGTTTCCCATGTTCTGAGAGCTTTTCTTAAAGCTGAAACCATTCGTTGATTAAGAGCGTTTAATGCTGAAGGACGCGTGAGCTTTATAATACCAGCACATCCTTCTTTCGTAAAAGAAATATCATCACCTGCTCCAAAGTCAATTTGCATCTTACACCCTTTTAAAAACAACTATTTCATTGTTTTTTTATATTCCCCTCCCCAAGTTGAGGAAATATTTGCATGATTGCACCAATACAATATATATAAATTCCTGTCACCGAAATTCCTATTTTAACCCAATACGGAGCCTCTAGTTGATAAAAGAAGGCAGAAACACCAAAAACACACCATAAGAGAAAAATGGGAAAATTAACTCTACGTAAACGAAGGACTCTTACTGGATGAATAAAATAAATTGGTAAAAAAGATATAATCGCCGATAAAACAATAATGATAAAAGTAATCCACTCTCCTGGCCTGACGACAAAAAGCGTAAAAATCATCATATTCCAAACAACAGGAAATCCTTTAAAAAAGTTTTCTTTGGTTTTCATACTAGTATCTGCATAATAAATAGCAGATGAAATAACAATGATTGCACTCAATGAAAATGATAACCCTACCCCCATAAAACCACTTTGATAGAGTGCAAAGGCAGGAATTAAGACATAAGTCACGTAATCAATAATATTATCTAACAGCTCTCCAGACCATGTTGGAAGAACGTATTTAACATCAAGTTTGCGTGCAATTGGTCCATCTATACCATCAACGAGAAGGGCAAGCCCAAGCCAACAGAACATAGCTGTCCATTCTTTTTGAGAGGCTGATATAAGAGAAAGAAACGCTAAAAATGATCCCGAAGCTGTTAGTAAATGAACGGAAAAGGCCTTTGCTTGTGGCATTGTTACTTTTTTATGGCGTAATAATTTAGCATTTGTTTTGATTTTCTTTGTTAGTTTACGTTTCAAGGTTTTCTTATCCTCGTTTTTAAAGTCTTCAATCATCTATCAATACGCCATTTTTTACCGATGATATAACTCAACATTTTAAAAAATCATAAAAAGGTTACTTTTTTATATCGCATAATTTATTACATACTATAATAATAGAAGAGCTTCATATAATAAAAAGAGAGTGATCATTTGGAAATGTTAAAATATTTTCTCAATGGAGAAAGGTTCAAACAGTTGTGATCTTTGAAAAAAACGAGCATAAAGATATTGCTGTTATTGGTGCAGGTCCTGTCGGAATGTTAGCTGCGCTGAGTCTTGCACATGAGGGGCTTTCTGTTTTTCTTGTTGGGCCCCCTGCTCATACAGATGAGTTACGAACAACTGCTCTTATGATGCCTGCAATACGCATGCTTCAAAAACTCAATATTTGGGATAATCTTCAAAAACATGCAGCTGCTTTATCGTCCATGAGAATTATAGATATAACTTCTAGAATTGTGCATGCTCCTACGGTACATTTTTCTTCTGCTGAAATTGGTGAAAAAGCTTTTGGCTATAATATACCTAATGTAAAATTAAACAGTGCTTTAGTCGATGCTGTTACACATACGCCTAATATTACAAGATTTGTTTCTGCAGCCAAATCTGTTCATCATACAAAAAACCATGTATGTATTACTCTTGCTGATTGTAGAGTCATTCAAACACCACTTGTTGTTGCAGCCGATGGGCGTCACTCTCTTACACGTGCCGCAGCAGGGATAAGTGTCAAACAGTGGAATTATCCACAAAAAGCACTTGTTCTCAACTTTTCTCATGAGTTTTCTCATCAAAATACATCAACTGAATTTCATACAGAACACGGTCCATTTACACAGGTTCCACTACCAGGACGAAGATCTAGTCTTGTATGGGTTGTTCATCCTTCCCTTGCTGAAGAATTATTGAATATAGAACCAAAAACAATTGCAAAAATGATCGAAAACAAAATGCAATCAATGCTTGGAAAGCTAAGCTTAGAAACATCAATTCAAGCATGGCCGCTTTTCGGACTTCTTTCTCATCATTTTGCTGCTAACCGAACAATTTTAGTCGGTGAAGCCGCTCATGTTTTCCCCCCTATTGGAGCACAGGGATTGAATTTAGGATTGCGTGATGTCCAAACTTTAATTGATATTTTACCCAATAAAATATCCAACTCTAACACTGAAATGATTGTTGCACATTATAACAAATGCCGCAAACCAGATATATTAATCCGAAGTGGAGCTGTTCATACACTGAACTCTGCTCTACTTTCTCATATGTTGCCTGTTCATATCATACGAAGCATTGGGCTTGGTTTGTTACATAGTTTCCCGCCATTACGTAATTTATTTATGCGCGAAGGAATGTATCCCGGTTATGGATTCAAGGAAATTATGCAAATATTTCCAACAAAATCATCTAAACAACTCTACTAAGCAATAATGTATAATAACGTAAAATAAAAAATAATAAATTGCATTTTTAATCATATCTATTACTGATGTAAAAATATATTTTTGTTCTTTCTAAGAATTAACAAATTATATTAAAATAATTAATTATATTTATTTAATTTATTTGTAATAATAATATGTATAATTAATATAACTATACATCTATTTTTTATTAAATAATTATTATATATATTAGTATATTGATATGAAATAAGAGAAAACTGAATTATATACTACAAATTAAATAATAAATATATCTTGCTAAATCATAGCTGTTAAATTTAGAACTATAAAGAAAATGAAAAATAAAAAACAGTTTTATTTAATCAATATATTTTCAAAACTTTTTATTGTTAATTATAATATTAAAAATAAAATCATCTTTGGAACCTGTTAGTAACACAGAGGTTAATGAAGTGTTGTTTCAACAAATGGTAATAAGATGACACTAAATAATTTTTTGAAATTAAGTACTTTTTTTATAATGATTGCATGTGTCTCGTTGATAGTCACGACTTCAATAAGTGAAGTTTTCCACCTTCCTTATTGTCAAGCCTTTACCTATAGCTCTACTCAAAAGGTCACTAAAATAGGTCAGAACTCATTTACTGCTTCACAAGTTAAAAATTGTCTTATGCAAAATGGTTTTGAGAATATTAAACGATTACGCTTAGATGACAATGGTATCTGGCGTGCTTTGGTAAAATTTAAAAAGTCCCATTTTTTCGTATCCGTTGACTATTCAGGAACAGTTAGCATTCAAAATGAGAGAAAAGAATATGATTGATTTTAAAATTTACAGCAACGTTTCTTTTTACAGCCGTAAGAAAAAAAAATTAAAAAAGTGCCGCCATTCTATTAAAGAATTTGCTTTTATTGGCGGTTTAAATGGTAGCCTATCAGGAGCTATCGCGGCAACTCTTGCAACTTATGGTTATATTGCTCTTCCAGGATTTGGTCCAATTATTGCAATGGGTATAAGAGTAGCACTTTCTTCCGGAATAATAATAGGAGCACTGATAGGATCAGGAATGGGAGGGAGTGTCGGTATATGCTGTATTTTATGGGAAATTTATACGAATCATAATAATTCTTTCTCTTATAAATTTCATAATAAATAGAAACTCCTCGTCATTTTTTCTATGAAAAACAATTAAATCATCAACAAATTATATGTTATTTTTTTTGATGAAACGATCATCATATTATAAATGAAATAATAGCTAATTTACTAGAATTCCTTATTTAATTTCTCATTATATCTCAAAAAGTAGATTTTTTAAAAGCATCTCTTGAAGAAATGTAAGTGAGATATAATTATTCATTCCATAAAGCTGTATTTTTTATAGATCAAAAATTAAAAATTATGTTCAGAAATATATAAACATATTTTAATTTATTTGCTCTTTATAAGAACTAATATTTCTATGTAAATTATTTTTCTTAAAGTTCAATTTAAGACACTTATATAAGATATAATTAGTATAGATTATTATTTATAGATAATAATCTATTTAAAAATAAGTATAAAGGTATTTTATGAAAAAAATATTATTATCATTATTGTTTTTTATGGCATTTTTAATTCATAAAAATTCTGCATTAGCACTATCAAAACAAATAAATATTTATAAATTAGAAAATAACAATTCCAAAAAGGCTATTGGTAGCATTAAAATTGAAGAAAACATACACGGTTTGATTTTTATCCCTAATTTATCTACTTTATCAGAAGGGATTCATGGTTTTCATGTACATGTAAATCCTTCATGTGATACAAAAGATGACATAATAGGTGGAAGCGCGGGTGGACATTATGATCCAGAGCATACTGGGAAACACTTAGGACCCTATAATGTCAATGGTCATCTTGGTGATTTACCGGCACTTTATGTTGATAAGCAAGGAAATGCCGTAATGAGCGTTCTTGCTCCACGATTAAAAACAATCTCTGAAATTAAAGGGCGCTCTTTAGTCATTCATTTAGGGGCTGATAATCAATCAGATAAACCATTACCGCTTGGCGGAGGTGGAGCACGTTTAGCGTGCGGTATTATTGAAAAATAAAGAGAGTATTGTGGCAGACTGAGACAGTACACACTCCCTTTACCATAAGGTGTGAGAGAAATTTATTTTTTAAATCTATTTCAAGAAATTGAGTAAACTGTGTGAATATTTTATAAAATTAATGTTTTTTTGAATGTTTACTTCGGATAACAAAAAGCTTAATAATCATCAAAACGAACAGTAATGGACATTAAAGAAATAGTAGTGTAAATTCTCCGTAAGAAGACTTCAATATGAGGAAGTAATATTTTCCATGCTTGATGTAAACAAAGCAAAAAAGTCGAATTTCACCCTCTATAATAGCAAGTTTATAATAAATTATAATTATTAAGTCTAGTATCTAATGGAATCACGCTCAATGCACAAAATAGAACAGGCCTAAAACAGAATTTTTACTCTTCCCCTATTCAACCCTACTCATGAGGTACGTGAGAAAAATTTTAATTGATACAATATCAATATAATCAGTCAAATAAAATAGTTAGAGTAATTTTTTGTCACTCTGAACAAAAGAGCTTTTAAACAATAAAACCTTTTTTAAATACCCCTCATGGGTCCATATGATCCCAATCCAATGGACGCATTTCACCAGTTTGATAAAATTGACGAATGAGTTTAATATAATCAAGAAAGTCTTTATTTTCTACCACTAATCTATTAGCAGTATCCCAATCAATATCACTACGTTCTTTCGCTGGAATTATGATCTCACTCTCGGAAGAATTTTCTTTATCAAGTCTTATAAATCCAATTCCATGCAAACTTGAAAGCATCCGAAGCTCTTTTAATGTATCAACTCCTTCAATTTCACTCGCAACTAAATAACTCAAATTAGCCCATGAAGAATTGCTAACTGTTTGAAAAAATGCTTTCCGTAAATTTGAACGATTAATGAGAATTTTAACTTCAAAAGACCAAAGCTTTGTCTTTTTATCAAATATTGCAAAACACAGTCTTTGATTTCGCGATTCCATTCCCTGCTTAAACCTTGTATCCCTACGAGATCTGGATAAAGCCATTTATTGCCGCCCACACCATGTTTATTACGAGAACATTTCTCATTAATGCGTTTGCTGTAAACAGCAAGCTCTGTCCATAAAAATTTAGATAATAACGGATAAAGATCATGCTCTTTAACAGAGCCATCTTCTGGCCTATAATCTACATTGTCCTCTGCTGCATCAATTTCAGCGCTATCTGTTTGTTTAGTAAAATAATACTGCCGCGGTCATCCTTCAGTGGTTTTAATTTCTGGATAACGCTTTTGTAATTGAGAGCGCAGAGACCCTATTTCAGCAACAATTTGCTGAATAAGAGCTGCATCACTATGAAGGGGAGAGATTATTGCCGTTGAACGCTTTTGTTTTTGGCGGCATTTTTCTGGATAATTCTCAAATATCCATTGAGCAATTTCTCGAGCTGTAAATTTTTTTGTCGGGTTTTTCTTTAAAAAATTAAAAACAGTGTTTGTTAAATTCAAAGTCATATGTAAAGTAGCCTACTTTTATCTTCTGGATATTCCATTATATTCAGATATTTCAAAAGAGAACACAACAAACTGTCTATTTTTTTTGAAAAAAGCTGTCTATAAAATTAAAATATTTTTTCTGAATTTGTGGCTACAAATTCAAGGTTTTGTTTCATATAAAGAAAGTAAGCTTCTATTTTTATCAAAAATCATAAATGGGCTGAAAATCCCCATAAAAAAGCATAATATTGTATAATTTCCCTATAAATTTTTCCTTTTACTTTAAGTTAGTTAGAAAAAAATAATAATTTCATGATTTAAGAATTAGCTCATATTCTTAAATTAATGGTGCAACAGGGAACAAAATTAAAAATAATATTCAAACATTTGATTATTTCTCGCATCGACCAGTTAAAAAACTTATGTTTTTTTTAAAACAAAAAGTTACGTGCTCTCAAGTATAGATTCTGAAATGGTAAATTCTGCACACAAACCTTCAAAACTACTATTTGCTTTAATAGCATCATGGGGAATAAGAACATAATACCATTTTTTACCACCGTAAGTAGCTGCATAATGCGTTGCATGACAACACCATTGAACTGCAGCTTGTTTCTTTTTTAAAACAATAGCGTTTTGTATTTCAGAAGCTTTTTTAGGTTCACAAAGATATTTGGCATCCTTCGTTTCTACAACAAAATCTGGTTCATAGGCTGATCCTTTATCATATTCTATCTTGAAAAAACCTCGAGCGGGTTTCATCCATTTCAATACTTTTGCATCGTCTTCTAATATTTGAGCAAATCGTAATTCCCCTTCTACTGAGTCAAACTTTTGCAAAGGATAACAACATTTCCTAAAGCCGCTGAATATAAGTTTCTTAATGTCTCTTTTAATGGCAGGAATATTACGAAAATCAATAGGAGATGTTCCTTGCGGCAAAACATAATGGATAGGTGTTAAAGTTGTAAAACCTCGTGTAACTTTAATCTCATAATCTTTTTGTGTTTCCCATTGATGTTTTCTTAATTGCGCAACAATAAAAGTATTAATCTTATGCTGATAGTGAATTAATACGTTCTCAACAGCTATATCATTGGGTAAATAAGATTGGAAATGCTCTACCATCTGACAAGCCAATTTTCGTAATAATGGCGTATGGCTATCATAATCGATAAAATCATTATCAATAAAACCACGAATGATGTAATTTTCAAGATGAGGTTCTTTAATATATTTATCTTTAGAAGTGAGAAAAATGCTTTGATGGGTACGCAATTCTCGAATTAAAAGTTCTTTACTAACAGGTTGCAAATTTAAACTTTCTAGATTCTCCAAATCAAAATCAGAAAAACCATAAGTAACCTCACGCGAAGGAATGAGTACAATATTAGGAATATCTATGATCAGTTCTGGTAATTGTTTTGTCAGAATTGTAACCACTTTTGACACAAGAGACTTTTGTGCTAGCGGTATAATACTCATAATTTTATTATTCATTTTTTCTTGTATCGGTGCAGAACAAAGCATTTGAGAACTTGGTAAATTATCATTCTCTTTAATAATATCCCATGCGATAGCAGCAATTTCTTGTTCTTCAGAGGTTAATGTGGGTGAATCTGTATTACGTAACATGATACCGTGTAAATCAGATGTTCCATTTATATCGGAATGACGTGTTACTATCGTTTTTATAAATAAAGCTTCTGCTTGACTTGGAACTGCCACTATATCCGATTTTTCAGAGGATATATCACCCCCTGTTCCAATCTCAATATGCTTTTTTATAATTGAATTCGGATCGTTCGCACGATCAATAATATCTTGAAAACGATCATGCGCAATGATTGTTAAACGATCAATAGATTCTATGCCTGTTCTATGCCCATAAGGCAAACGCAATCCACGCCCAATTGTTTGTTCTGTTAAAATTTCTGAAGCCGATGCACGCAACGGTACGATAGTATAAAGATTGCTAACATCCCATCCCTCCTTTAATTTATTAACGTGAATAACAATTTCTGTTGGCTCATGAGGATTCTCAATCACAATGAGTTTTTGAATATTTTGATCTTCCTCTATATTTGACTGTTTTGTATGAATCTCTATAACTTTTCCCTTATAAGCTCCTGCAAAAAAATCATCTGATTCCAATAAATCACGCAATTTCTGTGCATGATTTGTATCTTGAGCGACAACTAAAATAAAAGGCTTAACAAATTTTTTGTTATAATCTTTGGCATAGGCAATTAAATCTGCTTTCACGTTTTCATGGGCATGAATTGCATCTTGTAATTTAATATGTTCTAATTGTTCAGATGTATAATTTTGAGGATGAAAGTCTTTACGTGTAGCAACAGCAGGCTCTTTTACAAAACCATCTCTCATAGCCTCTGCAAGTGAATAACTGTAAACAACATTTTTAAAATCTACAGGTTTTGCACCTATTGTTTTCGGTGTCGCTGTAAGTTCTATTCCTAAAACAGGTTTTAACTCATTAATTGCTGCTGCACCAGCAGACGCTCGATAACGATGCGCTTCATCCATTAACAAAACTAAATCAGGAAGATTTACGAGATAATCAAAATAACTTTCACCAATCGTTTCTTGTAAGCGTTTAATTCGCGGAATACTAGATTTTAGTGTGCCTTTTTTATTATCCGTTGTATTAATTTTAGAAATATTAAAAATATTGATAAAGGCCGTATCCCGATTTTCAAACAAACGTTTTTGTCCGTAATAGTGGTGTTCATCAGCGCGAATACCTTTACCACTTTCATAATCTTCACCTGTAATAATAATGGGTCTATTTGCAATGAATTCACTTATTCCACTGAAAACATACTTCGGACTTTGAGGACTAAAATCCTGTTTTAATTTTTCATAAATAGTCAAGTTTGGCGCTAAAACAAAAAAATGTCGGCTACGACCTGTTAAATAAAGATAGCTAATAAAAGCTCCCATAAGTCGCGTTTTTCCAACTCCCGTTGCTAAGGCAAAACAAAAAGAGGGAAAGCTTCGTTCAAAATCTTGTACAGAAGGATAGAGACTTTTTATTATTTCTAATTTCGAAACTAAATCAGCATTTTTAGAAAGCTCTATATTTTCTAAAATTTTCACCAAAATATTTAATGATTCACGTTGAGGATCACGCAACGATAAGCGAGCTGAAATCCTTTTTTCAACACTGTTCATAAAAAACTCCGCTTTTTATATATTATTCAAATAGATCTAATTCTTGTTGCGAAATATCTTTATCTTTGTCGCTTTCTTTTACCACAATCATTGGTTCAAGATTGGCTACATTTAAACTATAATCATCCCTTCCCCATTCGCATTTTTC
>NZ_JBHIRD010000004.1:106423-163042 GCF_042196905.1 Bartonella sp. AA89HNZF
CCATTCTTTACTTCTGATAAAAAACGCTTCAAAGAAGGAACATTGCTTCCTGTGGGGCCAAACCAAATACGATTATCATTCAATAATTCAAAGAATTTTTTTTTATTCATAGCCCAACTTCTACCATTAGGAGGCATTACCTTGCGTCCAGAAGGTGTGATGATTTCATAAATATCCTTAGGTGTTACTCTTTTCACGGATAAATCTCCCGATTTCCAAGGACCACGAGGATCATTATCAGGATTTTTATAGCGCGCATCCATATCGTTTGAACGAGGAAGCAATTGAGGGCGCCAAATCGTTTTATCTTTGGCATAAACCATTATAAAATCATGGTTATCGGAAAGCCACTTTGTATCATTCTGTGGGGCATATTTCTTTTGCCAAATAATATTATTGATGAAATTTTGGCGACCAAAAATTTCATCCATCATCACTTTTAGATAGGCTTGTTCATCATCATCAATGGAAATCCAAATACTTCCATCTTCCGCCAGTAAACGATGTAACAATTCTAGCCTGTCTCTCATAAGACTGAGCCATATGGAATGCTCTAAACCATCTTCATAATGTTCAAAGACATTGCCTGTATTATAAGGCGGATCGATATAGATACATTTTACCTT
Organism: Bartonella sp. AA89HNZF; assembly: GCF_042196905.1. Classification (NCBI taxonomy): domain Bacteria; kingdom Pseudomonadati; phylum Pseudomonadota; class Alphaproteobacteria; order Hyphomicrobiales; family Bartonellaceae; genus Bartonella; species Bartonella sp. AA89HNZF. The sequence goes on from NZ_JBHIRD010000004.1 coordinate 107,050, forward strand.
CCCCATATATTCTTGTTCCAGCGCTTTGAGCGCGAACAAATTATCACCAAAAATAAGTTTATTATCAAAAATATCTTGGGTAGATACTTGGTGCGGAGCGTGATAAGATTTTTCAAGATCTTCCAATAAAATACGAGGCTCTAGTTTTGGGCGTTTTTCTTTTCCAATCCAAGTGAGTTCTAATTTTTGTTTATTATAACTCATGCGATCGCCCTTAAATTTAAACGCTTGTGAAAAGTAAACAGCTTATTCATGAATGGCTAGATTAGAGTCTCTTAACAATACTTTTAGTACCATCCGACAGCAATTTGAGCTTCTTCTGACATACAATCAGGTGTCCATGGTGGATCAAAAGTCATAGTGACTTCAACATACGAAACCCCTTCAACTGCACTAACTGCATTTTCTACCCACCCCGGCATTTCACCTGCAACAGGACATCCCGGTGCTGTAAGAGTCATTTCAATTTTTACTGAACGATCATCTTCAATATCAATACGATAAATCAGTCCTAGCTCATAAATATCAGCAGGAATCTCTGGGTCATAAACTGTTTTGAGAGCAGCAATAATATCATTTGTCATACGATCAATTTCGTCTGCTGGAATTGCTGATATGTAAGATTTTTTATTTTCGCTTACAGTTTCAACGGATTCTGTAGAATGACGCTCTTCAATTGATTCAGCCATTAAAAAATGTCCTTGTTTCTTGCAATGCTTCTACTAATTGATCTATATCCTCTTGAGTGTTATACATGGCTAACGATACGCGGCAAATAGATGCTAGACCAAAGCGCTGTAATAAAGGCTGAGCACAATGAGTTCCGGCGCGGATTGCAACTCCTCTTCTATCAATAAACATAGCGATATCATGGGCGTGAATCCCTTCAATTGTAAATGATATAATAGCTCCTTTATTGGGAGAATGACCATAAATACGCAATGACTCAACCATTTTAAGTTTTTCCTGCGCATAAGCTAAAAGGGACCTCTCATGGGCATGAATCGTGCTACAACCTTTCTCTTGTATATAATCAATAGCCGCTGCTAATCCAATAGATTCAACGATAGGAGGAGTGCCTGCTTCAAAACGGTAAGGAGGAGCATTATAAAAAACCTTATCGGTTGTTACCTCCTCGATCATTTCCCCTCCCCCTTGAAAAGGACGCATTTCTTCTAATCTATCTTCTTTACCATACAGAACACCAATACCAGTAGGTCCATAAAGCTTATGACCTGTAAAGACATACCAATCACAATCGAGATCTTGCACATCAACGGTTAAATGTACTGCCCCTTGAGAACCATCAACAAGAACCGGAATAGAATTTTGATGTGCTCGCTTAATAATCTCTTTAACAGGAGGCACAGTTCCTAATATATTGGACATATGCGTTATAGCAACAAGCCGCGTTTTTTCGCTTAAAGACTTTTGGAAATCTTCAATGTGCAGAACACCATTTTCATCGACAGGAACAAAAATAAGTTTAACACCTTTTTGTTCCCGAAGAAAATGCCAAGGAATAATATTTGAATGATGTTCCATAATCGTTAGAACAATCTCATCACCTTCCTTGAGCTTGGGCATAGCCCAACCATAAGCAACAGTATTAATAGCTTCCGTTGCATTTTTCGTAAAAACAATTTCTTCAGCTTTTTGTGCATTTAGAAAAACACGAACGGTTTCACGAGAATTTTCATAGGATTGCGTTGCTGCATTGGCTAAAAAGTACATTCCCCTATGCACATTAGCATAACTATAGTGATAATAATTATTCATTGCACTGAGTACTGATTGTGGTTTTTGGGCAGAAGCAGCACTATCAAGATAGGCTAATCGCTTTCCATAAACTTGATGGTGCAAAAGAGGAAAATCACGCCGAATTTCTTCTACATTATAAGTAAATGTTTGTACGTTATTTTCCATTTTTTCCACCTTAAACATTTTTTTCAAGCCATTTACCAATGATATTCTCCAAAATAATCTGAATATTATCTTGCTTGATGTCATCAATAAGCTCAGAGATAAATCCTTTAATTAAAAGTGCACGAGCCGTTTTAAATGGAATACCGCGCGCCATGAGATAAAAAAGATAATCATGATTAATATTAGCAACTGTTGCACCATGACCGCATGCAACATCATCAGCAAAAATCTCTAATTCAGGCTTTGCATTAAATTCTGCATCATCTGAAAGAATAAGGCTATTACAAGCCATGCGTGCATCTGTTTTTTGCGCTTTTTGAGAAACACGTATTATTCCTTGGAAAACACCAACAGCCTTATCTGTAACCACATTGCGTATAATTTCGGTTGATGTTGATTTTTCTTCCACGTGACGAACAGTCATTGTAAGATCACTATGTGTTTGTCCTGATAATAAATTTATGACGCGTAATTGAAAGTCAGATTCTTCTCCCTGTAATTCAATATCGATTTCTTGGCGATTTAATTGACTCCCTATATTAATGACATAAAGTGATAACTTCGCTCTTTGATCAAGAACAGCACAAAATCGACCAAATTGTGTAGAATTAAAATCACGATTGCGAATGAGAATCCACGTAACATCACTATCAGCAGCAACATTTAATGAAAATATTGAACTGACAAAGGTATCTTTATCATTGCCAACCTGATGTTCAATAAACATAACTTGACTATTTTTATCAACTTTTATATCCGAAAAAATATGAGATTGTCCCCCCATTTGTATATTTTGTAACTCAATGGGGATATTTAACTTTGTATTTTCAGGGATGTGAAAAAGCCAACCATCTGTAACAAAAGCTGTATTTAACTGTCCAATAAAATCTTCATCAGAAATGTTTTGATTTATCTGTACAGAATTATCTTCTAATGCATCTGAAAGGCGTTTTACTGCAATATTGTCTATCTTTGACTCTATCGATGTTTTTCCATTGTTTATGGAGAAAACAGCACTTTCTGAAAGCAATGCATCAACCAATTGATTGTCTTGAACTTTTGAAAAATTGCTAATAGACTTCAGTAAGGTACGCAGATTGGTATAATGCCAACTTTCGATTTTACGGGAAGGAAGCCGTGTCGTTTGAAACTGCTCAATAGTTTTCTTGCGGATTTCCTGTACAGCTTTATCACCAGGTAAGTGGTTTACATACTGATTAAAATTACTGAGTATATTTTCTTCAACCGCTAACAAGTTTTGCTGTGCATTCATATTTAATAACCTCAAACCGCTTCCCTAATAAGATCAGCATACCCATTTTGCTCTAAATAAAGCGCTAAGGATTTATCACCGCTTTTGATAATTTGTCCTTTATAAAGAACATGTACCGTATCAGGAATAATATAATTAAGCAGCCGTTGATAATGGGTAATCACCAAAAATGAACGTTTTGAATCGCGAAGTTTATTAACACCATCTGCAACAATTTTTAGTGCATCAATATCTAAACCAGAATCCGTTTCATCTAAAATGCAAAGTGTAGGCTCAAGAAGTGCCATTTGTAAAATTTCAGCGCGTTTTTTTTCTCCACCTGAAAAACCTACATTTAATGGACGCTTTAGCATATCCATATCTATTTCAAGTTTGGCTGAAACTTCTTTAACACATTTTATAAATTCAGGAATTTTAAGTTCTTCGTCACCTCGCGCTTTGCGTTGAGAATTCATCGCAACTTTTAAAAATTCCATTGTTGCTACCCCTGGTATTTCCATTGGATATTGAAATGCAAGAAAAACACCATATGCAGCACGTTCTGCTGGATCCATTTCTAAAAGTGATTGTCCATTATAGAGAATATCTCCTTCTGTTATTTGATAATCATCACGACCAGCAAGCAAATAAGATAAAGTTGATTTTCCGGCTCCATTTTGTCCCATGATAGCGGCAACTTCTCCGTCTTGAACTGTCAAGTTTAAACCACGAATAATTTCTGTATCGGTTTCAGCAATACGGGCGTGCAAATTTTTTATCTCTAACATCATTTAATCCTGTTTTGGCTGTTTTTCAGATATCAATGCGTATTATTTTACCTTAGCATCCATCTACTTTTGTAATTACCATAGAGGTTATTTTTAGCATTATGTGCTACCGTTACAGCCTTGTTACATAAAGTCTTCTATTTATCTCATTAAATAAAATTATCCAACACTACCTTCAAGGCTAATACCAATAAGCTTTTGCGCTTCAACAGCAAATTCCATGGGAAGTTTTTGAATGACCTCTTTTACAAAACCATTTACAATTAATGCGATAGCTTCTTCTTCAGGAATTCCTCTTTGCATAACATAAAAAAGTTGGTCATCGGAAATTTTTGATGTTGTGGCTTCATGTTCAAACTGAGCTGTTGCATTTTTTGCTTCAATATAAGGAACTGTATGCGCACCACAATCATTCCCGATTAACAAACTATCACATTGCGTAAAGTTACGCGCATTTTGTGCTTTTCTATGCGCTGTAACTTGTCCTCGATACGTGTTATTTGAAAAACCAGCAGAAATGCCTTTGGAAATAATACGACTGGATGTATTTTTTCCTAAATGAATCATTTTTGTACCGGAATCAATTTGTTGATGACCGTTTGCAACAGCAATAGAATAAAATTCTCCACGCGCGTTCTCACCGCGCAGTAAGCAGGATGGATATTTCCAAGTAATCGCAGAACCGGTCTCAACTTGTGTCCATGAAATCTTAGAGTTATCACCTCGACAATCTCCACGCTTCGTCACAAAATTATAAATACCGCCCTTTCCATCTTTATCGCCAGGATACCAGTTTTGTACTGTAGAATATTTAATCTCCGCATTTTCAAGCGCAATAAGCTCAACAACAGCAGCATGAAGTTGGTTTTCATCACGTTGGGGTGCTGTACACCCTTCAAGATAAGAAACATAGGAATCTTCAGCGGCGATAATCAATGTTCGTTCAAATTGGCCAGTGTTGCGTTCATTAATCCTAAAATAAGTTGAAAGCTCCATAGGACAACGAACCCCTTTGGGAATATAAACAAATGAACCATCTGTAAAGACAGCTGCATTTAAAGCCGCATAATAATTATCACTTATAGGTACAACTGTTCCTAAATATTCTTTAATAAGCTCAGAATGTTCAATAATCGCCTCTGAAATAGAACAAAAAATCACACCAGCACGTGCCAGCTCTTTTTTGAATGTTGTTACAACAGAAACAGAATCAAAGACTGCATCAACAGCCACCTGCCCCGATACAGACATACTGTCATCAAAAGTGGAGGGATCAGACTGTTTTCTTACTCCTGCCAAAATCTCTTGTTCTTTAAGAGGAATGCCAAGTTTTTCGTACGTTGCTAATAACTCAGGATCCACTTCATCCAAAGATTTTGGTCCTGTATGATTTTTTGGAGCAGCATAATAATAAAGCTCCTGAAAATCAATTTTAGGATATTCAAGACGCGCCCAATGAGGCTCTTGCATTGTCAGCCAACGGCGGTAAGCTTTTAAGCGCCATGTTAGCATCCATTCAGGCTCATTTTTTTTAACGGAAATAAATTTGATAATATCCTCATTTAAGCCTTTTGGAGCTTTATCGGTTTCAATATTGGTTTCAAAACCATATTTATATTGGTCAACATCTATTTCACGTACTTGGCGTATCGTTTCTTGTACTGCCGGCATAAATTTTCTCCATTTTTTGGCGTCAAAAACCGGTAACTAAAGTCTTGTTTTTTACAAGATTAAAGTAAGCAAGTTATCTCCTAGGCTATAGGTAAAGTGCAAAAATTTCAATCAAACTTATTTTATTTTTAAAATAATTCTAATTTTTATAACTTTCTGATGATAAATCTTCTCCTTTTTTCCTGCTTATAATTTGAGAAAAAAACGACAGAAAATCATCAATATCTTCAGAAGTTGTACCACGCCCTAGCGAAATGCGAATGGCACCATTTGGAATATGATACCCCATTGCCTCCAACACTTTGCTTTGTTTTACTTTTCCCGAAGAACAGGCAGAGCCAGCTGATACAGAAAACCCTTCTAAATCAAAAGCAATTTGCATCGTTTCAGCTTTTATATTTTTCACGGTAAAGTAAGTTGTATTTGGCAAACGTTGAACTCTTTTGCCAAAAATTTCAACATTTTTACTTACTTTTTGTAGTCCATCTTCTAATTTATTGCGTAAATATATTAACTGTTTTATTTCTTCCTGTGTGAAACAATCAGCCATTGCTGCTCCAAAAGCAGCTATAAGAGGCAATGCTTCTGTTCCTCCACGGAGACCTTTTTCTTGTCCTCCCCCAATAATAAGAGGGTGTGGCATGAGAAGATTACCACATGAAACAAAAGCACCGATTCCTTTAAGACCACCAACTTTATGTGCAGACAGTATAAAAAAGTCTCCTCCTAACTGATGAATATCCACAAAATTTTTATCTACATATTGTGTCAAATCAACAATAAGAGTGCCTCCTAAATCCCGAACAACAGCAGCTATTTCTTTTAATGGTTGAACAACACCAGTTTCACTATTTGCAGCTTGAATAGCAACAAGAGGTAAACCTTTTGTTTTATCGTGAGCCACTAAGAGTGATGTTAATTTATCTTGTTGAATGAGCCCATCTTGATCAACAGCAATGACGCTTATCAACTCTTTAGAAAAACGTCCTCCCTCTGCAACAGAGGGATGTTCAGTCGCTCCAAGGTAAAGATGAGAAAATTTAACTTTTGCTTTCCCAATATTGTAAAAGGGTGTTAACAAAGTCATTGCAGCTTCACTCGCACCAGAGGTAAATATCACATGATCTGGATCTGTTTTAAGATTTTCAGCGATTTGCCGACGGGCCTTTTGCAACAAAGTTTTAGCCGCACGCCCTTCCTTATGAACCGATGATGGATTACCAAATATCTCTAAAGATTCTAGTAGCGCCATCCGTGCCACTTTTTTGAGTGGTGTTGTTGCGTTATGATCAAAATATCGGCGTTTTATAACCATTTTACATCGCAATCATTAATCTTATGAATTGATTAAAAAAATAGCGCAATTTTCTTGAAAAGTGCACTAAAAAAAGAATATCTAATAATTATTTAAGAGATTCTATGGTAAAAGTCGACCAGGGTCAAAGAGAGCCTTTTATTGCATTAAGGAGCATTTTATGCCAGAAATTATTTTTAACGGTCCTGCGGGTCGGCTCGAAGGGCGTTATCAACCTTCACAACAAAAAAATGCACCCATTGCGATCATTTTGCATCCTCATCCCCAATTTGGTGGAACTATGAATCATAAAATTGTCTATGACCTCTTTTATATGTTCCAACAACGTGGCTTTACAACTTTACGTTTTAACTTTCGTGGTATTGGTCGTAGTCAGGGTGAATTTGATTATGGAATAGGAGAACTTTCAGATGCTGCTGCTGCTCTGGATTGGGTGCAAACACAACATCCAGACTCTAAAAATTGTTGGGTAGCAGGATACTCATTTGGAGCATGGATTGGTATGCAGCTTTTAATGCGCCGACCGGAAATTGAGGGATTTATCTCAGTTGCTCCTCAGCCTAATGTTTATGACTTTTCATTTCTTGCACCTTGTCCATCTTCTGGACTTATCATTCATGGCGGTATCGATAAAGTTGCCCCTCCAAAAGATGTTCAAATACTTGTCGATAAATTAAAAACACAAAAAGGTATCATCATCACACAAGAAATATTGGAAGAGGCTAATCACTTTTTCAGTGGATGTCATGAAGAACTTATTGAGCGATGTGCCCACTATTTGGATAACCATATCTCCAATGAACTTCTCGCTCCTCCTTCTGAAATACTTTCACTAACTTAGGAAAATACGATAGATTTATAAAAAATTAGCAAAAATCGTCCCTGATCATAACAAAGTATTTTTTCAGTCTATATTAAAACTTTTCTAAATTTTATTTCAGGATAGAAATGAGAGTAACAGAATACCTTTTTTCTATTACTAAGAAGGCTCTTTTTTAGCGTAAAAAAGAAATAATACCTGTGTTATTATCTTTATACTACCAATATGTCTCTTTCTCTTGTGAGGTGTGCGTCAGTTATGATAGATAACACATTAATAACTTATTATATAATCGCCTGTTATATACAATAAATGCACTCTTAAATTAGGAAATTAAATCTGTGTTTGCCTTTAAATCTGATTTTTTACATATTATGAGCGAACGTGGTTTTATCCACCAAATTTCAGATGAAAAAGGCTTAGATGATCTTTTTTCAAAAGAAACTGTAAGTGCTTATACTGGATTTGATCCAACAGCATCGAGTTTACATGCTGGAAGTCTTCTTCAGATTATGATGCTTTATTGGTTACAAAAAACGGGTCATCGCCCCATTGCTTTAATGGGTGGAGGGACCGGATTGATTGGTGATCCTTCCTTCAAAGACGAAGCACGACGCCTTCTGACACAAGATGATATTGCTGCAAATATTGATGGTATTAAAAAGGTATTTGCTAACTATTTGACATTCGGTGACCGAGAAACCGATGCTTGTATTGTGAATAATGCTGAATGGTTATGCAATTTAAACTACTTAGAATTTTTGCGTGATGTAGGAAAGCATTTTTCTGTCAACCGTATGTTGTCATTTGATTCTGTCAGACTCAGACTTGAGCGTGAGCACTCTTTGTCATTCTTAGAGTTTAATTATATGATTCTGCAAGCTTATGACTTTGTTGAACTTTATAAACGTTATGGGTTGCGTATGCAAATGGGCGGCTCTGATCAGTGGGGCAACATTATTAACGGAATTGAATTAGGGCATCGTTTAGGAACACCGCAATTATATGCGTTAACATCACCATTGCTGACAACCTCTTCCGGTGCCAAAATGGGTAAATCATTGAATGGGGCTGTATGGCTGAATGCGGATAGGCTTTCACCTTATCAATTTTGGCAATACTGGCGCAATACAGAAGATGCTGATGTAACACGATTTCTAAAGCTCTATACTCCATTACCGATGGATGAGATTCTTAAACTTTCTCTATTACAAGGAACTGAAATTAACGAAGCAAAAAAAATTCTTGCAACAGAAGTTACAGCAATGTTGCATGGACGCGCTCTTGCCGATGAAGCTGCAGAAACGGCTCGCAAAACGTTTGAAGAAAAAACTCTGGGAGAAAATCTTCCAACTGTTGAAATTAATTCCTCAAAATTAAAAAAAGGTGTTGGATTGCTCACTCTTTTAGTACAAGCAGGACTTGCTAAATCTAATAGTGAGGCACGCCGACACGTTCAAGGTGGGGGCGTACGTGTTAATGATCAAATAATAAAGGATGAAACACACCTTATTATTGAAAAAGATGTGACAGCAGAAGGAATCATTAAACTTTCTTTCGGAAAGAAAAAACATATTTTGATCAAACCGCTATAATCTATTGATGTCTCATTCATTCTATATTTATATCCATGATATTGATCTTTCTTACGCTTTCTTCCCTCATTTTTTAATTTAATTCTTATGACAGAATAATTTTATATGATGGCGAAAAAGTCTTTAAAATAATTCTATTTTAGAGAGTTGAAACTTTATTCCTTCTCTGTATGCTAGTGATTGATCTTTGCGCTTAAAAAGAAAGATAAAAAAATGATAAACTCAATGAAAGGTACTCTTGCTCCTGATTTTAATTTACCACGCGATGGAGGAGAGACAGTGCGTCTTTCTGACTTTAAAGGAAAAACTGTTGTTTTATATTTCTATCCCAAAGATGATACCAGTGGGTGCACAAGCGAAGCGCTTGACTTTACACAATTAAAGACGAAATTTGATGAAATTGGTGTTGTTGTTATTGGAATCTCTCCAGATAATGTAAAAAAACATGATAAATTTAAAGTAAAACATGAACTTGATGTTATCTTGGTTTCTGATGAAGAAAAAAGAACCCTTGAAGCTTATGGTGTTTGGGTGGAGAAAAGTATGTATGGACGCAAATATATGGGTGTTGAACGGAGCACTTTTTTAATTGATGCACATGGAATAATAACAGAAGAATGGCGCAAAGTAAGTGTATCTGGACATGCTGAGAATGTTTTAGCTGCTGCAACACTTTTACATCGTAATGGTGACTTGTAAAGAGAATGCTTGATTTATCTTAAAAAGCAAAAGTTTTCCTTCCCAATTGGTATTAATTTTTCCAATGGTTTCAATTTTTATAATATATTGCTTTATAAGAACAACTGATTATTCTACATTTAAATTATCCTCCTGAATATCGTAAATTTTTCTCATTTCGGATTCTTCTTATTTTGAATGAATCAAAATCAATTCACTTGCATCCGTCATAGTGCAGCAGCATGTTTGGGACAACGATTGAAACGGAATGAGAGCTTTGTAAGCAGCGCCAGCTTTTGTATGCCAAATAAGAGCAAGATATTGTGTATCTCTGTTTGTGTAATCTCTGAAACGGAAATACAGCCTAATTGTGGGAGAATTAAAGCCGTAAAGATAAAAACCATTTGCCATCTTTGCCATCATTCTTTAATTCGGTTTTACGACTTTCAAAAGTCTCTAGAGCAATATCTTTTAAATAATGGAGATTGCTTATTGTCTCACGCTTTTGTTTATTGCGTTCTTTAATAGGATCACGCCCCTCACGTAAAACAGAAGCGCCATTAGGGTGCACATTCACAAGCTTGTTTTAAAGAGACATCTGTCTCCCAAGTCCATTTCACGTCGACACCTCGTGAATGATATAACGATAAGTCTCCCATGAAATAATAAAAAGTCCATTGAGCACCCCCATCTTTACGCTTGTGAAGAAACAAGCCGGCACCATCACACACTTGCCAGCTCGTAGGTGTTTGAGGATAGCCCCTAGTACTTAAGATAGTTCATAAGAGCCATTTTTAATCCTTTCTTCTATAATTTTTATCCATACACTCACCCCGTTTGTTATGTGCAAGTAAGTGATTTTGATTGATTCAACATAAACAAGTTTGAAATGAAAGAATCTTACGATATGCGGGATTCTCATTCAATAGGCAAAACAGTGAATTATCATTATAAATCAATTCGTTTATATAGCAGGATTGGCGTGTGAGAAAAAACTTGAAGAAAGGAAAAAAGAGAATACCTCTTTGAACCTCTCAAGTATCAAGAGCTACCGTAAATCACAACCTCAGTAAAATGAACAACTTAAGAAACAAATTTGCATCCTTGAAGGATGATATATAATTAATTAATATCTTCAATTTCTTTATCTTGTCCATAAATGCGTCGAGCAAGCGCTGCTTCTATAAATACATCTAAGTTACCATTAAGTACAGATTGTGGATCAGTATTTTCAATTCCTGTACGCAAATCTTTGACAAGCTGATAGGGTTGAAGAACATAAGATCTAATTTGATGTCCCCATCCGATTTCTGTTTTAGAAGATTCAGCAGCATTGGTTTCTTCTTCTCTTTTTTTAAGCTCTTCTTCATAAAGCCGTGCACGCAACATCGACCAAGCCGTAGCGCGATTTTTATGTTGAGAACGCTCTGTTTGACATTGAACAACAATACCCGTTTTTATATGTGTGATGCGAACGGCAGAATCTGTCGTATTAACATGTTGCCCTCCTGCTCCTGATGCACGATATGTATCAATCCGCACATCTGCCTCTGAAACATCAACCTCAATATTATCATCAATAACCGGATAAACCCAAATGCTTGCAAAAGAGGTATGGCGCTTTGCATTCGAATCAAACGGGGAAATCCGCACTAAGCGATGAACGCCTGATTCTGTTTTTAACATTCCATAAGCATTATGCCCTTTTACAAGAATAGTCGCTGACTTTATTCCTGCTTCTTCTCCATCATGAATTTCTAAAACTTCAACCTTCATTGCATGCTGTTCAGCCCAGCGCATATACATGCGTAAGAGCATAGAAGCCCAATCTTGGCTCTCAGTTCCCCCTGCCCCAGCATGAACTTCTAAATAGGTATCATTTGGATCCGCCTCTCCTGAAAGAAGCACATCAATTTGCTTTTTATCTATCTCACTTTTAAGATTACGTATTGAATTTTCTGCTTCAGCGATAATTTCAACATCACTTTCTTCTTCGCCCATCGCGATAAGCTCAATGCATTCTTCAAGAGTTTTTGTAAATGATAAAAGGCCATTAATTGAATCATCAAGACGTTGACGCTCACGCATCATATCCTGTGCTCGTTGCGCATCATCCCATAAGGATGGATCTTCCGCTTTTTGATTAAGATATTCGAGACGTTTTAGTGATTGATCCCAGTCAAAGATGCCCCCTTAGCAATTGAATTGCTTTCTGGATTTCATCAACTAATGTTTCTATTTCTGCTCGCATAATTTAACACCGTATTTTTTAATACTCTTTCTGGTTATGTCTCTTAGCATTTTATACAAATTTAAAAGCAGCTATCAGAAAATGGTAGGGTTTTATCATTCTATTTACGGAACCGACATTGTAAAAAATAGATAAAAACCATAACTCATGGCAAAAAAATTTATCGATTAATACAGCCCACCCGTCCCACTTTCAAGAGCTTTATTGACTTGTGGAGAAGTGGTTACTGCAGGAACACCTTCTTGAAAAGAATTCGTACTCCCAATGACTTGATAGATATCAGCAGGACCAGTCCCTGGTTTAAATGCTTCTATAATGACATCTTGATCTCCTCTTTCGGCAAGCATTCCTGTTTTTCGATTAATTGGCATTAAAATCATACCCTTGGGCATCTTAAAGGGAACATCTGGCTTCCCTTTAAGAGCATCTACCATAAAATCACCAAAAATAGGTGCAGCTAATGAACTTCCTGTTCCATTATATCCTAACGGAGCTGGTTGATCATAACCGACAAAAATACCAACGACAATGTCAGGAGTAAATCCCATAAACCAGACATCCTTAGAGTCATTGGTTGTTCCTGTTTTAGCGGCAATATGTCGATTAAGATAACGTAAACGTGCCGCAGTACCACGCTGAACAACCCCTTCCATCATCGATGTAATTTGATAAGCCGTCATAGGGTCAAGAACTTGATCTCGCTCATCAATCAATGTGGGCTCACTTTGATTATTCCATGAATTCGTATTACAATTTTCGCAAATACGATCATCATGACGATAAATTGTCTTCCCATAACGATCTTGAATTCTGTCTATCAGAGAAGGTTTAATAGAGCGTCCGCCATTGGCAATAACGGAATAAGCTGTAACCATCCGTAATACTGTTGTTTCACCAGCCCCTAAAGCCATGGGAAGATAAGGCTGCAATTTATCTACCACCCCAAAACGTTCTGCATATTCAGCGACAAGAGGCATTCCCATATCATTGGCAAGCCGTATTGTCATAAGATTACGAGAATGCTCAATACCGTAACGCAACGTTGAAGGTCCTGCAAAGGTACCACCATAATTTTTGGGTTGCCAAACTTCACCATTATATTGACGAACTTCTATGGGGCCATCTAAAACAACGGATGCTGGTGTATATCCGTTATCAAGAGCTGCTGCATAAACAAAAGGCTTAAAAGCAGACCCCGGTTGGCGGTAAGCTTGGGTTGCACGATTGAATTCAGATTCGGCAAAAGAAAATCCTCCCACCATAGCAAGAACACGCCCTGTATGAGGTTCCATAGCAACAATTGCACCTTCAACCTTTGGAATTTGTTGTAAACGATAAGTGTTGTTTGTATTGGATAGTTTTTCAACAAAAATGACATCCCCAACTTGCAGAACATGAGATAAGTTCTGAACAGTTTTTCGATAACCATTTTCTTTTACAACATGGAGAGCCCATTTTGAATCAGCTTCAGATAAAACAGCAATTTCCCGTTTTTGGGATAATATACCTGAAGCTTCGTGCTGTGGCTGTAAACCAATCTCTACTTTGTTGGGATTAGTAGAAAGAACAACAGCTAAACGCCATTCAGGAACATCACTTAGCCCTGTGATATTTGCAAGTTCTATCCCCCAATCACCTTTCTCATCAATATGCGCATAAGCTCCACGCCATCCTTGCGCATGATCAAATCTAATTAATCCATTGTGCAAAGCACGTCGTGCAATAAGTTGTAAATGCGGATCAAGCGTTGTACGAATGGAAAGCCCACCTTCATAAAGTGTTTTAGCCCCATAGCGATGTATTAAACGACGCCGCACTTCTTCAGTAAAATAATCAGCCGCAAAAACATAGCTATCACTCCCACGTATTGTCGCTCCTAAAGGTTTAGCTTTTGCTTTTTCACCTTGTTCACGCGTTACATATCCATTTGCAATCATACGGTCTATAACCCAATTACGCCGTTCAATAGCACGTTGTGTATTCTTAAATGGATCATAATTTGCTGGTCCTTTTGGAAGAGCAGCCAAATAAGCACATTGTTCTAACGTCAGATCATTAACGGATTTATTAAAATAAGTCAAAGAAGCCGCTGCTATACCATAAGTGCCACGACCCAGATAAATTTCATTGAGGTAAAGCTCGAGAATATGATCTTTTGAATAAGTTTTCTCAATACGCATTGCTAAAATAGCTTCCTTAAATTTACGTTCTAACGTTGTTTCTGAACTTAAAAGGAAGTTTTTAGCGACTTGTTGCGTTATAGTTGATGCACCCTCTGGACGTCTTCCAGAACCAATATTACGAATATTATTGATCAAAGCGCGAGAAAGCCCTTCGGGATCTAAACCAAAATGATGATAAAAATTCTTGTCTTCAGCCGAAACAAAAGCATCTATAACAAGCTTTGGTATTGATTGAATCGGCAAATAAAGACGGTGTTTTGTTGCAAACTCTGCCATAAGACGACCATCAGAAGCATGGACGCGGGTCATTACTGGCGGCTCATAAAGTGAAAGAACTTCATAATCAGGAAGCGCATTTGCTTGACCACTGGTCATAACACCCCACATTATTGCACCACAAAGTCCAATAGCAACAAAAAAACGAAGAAGATATCTTAAAAAAATCATCATAAAAACGGCTATCGCTTTCTTAAGAATTAATCAAAGAAAAAATACGTTATACTTCAAACACACCAAGTGGATAACACCACAAGATTGAGATCAAGAGAAATTGTTTTCTATCTTTTATTTATACTAGGGTACACTAGAAGCCCCTATTGATACTCTATTTTCTCACAAATTTAAAGAGGCTGTATCATTTTCTGCCTATAATCAGCAAATTGACGAATAGAATGAGCAATAGAGGCTGCCATTTGTTTTCTCCAATGAGGATCATTTAATAACTTTTCGTCCTCTTTATTGGATAAATAACCTATCTCTATCAAGACTGAGGGTATATCTGAAGCTCTTAAAACTTGAAAATTAGCGTACCGATGTGGGTTATTAATCAAGTTAATATGATTCTTTGATAAACTTGAAATAACACTATTTGCAAAATTAACCGAAAATGTATGTGTTTCACGTCGTGTAAGATCCATCAAAATATCTGTAACTTCGAGCGTTTCATCTGCAGGCAAACCATCAAGCAAATCAACTTTATTTTCATTTTCAGCTAAAGATTTTGCAATGGCATCAGAGGCTTTGTCTGATATGGTATACACTGTGGCACCGCGAAGAGAATGTAGATCAATCGTATCCGCGTGAATAGATATAAAAAGATCAGCATCAAACTCTTGCGCTTTTTTAACTCTTTCACTTAGTCTTAAAAAAATATTGGAATCTCGTGTTAAAGCAACGGTAATATGAGAATCCTTTTGTAATTCGTCTCGCAATGCACGCGCAAAGTCTAAAGTCACATCTTTTTCTAAAATTCCAGTAACACCCCGTGCACCACCATCAATACCACCATGACCAGGATCAAGAACAACACGGAAATTATATGCTGGCATTAACTGTGTTTTTGTATCAAAATTGCTTCTTTGCTGTTTTTTTAATATCTCATCAAATTTTTCTTGTGTACTTTTACGAATATCAATCAGCAACTGCCATAAACCATTATTTAATTTTTTTACGACATTTTTTTCAACCACAAAAGCCGTTTTACTTGTCAAAATAATGCGTGAAGTCTGTATGTCAGAGAAAGCATAACGCACATCTGAAAGCATAACGGATAATGTATTCCGTTTCTTTAAAGGCGTATTTTGCATCGAAAAGTCAATTGTAGGTAAATTGATAACCAAACGTGCGGGCCTGTCCAAAATCTGTAAACGAACATTTGGTTTTGAATTAAAAACCGCAATAATACGCGTATGAACACTATCACCAATGGTTCGAAAATTAATAAGTCTCAGAGGATCTGCGGCTTGAACACTAGTTTGGAGTAGCAAAAAAGATAATAAAAAGTATGTGACGAGCACAATAACATCCCCATAAGCTGTTTTCAGCTTTTTGGTAAAAAAAACTTTTATCATAAGCAAAATACTCTACATTACCTTTGTAATAATTTATCTTGGTTACATAAAACGATACACCAATTTATCTCTATTTTTCAATAAAAGCTAAATTAACACCTCAAAATGGAATTAAGGTCATAAAGATATTATAATTATACATGATTTACATTGTTACTTGCCAAATTTACATTGTTACTTGCCAAACGCATGATATCAACATAAAAGAATATTTATGCTTCCTAGCTGATAATAGTCATCTAAATTATCTGCAACTCATATTAAGTTGTCTTTAGAGGTTTTTTGTCTATTATGCGTTGAGACTTTTTTATGGATGAAAAATTTCTATGTTGTAACATTAGGATTGCATTACTTAAGATTCGTTGGTTCGGATATCCGAACTGTTTTAAAGATTATTTTACCGGAGACTTTTAAGAAATATGAGTCATAAAAAACAGATGGAAATAATGATGAGAAATGGTGTAAATGCAGTCATGCCTTTGCACGTGGTGTTCCGTCCTGTTTTTCTGGTACCTCCCTTTTATGGCAGACAGCCTTTTATGTTTACGAATAGTTATAGCATTCGTTTGAATAAAATTGTGCATGTCGCCTTCAGGATATTAACTTATGTCAAACAAAATGCTTATAGATGCCTCCCATCCGGAGGAAACACGTGTTGTTGTTGTTCACGGCAACAAAATTGAAGAACTTGATTTTGAATCAGAACATAGAAAACAGCTCAAGGGGAATATTTATCTCGCACGTATTACGCGTGTAGAACCGTCTCTCCAAGCAGCTTTTGTTGAATATGGTGGAAACCGACATGGTTTTTTAACATTTTCTGAAATTCATCCTGATTATTATCAAATTCCTATTGCTGATCGCCTTGCTCTTCTTGAAGAAGAAGAAAAAGAAGCTGTAGGAGAAAATTCTATAGATACCTTTACGGAAGAAGCAACTAAAAATAAAAAACGCTCCAGAAGAACAAAAAAAAGTGAAAAAAACAATGTTATAGCAGCCGATATTGAAAATGATATCACATCTGAAGCGACAATAATTGATAATACAGAAGAAGCATTAAATGCCAATATCTCTTACGATGAGATTGAAATGGTCGGTGCTGAGGATATCCGTGAAGAGCTCCCGATTTATCAAAGAAAACAAGGGCGCCAGTATAAAATTCAAGAAGTCATTAAACGACGTCAAATTTTGTTGGTACAAGTTATCAAAGAAGAGCGTGGTAATAAAGGTGCTGCCCTTACAACATATCTATCTCTAGCTGGTCGTTACTCTGTTCTAATGCCCAACACAGCACGTGGTGGTGGTATTTCACGAAAAATTACGAACGTACAAGACCGTAAGCGTCTTAAAGAAATCGTAAAAGAATTAGCCGTTCCAAAAGGTATGGGAGTTATCTTACGAACCGCTGGTGCCAATAGAACAAAAGCTGAAATTAAACGTGATTATGAATATCTTATGCGGTTATGGGATACTATTCGCACTTTGACACTCGAGTCAACGGCGCCATGCCTTGTCCATGAAGAAAGCAATCTCATCAAGCGTTCTATACGAGATCTTT
This sequence comes from Bartonella sp. AA89HNZF, assembly GCF_042196905.1. Taxonomy (NCBI): domain Bacteria; kingdom Pseudomonadati; phylum Pseudomonadota; class Alphaproteobacteria; order Hyphomicrobiales; family Bartonellaceae; genus Bartonella; species Bartonella sp. AA89HNZF. The sequence goes on from NZ_JBHIRD010000004.1 coordinate 124,937, forward strand.
ACAATAAGAACATTAGTGAAATTCTTGTATCTGGAGACCAAGGATATCGTGAAGCGAAAGACTTTATGCGTATGCTCATGCCAAGTCATGCAAAAGTTGTGCAACCTTACCGTGATCCTACGCCCATTTTTGCAAGAAATAATATTGAAATTCAACTTGATAAAATGTTGCAACCACAAGTTTCTTTAAAATCTGGTGGTTATCTTGTTATTAATCAAACAGAAGCACTTGTTGCTATTGACGTAAATTCTGGCCGCTCTACGAAAGAATTCTCTGTCGAAAAGACAGCCTTACAAACTAACCTTGAAGCTGCTGAAGAAGTCGCGCGTCAATTACGCTTGCGTGACCTTGCTGGTTTAATTGTGATTGATTTTATCGATATGCTTGAAGAACGTAATGTGAAGCTTGTCGAAAAAAAATTAAAAGATTGTTTAAAAAACGATCGTGCTCGTATTCAAGTTGGTCATATTTCACACTTCGGCCTTTTAGAAATGAGTCGTCAACGTATTCGCATATCGGTTTTAGAAAGTACGACACAGCCATGCCCACATTGCGCAGGAACAGGAACTATACGTTCTGAATCATCAATTGCGTTACATGTCATGCGCTCAATTGAAGAATATCTTCTTCATAATTCGCAACATAATATTATCGTGCGCACTCCCGTAGCAACTGCGCTTTATGTATTAAATCATAAACGCAATATTCTTGTTAATTTAGAAGCTCGCTTTAAACTTAATATTAGTATTGAAGCAGATGATAGTATTGGAACACAACATCTTGTTATTTCTAAAGGCTCAATAGCAGAGAGAATTTCTCAATCTTCATTGGAAGGTGACAATAAGCAAGAAATTGAAGATTCTGTTTTCATAAAGAGTGAATCTATTGAAAATCCATCTCCCATTGAAACAAACCAAAAGCGTCGGCGCAAAAATCGTCACGGTGAAATTACTGATCATTCTCTCTCCAACGTTCATAAAAAAGAAGATACCTTGAATGATGATTCTTATCATCGAGGACGTCGTCGAGGACGTCGTGGTGGTCGACGCAATCAAGATAATAGTTTTCATCAGATTCGCGTTCCTTATGCAGAACCAGTGGGAGATTTTTCTAAGCAAGCTTTAGCAGAAATTAAAGCAGCGCATCGCAAACGTCGTGTTTCATCTGCTAAATCTTTTGAACTTGAAGAAACAAAAAATAATACACAAGCTCTAGGTATACAACAACAGAGTGAATCTGAAAAAAATGATACAAGTATTAAACCTAAAAAACGTAAAACACGTTCTTCAAAAGTAATAGAAAATCAACTTTCTTTAGAGAATGATCAAAATATTGCAGAAGAAAAATCTCTTGAAGAAAAACCTACAACCAGTTCGGTGCGTAAAACTAAAACAAAAAAAGCAGACAAATCTATTCATGAGGTAGAAGATAAAGCTCTTGAAAAGAGTAAAAAATCAACACGTGGAACACGTAAAAAATCATCTTCTAAAGAGACAACGCAAGTACAAAAAATATTAGAGCAAGAAACTGTAATCGAGATGGAGGAAATTATCGAAACCTCTCCTTCCCAAATTGAAGAAACAATTAATCAACCCGTTGTTATTTCATCAACGCCTAATGATTCTTCCAAAACTGAACGTATTGGTTGGTGGAAACGCAGAATTCTTTCGAAAAATTAAGGATTTTAAAAAACCGCCACAGAAAACTGTGGCGGTTCAAATAAACAATTATAGAAAACGTTTTGACCAAATTTTATGGTGTGGTTTTATTACTTTTGTTTTGCTTTTTCTTGCTCAGCACGCATACGCTCTTCAATTTCTTTTTGTTTTGATTGAATAGCTTGCTGCAGCTTTATTTGTTCTTGTTGAAAATCTTTTTCTTCCATACCAGGACCGGTATAGGCTGCTGTAAATCCATTCAGAGAAAATTCAATAGGATTAGCTGAACCACGGAAATTAACTGTGGTTACAACCATTTTTGTACCACTTTTCATAGCTGCTATAAGCTTATCATCTAAAACATCATTGGCAATACAACTTGGTCCATTACAAATCACATAAGGGATTTTTTTAGAGAAATCATCACCAATTTTAATATGAACACCTTCTGGCAAAAAACGACCTGTCGGCACTTGAATGCCTATACGTTTTTCATTTTGCTTCCCTTTTATTTCAACAAGATTAAAAGCCGTTAAAGGTTGTCCCGTATTCGATAATACAGTATTCATTGTATTACAAATATCAACATCATGCTGCTTACTGCAAACTTTGTACCAACCTTGTGATAAAGTTTGCGCATTTGCAGAAATACCAGCTATAAGAAAAAGGGCAGCGGCTCCAACTAATACTGAAACAGCAGAATAAACATTTTTATGCGACATGATTAAGTTAATCCTTTCAACGCGCTTTTAAGTAACTTCAAAAAAATATTAAATATAATTCCAACTTAATTTATTAACTTATAATGAAATAACAATTAATTTTACTATTTTTACTTCAATATAAAAAAAAAAGTCAAATTTAGAGAAAAAATACGACGAGCCATTCTAATTTTATACACTCATATCATTTCCCCTCTTCATCACATTGGTATTTGATGCAATCTATCCATAAAACACCTCTGTGCATTTAAAATAAGATTACACAAACGAATCAATATTGCAATATTAATTAAAATAAACTATAATACTACTCTAAAAAACTTACTAATTAAACTTTTTACATTTATTACTCTTCGTGTTAAGCTCATAGAACCTTAGAAACAGGTGTTGCAATGCATGAAGCTCCAAAATATCAGATAAATTTTACTGTTTTCCTTATGTGCCTTGTATGATACACAAAAACAAAATCATCTATGATATTATTGAAACATTTGATGAATTAAACCACTGATTGTCTAAAATTTCTGCCCTTGTTTACAAAACAATGGTGATACGTTTTTGTAATAAAAAATTTTATATTCTATAGCGTTTAACTAAACAGTTTAGTTTAAAAATACGCTACTAAAGAAGCGCTTTTTCTTAATTAAACAACACATTTTCTTAGAGAAAAAATCTATGACTGCTGAAAATATTTTATTTATAATAAACTTCCTTAAAATATAATAACATATTAATTTATAATAATAATTTATCTTTTTTCTATATTGTGCGAAAGATCCTAATAGCGCGAATCTCTCTTATTATTGAATCAATAAAATTTCTCCACTTGTACATCATAAGCGGAATTAGTTTTATAGATAAAACTACTAAACAAAAGAATAAAAATACCCCCTATGAATTATTTTACGTGCCCAAAGCCATAATAAATTTATGCTCATATATTAAACACCCATTATTGTACCTCTGTACAAATATCATCTCTCAGCTTTACAACGTGAATAAAAATATAGCTTTTATCAATTTATTTTAAGTTATTTCTCAAATAAAAGAAGCTGCTAAATTGTAAATTCTTTTCATCTTTCACAACATCAAAGATATAAATCGTTAATGATTTAAGTTTTTAAAAAAATGAATTCAAAATATCATTTTGTTTCTGTATATAACACAACTTAGAGCTATAAATATTTCTCTTATCGTATCAATGAAACAAGATTTATGATATGAGATGTATCGTCATTAAAATAATTAATCAGATAAAAATAAAAAACTACAAACACAAAAAATTATGCATAAAAAGAAAACATAAAAAAGATATATGAGTTTATTATTTAATATATATTAAATATTATATGATAATAACAATATATAATATCTTATATACATAAAATTACTTTATTATAAATTAATATTAAAAACAAAAAAATAAAATATATTTTACTAACATATTTTAAATATTATTTATTATATAATCTTAATTTATCTGTATTTATATGAGAAAATTTTTAATTGGATATTCTTATGGCATTATTTTTTATGAATTTTCTAAATTATACTGTTAAGAAAAATTAAGTATTTTTCTATTTTGAATATAATTCAACATAAATCAAACAATACTTTTTAATTGAATAATTCTTTAACATGAGAACGCATACGATCTATAATATTCTTTTTCTTGTTTGGCAGCATTATATTATGTACTTCTTTAATGGTTCTACAAAGCTCAGGTGCATTTTTAACAAACAAATTATCTTTTGTAAGACTATTTTTTATATCGTCAAATATTTGTTTTTCATAACTATAAGAGCCATCTGTTAGTAATTCTTTAATATCCCTGACTAAACTAGGACTTATTGAATTATTTGCGCCTTTAGCCCAACTAAAATCTTTATCTTTCCAATCAAAATCTTTGCGCAAAATAGCACCTATATCACTCTGCAATATATCCGCTAACGTGTTGCAAGCAATAATAAACATGAGATAATTTTTCATTATCTCATCATCACCTCCACTTTTCTCATTCATTCCCCATTCATTAAATATTTGAGTTTTTTTTAAATAATCTTTTGTTTTAATCAACTTTTCTTCATACTCCCCTACTTCGTACTCTCTCGCTATATGTATTCTAAAGATAATTTTTTGTTTTTTTTCAGCTAGATCCTGTAATTTCGAACCAAGATTATAATATTCATTCTTCAGAGTTTTCAGTTTTTTGTATAGCTTATTCCGTTCCTGCAAACGCTCATAGTACTCTGCTTTAGAAATATTTTTTTCCCAAATGTTCAAATGAGACATACTTTCTTCAATAAATTGTATGCTCTCTTTAATATTCTTTCTTTTGTTTTTTAAATGTTGGTATTGTTCATCAGAAGATAACTCAGCGTGAGCGTTTTTTACGCCATATATCAAAGTGAGTAATAAAAAAACGATAGTTAGACACTTTTGTAATGAAGAAAGCATGTTATCTTTACCAAATTTTTTCTTTCTAAAAAATTTACAGAAGCTTATTAGCTTATTATATGATAAGTGCTATTTATTGGAGTTAAACAATCTAATCTATTTTCTTAATTATATCAATACGTGTATAATAAAAACCAAATAAATATATAAATGGTTCTTTATTATAAACTTAAATTTTATTCTTATATAAAATCAATAAATAATTGTTTTTATATAAGAATTTTATAAAAATAAGTAATAGTTCTGAAATAATAAAGATATTTTTTAAACAGAATGTTGTTCTGCCATTTCGACAAGCTGTGTCATAATATTCGCTGCTCCAACAAGCCTTTCATCCGCTGTGGACCAATCACGAATAAGAGCGATACTTTGATCTGGACGAATTTTTGCCATCGAACCTTGTTTTCCAACCCACTGAACAAGAGCAACACTATTTGCGAAATAGTTATTACGAAACTGTATAACAATCCCCTTTGGTCCTGTATCTAATTTCTCTACATGCGCTTTTCGACACAATGTTTTGATATAAAAGACTTTAAGAAGGTGTTGAACCTCAATGGGTAAAGGACCAAAGCGATCAATTAACTCCGCTGCAAATTCATCAATTTGTTCTAAATCATCAAGTTCTGTTAAACGACGATAAAGTCCCATACGTAATGATAAGTCAGGCACGAAACTTTCTGGTATCATCACTGTTGTACCAAGAGAAATTTGAGGAGACCATTGCTTATCTTCATTTAGCTCTCCATCTTTTAATTCAGCAATAGCTTCTTCAAGCATTTTTTGATAGAGTTCAAATCCAACTTCTTTGATATGCCCCGATTGCTCTTCACCTAAAAAATTGCCTGAACCGCGGATATCCATGTCATGGCTTGCCAATTGAAAACCGGCCCCTAAGGTGTCAAGAGATTGTAAAACTTTAAGACGGCGATCGGCAGCAGCTGTTAAGACTTTACCAGCAGGAAATGTAAAGAGAGCATAAGCACGTTGTTTTGAACGCCCTACCCTACCACGTAACTGATAAAGGGCAGAAAGGCCAAACATCTCAGCACGATGCACAATTAGAGTATTGGCTGTTGGAATATCAAGCCCCGATTCAATAATGGTTGTTGAGAGTAGCACATCATATTGCCCATCATAAAATGCATTCATGATATCATCAAGTTGTCCAGCCGGCATTTGTCCATGAGCCACAACGAATTTCAGTTCTGGCACATGTGTTTTGAGATATTCTTCTACAAAAGCCAGATCAGAAATACGAGGACAAACATAGAAACTTTGTCCACCACGATAATATTCTCGAAGCAGGGTCTCTCGTATAACAAGTGCATCAAATGGTGAAATAAAAGTACGAACCGCCATTCTATCAATGGGGGGGGTTGTTATCAATGAAAGTTCACGTACACCCGATAAAGCTAACCCTAAAGTGCGTGGTATGGGAGTTGCTGAAAGTGTGAGAACATGAATATCACTTTTAAGCTCTTTTAAACGCTCTTTGTGTTTGACACCAAAATGCTGTTCTTCATCAATGATAAGAAGGCCTAACCGTAAAAAATTAACTGCACCACTTAATAATGCATGGGTTCCAATGACAATATCGATTGTACCATCTGAAACACCTTTTTTTACTCGTGCAAGTTCTTTCGCTTTTACAAGCCTCGAAGCATGTCCAATTTTAACTGGTAATCCTTGAAAACGCGAAATAAATGTTTTGTAATGTTGACGTGAAAGCAAAGTTGTTGGTACAACAACCGCAACCTGATATCCATTTAATGCTGCAACAAAAGCACTTCGAATGGCTACTTCAGTTTTTCCAAAACCAACATCACCGCATATCAAGCGATCCATCGGCTTGCCTGAGGCTAGATCATCCAGAACAGCATCAATTGCATTCATTTGATCTTCCGTTTCTTCATAGGGAAAGCAAGCAACAAACTCATCAAATGGTCCAATTGGTGGAAGTAAAGCAGGCGCAGCACGAGTCATACGCTCTGCAGCTATACGGATTAATTGCCCTGCCATTTCCAATAAATGTTTTTTAAGCCGCGCTTTACGTGCTTGCCAAGCACCCCCCCCTAATTTATCTAAAGTTACCTCTGTTCCTTCTGAGCCATAACGTGAGAGAAGCTCAATATTTTCAACAGGTAAAAAGAGGAGATCTCCTCCAGCATATTTAATTTCAAGGCAATCTCGTAAAATTCCAGTGGTTGTGATGGTTTTAAGACCAACAAATTGGCCAATACCATGGTCGATATGCACAACAATATCACCAGAATTTAAAGCAGAAATTTCAGAAATAAAATTTGTATTATTCTTACGCCGCTTTGGTGATCTGATGAAGCGATCACCTAGGATATCCTGCTCTGCTATAATAGCTAAATCTTCAGCCTCAAAACCATGTTCTATCATGATAACAGCTGCTAATATATGATCTCGTGGTGTTGCTTTGACAGTTTGCAAGGATTTTACAACATCTATTTTTTTCAATCCATGCTCATCAAGAACTTGTATCAAACGATTGAGAGACCCTTCACTCCAACACGCTAAAAGTACTTTTTTGCCAGCAGTGCGTAAAGAGGCGATATGATCAATAACATTTGAAAAAACATTTTTTTCTTGCGCATTACGCTCTTTTACAAAATCATATCCCTGTTTAACATTGGTGTGAATAACTGTTTGTTCCAAACTTTGTGGAATATTAAAAGGTGAAAAATCAATACGCTGTGAAGATTGTTGCACACATTCCAAAACACGCTCTAGCGTTAAATAAAGAAGACTAGGGTCTATTGGATGATAAGAAGTAGAAATTTCTTTATCATTTTCGCGCTCTTTACGCGCATTATAATAGTCTTCAATAAGGCGATAGCGCTCAATGAAAACTTCTTCTATAAGATGCTCAAAAACAAGCGGTAGGTTACCACAATGGTCAAAAAAAGTGTCAAGGTTTTCATAAAAAAAAGGAAGCCAATGTTCCATACCGGCAAAACGCCGTCCTTGAGCAATTGCTTCATAAAGCATGTTATTTTTTTGTGATACACCAAATGTACGGGTATAATTGCTTTTAAATCGGCTGATTCGTTCTGGTGTAAGAACAACCTCACTCATTGCCTGTAATAAAAGTTCAGTTTTTTGACGTGTTGTCCTTTGACTTTCTGGATCAAATACGCGGATACTTTCCAGGGTATCTCCAAAAAAATCAAGGCGTAAAGGTTCAACATCCATCGGAGAAAAGATATCAAGTATTCCTCCTCTTACAGCAAACTCACCAACATCACGGACAACTGTAACGCGTTCAAAACCATTGGTTTCTAGGAATTGAATAAGATTTCCCATGTTATTGCGTTGGCCAACACATGCGTGAATAAGCTGAGCTTCTATCATTTCACGAGGAGGCAACTTTTGCATAATTGCATTTGCTGTTGTTAATATAATTGCAGGATGTGGATCTTTCCGTAAATTTGCTATGTGTGCCAATGTTGATAGTCGACGTGCCATAACAGCAATTCCTGGTGACACACGATCATAAGGCAAACAATCCCATGCAGGAAATTGAAGTACGGGTAAATTGGGTTCAATAAAATTTAAAACTTGTTGTAAATGCGCAATTTTTGTTCCGTCACGGATAACATAGATGAGCGGTTTACCTTGTGCAATTTCTGAACTTAATTTAGCAAGCGCAAAGGCTTCAAATCCATCAGTAACGCCATCTAAAATCATACGAACAGAATTATTTTTGGGAATAACAATTTTTTTAAATATAGGCATCGGGATTAATAACTTAAGCAAGTACGATAATTGGCAATATCACGGAAAAGTGGACTATCAACTTCAGAGGGGGGCAAAATTTCTCCAGTAATCCATGTGAGTAAATCACGATCATCAAAAGACATAATATACTCAAGCTCAGAGAGCGTTTTATCATTCATCTCAATGATATGAGCATCAACATAATGTCCAAAAATGAGATCCATTTCACGAATACCGCGATGCCATGCACGAAAAATCAATCGACGACGACGAGCATCTAATTGATTTTTGTCAACGGCAAAAACTGTCATAAAAAATCTCCTTGAATAAAGTAATATAAACTATTCAATTATTCGTATAAATTTTATACATTGCTTTAAGGAAGTTCTATAATTTTTTGTTCTTTAAGTGTAATTCGACGATGCATTTGCTTAGCCAAAGCGTAATTATGTGTTGCAATAAGAGCAGAAAGACCAGACTGACGAACAAGGATAGATAAAGCTTGAAAAACATAAGCTGAAGTTACTGGATCAAGATTTCCTGTAGGTTCATCAGCCAAAAGAACCGAAGGGCCATTTGCTACTGCACGTGCAATAGCAACACGTTGTTGTTCTCCTCCCGATAACTCTGAGGGACGATGGTTAGCACGATGAGAAATACGCAGATACGTTAATAATTTACGCGCACGATCTTCTGCTATGGATTTTTTTAATCCTGCTATCATTTGCGGTATCATGACATTTTCTAACGCCGTAAACTCTGGAAGTAAATGATGAAATTGATAAACAAAACCAATATCATTTCGTCTTATAGCTGTTCGCTCACTATCAGAACGCTTTGCACAAGAAACACCCCGTAACATCACATCACCAGCGGTTGGTTTTTCTAATAATCCAGCAATATGAAGAAGTGTTGATTTTCCAGCACCAGATGGTGCAACAAGTGCGACAAGCTCTCCACGATTAAGAATAAAATTCGCTTTATCTAAAACAATGAGCGGCTTATGCCCCTCGAAAAAGCGTCTTTCAATCTCTACAAGCTCTAAAATAGCTGTCATTATTCATACCTCAAAGCTTGTACGGGATCTAGCTTAGCAGCACGCCATGCCGGAATGAGAGCAGCAAGAAACGACAAAAATAAAGCCATCATAGCAACCAAGACGGTCTGTCTCCACTCAATTTGTGCAGGCAATTTTGTTAAAAAATAAAGTTGAGGATTAAAAACGTCAACATTAAATAACCAAGATATAAAATCTTGGATATGATTAATATTCGCGGTCGCGATAACACCTAAAACTAACCCCAATATCGTTCCAATAAAACCAATCATCATTCCTGTAATGATAAATATACGCAAAATCGCACTCTGTTGCGCCCCCATCGTGCGTAAAATTGCAATATCATGACTTTTATCTTTTACAAGCATAATCAGCCCTGAAATAATATTTAAAGCAGCAACAAGAACGATCAGAGAAAGAATAAAAAACATAACATTTCGTTCAATTTGTAAAGCTGAAAAAAAAGCCTGATTGCGTGTACGCCAATCAATTAAATAAACCTGTTGATCAACTGCTTTTTCTACAACGGGTTTTATTTGATCAACTGCATCAGGATTATTTAGAAATAACTCTAAAGACTGAACCTTATCTCCTAAATTAAAAAACATTTGTGCTTCATGAAGAGGCATAAAGATAAATATTGAATCATATTCAGACATACCAACTTCAAAAATAGCAACGACTTTATAAGCTTTCACGCGCGGAGTAACGCCAAAAGGAGTCTCATCACCATCTGGAGTAATAATACGAATATCTCTTCCAACTGTCAGTCCTAATTTTTCTGCTAAGCCACTTCCAATTGCAACACCTTCTTGTTGATCAAACCGAGAAATCGATCCTAATTTAATGTTTTGAGAGACTGTTTTAAGCTTTTCTAGATCTTGTTTGCGCATACCACGAACTAACGCGCCAGAGCCACCTTGAACTTCACCTTGAACAAGCGCTTGACCTTCAATAACAGGTAAAGCAAACTTCACACCGTTTGTAGTTTCTAAAGAAGAAATAAGAGTCTTATAATCAGAAAAACCAGAATCAACTGTTTGAACAATAAGATGTCCATTCATACCAAGAATACGATTGAGAAGTTCTGTACGAAAGCCATTCATCACCGCCATAACAACAACCAGAGCAAATACGCCCAACATAATCCCAATAAGAGAAATAATTGAAATAACAGAGGCAACGACATGTTTTTTATTCGGAATCATATAACGAAAAGCGATCATCCACTCATAAGATGAAAAGCATTTGTTTTTCAGCCTCTTCATAATATTTCCTATTAAATTATAGAAAGTTGGCTGAGTACATCTTCAACCTTTAGAGATTTTTTTACACCTGTTTTGCGATCTTTAATTTCAACTTCATTTTGTGCAATGCTGTTAGGACCAACAATGATTTGCGTTGGCAAACCAATCAAATCCATTGTTGCAAATTTTGATCCAGGACGTTCATTTCTATCATCTAATAACGGATCAAAACCAACCTTCTTTAATCCCTGATAGAGAAACTCACATGCCTGTGTGCATTTTTCATCATCGGGCTTCATATTGATAATCCCAAAATCGAACGGTGCCATCGACTTTGGCCAAATAATACCATTTTCATCATGAGAAGCCTCAATAGCGGCCGCAACAAGACGCGAAGGCCCAATACCATAAGATCCCATAGAGACCACATGCTCTTTTCCATCTTGTCCCATAACTTTTGCTCCCATTGGAGCGGAATATTTAGTACCAAAGTGGAAAATATGCCCAACCTCAATACCACGCGCTGAAAGACGATTATTCTCAGAAATTTTAGCCCATTCCTCTTCCTCATGCATTTCTTCTGTCGCTGCATAAAAAGATGTCCACTGTTTAACGATATCATCTAAAACAGCTTTATCACTGAAATCGATTGAACTATGGGGAACGGTAAGTTCAAGAAATTGTCTATCACAGAAGATAGCGCTCTCTCCCGTTTCAGCCAAAATGATAAATTCATGACTGAGCTCCCCCCCAATGGGACCTGTGTCAGCACGCATGGGAATTGCTTTTAAACCAAGACGAAAAAAAGTGCGTAAATAAGCAACAAACATACGGTTATAAGATGTTTTAGAACCTTCATAATCAAGATCAAAAGAATAAGCATCTTTCATTAAAAATTCTCGTGCCCGCATCACACCAAAACGTGGACGAATTTCATCACGAAATTTCCATTGAATATGATACAAATTAAGCGGAAGATCTTTATAAGAACGAACATAAGAGCGAAAAATATCTGTTACCATCTCTTCATTGGTTGGACCATAAAGTAAATCACGTTTTTGACGATCTTTAATGCGGAGCATTTCCAAACCATAATCATCATAGCGACCGCTTTCACGCCAAAGATCAGCAGATTGAATTGTAGGCATCAATACTTCTATTGCACCAGCGCGTTCTTGCTCCTCACGAATAATTTTACAAACTTTATCAAGCACTTTTTTTCCCAAAGGAAGCCAAGAATAAATTCCTGATGTTTGCTGTCGAATCATCCCAGCACGCAACATAAAACGATGAGAAACAATTTCTGCTTCTTTAGGATTCTCTTTTAACAGGGGAAGGAAATATTGAGAAAGACGCATTGAAATAATTAACTCCTAATCAGATCTACCATATTGAAACAATTTAACACACCCTCCATTCATCTATAGCCGCATTCTGAATACTTGCAAATATAACGATCTTATTGTTTCAAAATTTATTGTGCTCTATTCTCTATTTTTCTTATTTAGCAATAAAATAAAAATGCTTTTCTCTTTAAATAACGTAATAGGAAAATTCTTTATTTTGACCGATGTAAAAAAACTGTACAGATAGGTTTTTTTTGCCAAATCTCATGAACAGCTGCTCTTACTGCACGTCGTGTTGCCTCTCGAATAAGTTCATTATTGTTCCGTTTTAGCCGTGGGATGTTATAAACTGTATTTTCTACAATATCTAAAAGAATATCTTTCAAACTCTCCCCTTTTCCATTATTTTCAGGTAACCCGAATGTTGATAGACCGATATCCCCCAATAATTCATACTTATTATTTATATGGAGAGAAATAGTAACATGACCAGCATAACTGAGTTTGCGGCGTTCACGAATCCCTAATTCATCTTCATCCCCAATTAGGCAACCATCCTTATAGATACGTCCAACAGGAACTTGATCAACAACTTTTACAGGCTTTGGTGCGAGACGTAACATATAGCCATTTCTGATATCCATAACAGTTTGAATACCTGCTTGACGGGCTAAAGTTGCGTGAGTCTTAAGATGCATTGCTTCCCCATGTACAGGAACAAGTATCTGTGGCTTTATCCAATCATACATCTGTAAAAGTTCTGAACGACGGGGATGACCTGAAACATGAACAAGAGCATCTTCATTCGTAATAATTTCAATACCCAAATCAATGAAACGATTTTGTACCTCAAGAATAGATTTTTCGTTTCCTGGAATACTTCGTGATGAATAAATAACGGTATCACCAGCGGAGAGTGCAATATTCCTCATTCCATCACGTGAAAGTTTAGCCAAAGCAGCACACGGCTCACCTTGGCTTCCTGTGACGATTAAAACAAGATCTTTTCGCGGGATGTAACCATAATCATCTTCTGTTACAAATGGCGCTAAACCATTCATATAACCAAGCTCTTGTGCAACCATAATACTTCGCTTAAGGGAACGCCCAATGACAAGTACCTTACGCCCAGAAGCTTCAGCGGCAAGAGCAATAGAACGTATCCGACCAATATTAGAAGCAAAAGTTGCTATCGCAACGCGCCCTTTAGCTTTCAAAATAATTTCAGAAAGACTGGTTTGAACCTGCTGCTCTGATGGAGATATACCATCCCGACACGCATTTGTGGAATCACAAAGTAATGCTAAAACACCTTTTTTGCCTAAAGCACGAAATCTTTTTTCATCGGTTACAGCCCCGAGTGAAGGGGTATGATCGATTTTCCAATCACCAGTATGAATCACAGTCCCCAAAGAGGTTGTAATTGCTAAAGAGACAGCTTCTGGTATTGAATGGTTAACGGCTATAGCCTCTACAGCAAAGGAACCTACCTGAAAACAATCACCAGCTTGAAAAATATTGAGTGAAATTTTTTGAGATTCAAAATCTGCTTGCCTTTTACTTTCCAATAATCCTGCCGTAAAAGGCGTACAGTAAATTGGAACCTGTAACTTTGGCCATAAATCAAGAACGGCCCCATAATGATCTTCATGAGCATGTGTTAAAACAAGACCATGAATATTGTGTTTTTCACTTTCTAGAAAACGAATATCAGGCAAAACAAGATCTGCTCCCGGTAATTCAGGTCCAGCAAAACTAACTCCCATATCAACAAGCAACCATTCACGAAAATTTTCAGGACCAAATCCATAAGCAGCGAGATTCATCCCTATTTCACCTACTCCTCCTAAAGGTAAAAAAACAAATTCATTCTCGTTGGCCGCAACCATAAACATCTCCTAAATCATTAAGATAATCTGATGATGAAATAAAACTTTATCAATTAATACGATTTGCATGAGCAGAAGCAGCTGAACCAAAATGAACATCCCCAGCTGTTATAATGGCTGTTTGACCATTATTTTGTTTTATGATGCAGTTAAAATCACTATCAAGACCATCAAAAATACCCTCGATGACTTTTTCATCATTGATTATTTTGACATGTTGCCCAAGATGAGCAGAGTATAAAAGCCACTTTTCGCGAATTATATTGCGTCCTCCTGATTGTTTCCAAAGGAGATAGTTTTTAGAAAAAAACTCCGTCAGAACCGTAAATAACTGTTCTGCTTCAATATGCAAACCAATATTCTTTAAACTTGAAGTGGGATAGAGTGCGTTTTCATAATTATATTTCACATTTATTCCAATACCAATAACCAATGCATATTGTTGTGATGGCAATTTTAAAATCTCGAGCAAAATTCCAGAGCTTTTCACACCTCTGAGCAAAATATCGTTTGGCCATTTTAAGCTCACAATATTGTTTGTTTGCTTTTCATCTTTTATAAATTGTTTTATTGCCTCTGCTACACTTACTCCAGCAACAAAACCAAGTTGAGCAGCAGTTTGATGCACAATATCCTCAATTAACAAAAGACTAGAATAAAGGTTCCCTTTAGGACTAGACCAAGTTCTCCCTCTTCTCGCTCTTCCCTGTAATTGTTCTTGTGCAACAATCCAAAGATTACCTTGATGACCAGTTTGCGCTTTTCGTTGCGCAATGAGATTTGTTGAATCAATACTATCGTACGCTTCAACAGTGTATCCCTGTTTTTGTGCAAAATCTGATAAAGTATAAACCATATTCGTTAAAACAATGCTGTTGCTGCTTTTTCTGCTAGCTCAGCGAACCAAACTCCAAAAAGCGCGTAAAATAAAATAAAGAATACAGAAAGACCAAGACAAAATTGAAGCTCTTTCGATAAAGCAACAAAATGCGCTTTTGCATCATCAAACCACATAATTTTAATGACTCGCAAATAGTAAAAAGCCCCAACTACAGACGCTATCATCCCAACGACAGCAAGTGGCGTAAGTCCAGCGTGGACAGCAGCAGAAAATGTATACCACTTTCCAAAAAAACCAGCCATAGGAGGTATGCTTGCTAAAGAAAAAAGCTGTATTGTCATCACAACAGCCATAAACGGATTCGTCTTTGCTAACCCTGAAAGATCATAAATATTTTCAACATTTCCATTCTGAGAGCGCATTCCAAGAATAAAGGCAAATGAACCAAGCGTCATTCCAAGATAAATAGTCATATAAAGGATAACGCTTTTTATCCCAAGCATATCTCCAGCAGATAAACCAACAAGTGCATAACCCATATGACTGATCGACGAATAAGCCATTAAGCGCTTAATATTATTCTGACCGATTGCAGCAAAAGCACCCAGTATCATTGATGCAATTGCCATGAACACCAAAATTTGTTGCCATGCAGGCATCACGTTATCAACACGTCCTAGGGGAATAAAGGTCACCACAATAATACGGATGATTAAAGCCATTGCAGCGACTTTAGGGGCACCAGCAAAAAATGCTGTAATCGGTGTGGGCGCTCCTTCATAAACATCAGGTGTCCACATATGAAACGGAACAGCAGAAATTTTGAAAGCCAAACCAGCTAAAATAAAGACAATTCCCAAAATAACCCCTAATTGTACATTCTTGCCTTTTAAAGCAAGAGCAATTTCGTGAAAACCAATTTGACCGGTAAAACCATAAAGCAAAGAAATACCATAAAGAAGCAACCCTGAAGATAATGCTCCTAAAACAAAGTATTTTATACCGGCTTCAGAAGATTTCACATTATTACGATTAATCGCTGCTAAAACATATAAAGCTAAAGATTGCAATTCTAACCCCATATAAAGCGACAGCATATTACCCGCTGAAATCATAAACATCATTCCAAGGGTTGCTAAAAGAACAAGCACTGGAAACTCAAATATATTAAACTTTTGTGCATTGGCAAAACCAACAGACATGATAAGAGAAAAGAGTGCACCAATAAGCATTAAAATTTTCATATAACGACTAAAGGAATCGATAACGAGCGCATTGGTTTGAAATGAGCCATTTTCCGGAAAAACTATAAGAATAACAATGGTTGCCACAAGAAGTGCTATGGCTAAACCTGTCACTGTTAAAGAAGCACGTGTATTGGAATAAACACCAATCATAAGCAGCACGACAGCTCCTAATGCAATTAAAAGCTCTGGAAGAATTAAGACTAATTGCGCTATTATTTCAGTTTGCATGTGCATTCTTCCCTTATCTAGTGCAGTTTATTGATGAGGGTTTCTACGGAAAACGCCGTTGCCTTAAGAATAGGCGTTGGATAGATACCAAAGAATATTGTAAGAATAACCATTGGATAAAGGAGGAATTTTTCTCTTAAAGAAAGATCTATTAATACTTTTAAATTCTCTTTATCCAAGGAACCAAAAATCACACGCCGATAAAGATAAAGAGCATAGGCTGCCGATAAGATAACACCTGTTGTTGCTAAAACAACAACCAATTTATTTACTTGAAAAACACCTATTAAGGTTAAAAATTCACCCAAAAACCCTGAGCTTCCAGGCAAACCAACATTTGCCATGGTGAAAATTAAGAAAACAACAGCATATTTAGGCATATTATTCACTAAACCACCAAACGCTGAAATTTCACGTGTATGCAAGCGATCATAGATAACACCAACACAAAGAAACAATGCTGCTGAAACAATTCCATGGGATAGCATCTGATAAATAGCCCCTTGTATCCCCTGTTCATTCGCAGCAAAAATACCCATCGTTACATATCCCATATGCGCTATTGAGGAATATGCAATAAGTTTTTTGATGTCACTTTGAACAAGTGCAACCAGTGATGTATAAATAATAGCGATAAGCGATAATGTGAAAACAAAAGGCGCAAAATCTGCTGAAGCGATAGGAAACATTGGTAAAGAAAAACGAAGAAAACCATACCCACCTAATTTAAGTAAGACACCAGCTAAAATAACAGAACCTGCCGTCGGTGCTTCTACGTGAGCATCAGGGAGCCATGTATGAACTGGCCACATTGGCATTTTAACTGCGAAAGAAGCAAAAAATGCAAGCCACAACCATATTTGCATATGAACAGGAAACTGATAATTGAGTAAAGTTGGTATATCAAGTGTCCCAGCCTCCCAATACATAACCATAAGAGCAACCAGCATAAGCACTGAACCAAGTAAAGTATATAAGAAAAACTTTATACTTGCATAAACACGACGTGCTCCTCCCCATACACCTATAATGATAAACATTGGAATGAGGCTGCCTTCAAAAAAAACATAGAATAGCATTGCATCAAGAGCACAAAAAACACCAATAATCGCAACTTCTAGAAGAAGAAACGCAATCATATAGGCTTTTAATCTCTCTTTAACATTCTTCCAACTTGCTAAAATACAGAAAGGCAAAAGAAAAGCCGAGAGAACAACAAAAAGAATAGAAATACCATCGACCCCCATATGATAGCTAATACCACCCCCTAACCAACTGGATTTTTCAACCATTTGAAAATTTTGGTTGCTAGAATCAAATCCTATCCAAATAATTAAAGAAATAATAAAAACAAATAGAGTCGTAAAAAATGCAACATTACGTATATTATGGCGTGCTACTTCACTATCATCTTTGATAAACAAAATCAGAAGAACACCAACAAGCGGCAAAAATGTAACCGTAGAAAGAATAGGCCAATCGGTCATTAGTTTACGCCCCCGATCATCATCCATGTAATGAGCAATGCAACGCCGATAAGCATTGCAAATGCATAGTGGTAAAGATAGCCTGTTTGCATTCGAACAACTCTATTTGTAATATCAACAACACGCGCTGCAATACCATTGGGACCTAGACCATCAATAATCTTACCGTCTCCCACTTTCCAAAGAAAAGAACCAATTCTAAAGGTAGGACGAACAAATAAAAAGTTATATAATTGATCGAAATACCACTTTTGGTAAAGAAAGTGATACACTCCTGGCATAATACGCGCCATTTTCTTGGGAAGAGAGGGAGCCGCAATATAAAATAAATAAGCCAACATAAACCCAAGAATCATTGCTATAAAAGGCGACCACTTTACCCAATTAAAAACATGGTGGGCATCATGAAGGATATGATTGTGGCTGCTTGTAAACAATGCTCCCTTCCAAAAAGTATCGTATAAATCACCAAAAAAATAAGGTTGGAAAATAACACCAGCAAATATTGCTCCAATAGATAAAATAAAGAGAGGGATCAACATCACTGGGGGCGATTCATGTACATGATGCATAACATCAACAGTTGCTCGTGGTTTTCCATGGAACGTCATAAAGATAAGCCGCCATGAATAAAAGCTTGTTAATAAGGCTGCAAAAACAAGAAGATAAAAAGCATACTCTGAAGCAATATTATGGGATGCAAAAGCAGACTCTATAATCGCATCTTTTGAGAAAAAACCCGCAGTCCCGAAAAGTGTTCCAGGAACGCCAACACCGGTCAATGCAATGGTCCCGACCATCATCATCCAATAGGTGACCTTTATATGTTTGCGTAACCCACCCATTTTTCGCATATCTTGTTCATCAGATACAGCATGAATGACAGAGCCCGCCCCAAGAAACAATAAGGCTTTAAAAAAAGCATGCGTAAAAAGATGAAAGACAGCAGCTCCATAAGCTCCAACACCTAATGCAACAAACATATAACCAAGTTGAGAACATGTAGAATAAGCAATAACACGCTTAATATCATTCTGCACTAACCCCACAGTTGCTGCAAAAAATGCCGTTGTTGCTCCAATAATAATAATCACTGTCAAAGCAGTTGAAGAAAGTTCAAAAATTGGCGACATACGTGCAACCATAAAAACACCAGCCGTTACCATTGTCGCTGCATGAATAAGTGCTGATACAGGGGTTGGCCCTTCCATTGCATCAGGAAGCCAAGTATGTAAAAGAAATTGTGCGGATTTTCCCATCGCACCAATAAATAATAAAAGACATGTAATGGTAATTGCCATCTGTCCATCAAACTGCCAACCTAAAAATGTCATATTTTGTATAAAGCTATTGTTTGCAGCTTTTGCAAAAATAGAGCTAAAATCAACCGATTGAAATAAAACAAAAATACTAAATATTCCTAAAAGAAAACCAAAGTCTCCAACACGATTGACGACAAAAGCTTTCATTGCAGCCTTATTAGCAGAATCGCGTTGAAACCAAAAACCAATTAACAGATAAGAAGCAAGTCCTACACCTTCCCATCCAAAAAACATTTGGATCAAATTATTGGAGGTCACTAACATAAGCATCATAAATGTAAACAAAGAAAGATAAGAAAAAAAACGTGACCTTGAGGGGTCATGATGCATATAACCAATTGAATAAATATGCACTAATGCCGAAACACTGTTTACAACAATAAGCATGACTGCTGTTAATGTATCAATATGTAAAGCCCAGTTAAAGCTTAAGTCACCAACAGTCATCCAATGTAGTACCAATACATCAATCACTGGAGTATGACCAAGTGCAATACTAAAAAAAGCCACCCACGACAATATGGCAACAATCACCATAAAGCTACATGTTATTAATTCACTCGCACGATCTCCTATCGTTTTCCCACCTAGTGCAGCAATGAGAAAACCCAAAAGCGGAAGAAAGACAATCGTATAATACATCACTGGTTAGCCTTTCATTACATTAACATCTTCAACCGCAATGGAACCACGATTACGGAAAAAAACGACAAGAATTGCTAAACCAATGGCAGCTTCAGCAGCTGCTACGGTTAAGACAAATAGAGCAAATATCTGCCCAACGAGATCATGAAGAAACGCTGAAAATGCAACAAAATTAAGATTAACTGAGAGTAATATAAGCTCAATAGACATCAAGATAATAATCACATTTTTTCTGTTGAGAAAAATTCCAGCAATACCAATTGTAAACATCAAAGCAGAAACTGTGAGATAATGCGTAATATCAATATACATCTATATAGCCCCCCTTAAATACCTTTTCCTGATTCAACTTGCTTGATTTCAATGGCACTTTCTACCGTTCTAGAAACTTGCTCTGCAATAGATTGCCTCTTTACTCCTAATTTATGACGAAGTGTTAAAACAATAGCACCAATCATTGCAACCAATAAAATTATTCCAGCAATTTGAAAATAGAAAACATAATCCGTATAGAGAATATCTCCTAATGCCTGTGTATTTGTTCGCTGCGCTAAATCAGGCATTGGTTGCGTAACATGCGCTCTCAAGACTGGAGAAAAATAGCTACTTACAAAAACAACAATCAATTCTACAGCGATAATAACGCCAATAAGAGCTCCAATAGGAGCATACCGAAGAGTTCCACTCTTTAACTCAGCAAAATCGACATCAAGCATCATAACGACAAATAAAAATAAAACAGCGACAGCTCCAACATAAACAACAAGCAGAATAAGTCCTAAAAACTCTGCTCCTGCAAGTAAAAATAAAGCCGCAGCATTAAAAAATGCGAGGATTAAAAACAAAACAGAATGCACTGGATTGCGTGCTGTAATAACAATAACTGCACTTGTTAGCATAATAAAAGCAAACAAATAGAAAAATGCCGCCGCTAGATCTGTTAGCATAGGCTTCTCCTTAATTATTCAAACAATTGGTATAAACTTCATACCAGATTACAATTTATCGGAAAACTATCCGACACCTCATTTAATGATACACTTAACGATAAGGTGCATCCATCAATATATTTCGAGCAATTTCTCGCTCCCAACGATCTCCATTCATTAAAAGTTTTTCTTTATCATAATAGAGTTCTTCACGTGTTTCTGTTGCAAATTCAAAATTTGGTCCCTCAACAATAGCTTCTACCGGACACGCTTCTTGACAAAAACCGCAGTAGATACACTTAACCATATCGATATCATAACGGACAGTTCTCCGTGTACCATCATTACGCCGCGGACCTGCCTCAATTGTAATCGCTTGTGCAGGGCAAATTGCTTCACATAATTTACAAGCAATACACCGTTCTTCACCATTTGGATAGCGACGCAATGCATGCTCACCACGGAAACGGCCAGATACAAAACCTTTTTCATAAGGATAATTAATTGTGGGCTTTGGTGAAAAAAATTGACGCATAGCTAAGAAAAAAGCACTCACGAATTCCAATAGAAGAAGTGACTTTGCCGCCTGAATGAAACCTGACATCGTAAAATCTCCTCTTAAACGAAATCCGTAAATTTTAAAAAAGAAGCAGTTATCACAACCATTGCTAGTGAGAGAGGAAGAAAAACCTTCCAACCAAGCCGCATGAGCTGATCATAGCGATAACGTGGAACAAAAGCTTTAACCATAGCAAACCAAAAAAATACAAAACAGACTTTTAAAACAAACCAAATGATACCAGGAACCCAATTAAGCCACCAAACATCTAAAGGAGGCAGCCAACCGCCCAGAAATAGAATGGTTGTTAATGCGCACATTAAAACAATCGCAACATATTCACCTAGAAAGAAGAGCATGTAAGGCGTTGAAGAATATTCAACCATATGACCAGCAACAAGTTCAGATTCTGCTTCCACCAAATCGAACGGAGGACGGTTTGTCTCTGCAAGCGCAGAAATAAAAAATATAATAAACATTGGAAAAAGGACCAACCAATTCCAATCGAGAAAACTGTTAAAAGGAAGACCAAGAGTTGTACCAAGCCCGTGCGTTTGTTTAAAAACAATTGTTGTGAGATCTAACGAACCACTTATTAAAATGACACTCACAAGCACAAAACCAATGGAAACTTCATAAGAAACCATTTGTGCCGCCGAACGAAGAGCTCCTAAGAAAGGATATTTTGAATTTGATGCCCATCCCCCCATAATAACACCATAAACTTCAAGAGATGAAATGGCTAAAATATAAAGCAAGCCAACATTAATCTTTGCAACCTCCCAGCCCTCATTGACAGGAATAACAGCCCAAGTTGATAAAGCAAGTGTCGCTGAAACAAAAGGAGCTAAAAGAAAAACACCCTTATTTGCACCTGCAGGGATAATAGGCTCCTTAACAACAAATTTAATTAAATCTGCAAAAGACTGTAACAAACCCCATGGGCCAACAACGTTTGGTCCACGACGCAATTGTACCGCTGCCCAAATTTTTCTATCTGCGTAAAGAAGATAAGCAACTAAGATCAAAAGAACGACTAAAAGAAGCAGTGTTTTTCCAACGATAATAAGTAATGGCAACAGCCAAGTCATAAAGAAATCATACATCATTATTCCTTTTCCTTTGCCTTTACTCTACAGTTTGCGTAACACGGTTTTTTGCAAGAGATGAACATTCAGCCATAACGGCAGAAGCACGTGCTATCGGATTTGTCAAATAAAAGTCTTTAATCATAGAAGTAAATGTTTGACTCTCTAGAGAAACCATTTTTGAACCAAGCACCTTAAGATTACTTATATCAGAAGGCACTATATCATCAACGGCACAAAGATGTGGATAATCATTAAACAAACATTGTCTTAATTGAGAAAGAGAATCAAAAGGAAGCCTTTGTCCTAAAACATCCGATAAAGCACGTAAAATAGCCCAATCTTCTTTTGCTTCACCTGGAGCAAAACCAGCCCGATTTGTCATTTGAACACGCCCTTCTGTATTTACATAAAGCCCTGATTTTTCAGTATAAGCAGATGCAGGCAAAATAACATCAGCAGCATGCGCACCATTGTCACCATGGCTACCAATATAAACTATAAAAGCTTTTGTATCAGCTAATTCTACTTCATCAGCACCAAGTAGAAATAAAATTTCACAGGTTTTTAGAATATTGGCAACCCCAAGCTTAGAAGTAAAGCCTATATCCAACCCTCCAACAGTTGATGCTGCATTATGAAGAACTCCAAATCCATTCCATGTCTCACTAAGAGCACCTATATCATCCGCTAATTTAGCAAGATTTTTTAAAACAGGTAAACCTTCATTTCCTGAAATTGCTCCCTCTCCAATAAGAATAAGGGGCCTCTTTGCTTCTCTTAAGACATTTAAAAAAGCATCCTCTCCCCGAATAAGTGTCGTTAATGTATCACTTCCAGATCCAAGGTAAGAATAAGGATAACGTAAATCAACTTTCTCTCCAATTAATGCAATAGGAAAATTTCCTATTCGTTGGCGCTTTAAAATGCGTGCATTTAAAACAGCCGCTTCATGACGTGGATTAGATCCCACAATAAGCAGAGCATCAGCCTGTTCAATACCTGCAATTGTAGGATTAAAAATATAACTCGAACGCCCAAACTCAGGCGATAAAGCAACCCCTCTTTGGCGACAATCAAAGAGCGTTGAGCCCAACGAACTCAATAATGCCTTAAGGGCGTACATTTCTTCAACAGAAGCAAGATCTCCAGCAATGGCTCCAATTTTTTCTGGAAAAATTTTAGAGATCACCATTTTAATTTTTGCAAAAGCTTCTGTCCAACTGACAGGTTGAAGCTTTCCATCTTTGCGTACATATGGCCTATCAAGCCGCTGAGTCCGTAATCCATCCCAAATAAAACGCGTTTTATCAGAGATCCATTCCTCATTTACATCTTCATTCGTGCGCGGCATAATCCGCATAACTTCACGACCGCGGCTATCAATACGGATAGCACTACCAAGCGCATCCATCACATCAATCGATTCCGTTTTGACCAATTCCCACGGACGGGCATGAAATACATAAGGTTTTGAGGTTAAAGCCCCCACTGGACAAAGATCAATAACATTTCCCTGTAATTCAGATGTCATAGCTTTTTCAAGATACGTCGTAATTTCAGCATCTTCACCACGACCGATCAAACCAAGCTCAGAAATACCTGCAACTTCCGTTGTAAAACGAACACATCGTGTACAATGAATACACCGTGTCATAACAGTTTTGACAAGAGGTCCAATATATTTATCTTCTACAGCACGTTTATTTTCTGTATAACGAGAACAATCTCGTCCATAAAGCATTGCTTGATCTTGAAGATCACACTCTCCCCCTTGATCACACACTGGACAATCCAAAGGATGATTAATGAGAAGGAATTCCATAACACCTTCACGTGCTTTTTTTACCATCTCCGTATTGGTAAAAATCTCAGGCGCTTCACCGTTAGGTCCTAACCGTAAATCACGAACCCCCATAGCACAAGAAGCCTGAGGTTTTGGAGGACCACCCTTAACCTCAACCAAACACATGCGACAATTTCCAGCAATTGACAAAGATTCATGAAAACAAAAACGTGGTATTTCTGCCCCAGCTGCCTCGGCAGCCTGAAGCAGCGTGTAGTAATCAGGAACTTCAATCTCTTTGCCATCAACTTTGATATTTATCATCACCCATCCAACCTGCGGATAATCCACTTAAAATTTGCATTCGGTTGCTCTTTAAAAAATTTTCTATCCCACGACTTCCAAAGCAATATTTTTTCTTTGGACGACATTTCGCGTATATTCATCAATTCTACGTTCAATTTCTGGACGGAAATTACGAATCAGCCCTTGTACAGGCCACGCTGCAGCATCGCCAAGAGCACAGATAGTATGCCCTTCAACTTGTTGAGAAACCTCAAATAAAAGATCAATCTCGCGTTTTTGCGCTCTTCCCTCAACCATACGTCCTAAAAGACGCATCATCCAACCCGTCCCCTCACGACACGGTGTACACTGACCACAACTCTCGTGCTTAAAAAAAACAGCTATACGCCAAACTGCTTTGATAATATCGGTTGATTTATCCATAACAATCATTCCCCCTGTGCCAAAAGAAGACCCGACATCTCGCATCCCATCAAAATCCATGATCGCATCGATCATATCCTCACCACGGACGACTGGACAAGAAGCCCCCCCTGGAATAACTGCTAAAAGATTATTCCATCCACCACGAATACCACCCGTATGTTTTTCAATCAATTCACGGAATGAAACACCAAGAGCGTCTTCAAATGTACAAGGGGCGTTAACATGCCCTGAAACCATAAATAATTTTGTGCCAACATTATTCGCCCGCCCAATTGATGAAAACCACGAAGCTCCCCGCCGCAAAATTGTTGGAACAACGGCAATGGACTCTACATTGTTGACTGTTGTTGGACAACCATAAATCCCCATATTAGCAGGAAATGGTGGTTTAAGCCGAGGTTGTCCCTTTTTTCCCTCAAGACTTTCAAGAAGGGCCGTTTCTTCACCACAAATATAAGCACCGGCTCCATGATGAATGATAATATCGCAAGCATGCCCATATTTTGTTTTTTTGCCAAGCAAACCTGCATCATAACATTCATCAACGGCAGCTTGTAGCGCTTCACGCTCACGAATATATTCACCACGAATATAAATAAAAGCAACATTGGCTCCCATAGCAAAAGTAGCAATTGCACATCCTTCAATCAAAGTATGGGGATCATGCCGTAAAATATCACGGTCTTTACATGTCCCAGGCTCTGATTCATCAGCATTGACAACCAAATAATGAGGACGCCCATCACTCTGCTTGGGCATAAAGGACCATTTCATTCCGGTAGGAAAACCAGCACCACCACGACCGCGTAAACCCGACGCCTTCACCTCATCAATAATCCAGTCACGACCTTTGTCAATAATCCCTTTCAAACCATTCCAATGTCCACGCGACATCGCAGCCTTTAATGATTTGTCTTTTAAACCATAAATATTGGTGAAGATACGATCTTTATCAGCTAGCATACCCCACCTTTTTTTTCTATTGCCCGTAGCATTTTTAGCTTTTCCTCAAATGCAATTTAAAAAAAATCTTGAAACTTTCTACTTTTAATCAAATGTTGTTATAAATGAGTGACATAATGGAATATCTTTTCAAAAAAGAATTTTACTAAGATTCCATTCCCTTATTATCCTTTTTCTTTGATCCCTTGAGAGATTTACTTTTTTCTTCATCATCAAGAAGAGATGTTAAACCACTAATTGGCTCCGACGATTTACGACTATTTTGCGGACCAACAGCTATCTCAGGACCCTTTCCTGCCTCAAATGCATCGATAATCTCTTCAAGGCGTTCAGCTGTAAGATCTTCGTAAGTATCTTTAAAAATCATAACCATGGGAGCATTAACACAAGCACCAAGACACTCCACCTCTTCCCATGACAATGTTCCATCCTGATTTGTCGTAAAAGGTTCGTGATGAATTTTTTTCTGACAAACTTTAATCAATTCATCAGAACCACGTAACATACAAGGCGTTGTTCCACAAACTTGAATATGCGCTTTTGTTCCAACAGGCTTAAGCTGAAACTGAGTATAAAAAGTAGCAACTTCTAAGACACGGATATATGCCATAGAAAGAATTTGAGCGATATGTTCAATTGCAGCACGTGTCACCCAACCATCTTGCTCTTGTGCACGCATTAATAATGGAATGACAGCTGATTGCTCACGCCCGACAGGATACTTTTCTATAGTATTTTTTACCCATATTTGATTTTCTTTTGTAAAAGAAAACTCTGCGGGCTGATAGATATCATCTGCAAGACGGCGTACGGACATTAGCGATCAACCTCCCCAAAAACAATATCAATCGAACCCAAAATAGCTGTAGCATCCGCCAACATATGGCCTCGGGTTAAAAAATCCATAGCTTGGAGATGAGCAAATCCAGGAGCACGCAACTTGACACGATAAGGCTTATTGGTTCCATCAGAAACAAGATAAACACCAAACTCACCCTTTGGAGCCTCTACAGCAACATACACTTCTCCAGGGGGCGTGTGAAACCCTTCCGTATAGAGTTTAAAGTGATGAATCAGTGCCTCCATTGAGCTTTTCATTTCGCTCCGCTTTGGTGGTACAATTTTGCGATCCAAACTCGAAACTGGTCCATTCTTTTCAGTCCCCAGTAACCGTTCTACGCATTGACGCATAATTTTAGCTGATTGACGCATTTCTTCCATACGAATAAGATAGCGATCATAACAATCACTATTTTTACCTATAGGAATATCGAATTCCATTTCATCGTAACATTCATAAGGCTGACTTTTACGCAAATCCCATGGAACACCAGCTCCACGAATCATAACCCCAGAAAAACCGCGTGCCCAAGCTTCATCAATACTTACAATGCCAATATCCACATTACGCTGCTTAAAAATTCGATTTGGGGTCACAAGCGCATCAAGTTTTCCGAGAGAAACAAGAAATGGATCAATAAAATCACCAATATCCTCAACTAAAGATTCTGGTAAATCTTGATGCACGCCACCGGGGCGAAAATAATTTGCATGAAGACGAGCACCACAGGCACGCTCATAAAAAATCATCAATCTTTCACGTTGCTCAAATCCCCAAAGCGGTGGTGTTAAAGCACCAACATCCATTGCCTGTGTCGTTACATTAAGCAAATGATTAAGAATACGCCCAATTTCAGAAAACAAAACACGTATTAATTGCCCTCTTTTAGGAACTTTTATATCTAATAACTTTTCAATAGCAAGAACAAAAGCATGTTCCTGATTCATAGGAGCAACATAATCCAAACGATCTAGATAAGGACCCGCTTGGAGATAAGTCTTTGTTTCCATTAATTTTTCAGTACCGCGATGCAACAACCCAATATGTGGATCTACACGCTCAACAACTTCACCGTCCAGCTCCAGAACCATGCGCAAAACCCCATGCGCGGCAGGATGCTGCGGACCAAAATTGATATTAAAGTTTCGAACATTGACCTCAGCCACAATCAACCCCTTGCTTTTTTAAAAACTTCATATCAAATATTAAAAAAATCTATCATATTAAAAACATTAATTATTTTAAAAATATGCTATTCTAATAGAACGCCTTATCAAAACCAATATCATTTTTTACCGTCTGCTTTTTCATCACACGGTAAAATATATTGTCCTCCTTCCCAAGGAGAAAGAAAATCAAAATTACGCATCTCTTGGCGCAAAACAACAGGCTCATAAATCACCCTCTTTGCTTCATTATCATAACGGCATTCAACAAATCCTGTCACAGGAAAGTCTTTACGTAAAGGATATCCTTCAAAACCATAATCTGTTAAAATCCGTCTTAAATCCGGATGTCCTGAAAATAAAATCCCATACATATCATACGTTTCACGTTCATACCACTCTGCACCAGGATAAACCGTACAAGCTGAAGCAACGGGAGTATTTTCATCCGTACGAACTTTTACACGTAAGCGTAAATTCTCACGAGGGGATAATAATTGGTAAGAAACATCAAAGCGCTTATCGCGGGAAGGATAATCCACACCACTAATGTCTGTGAGATTAATAAATTGACAGCGAGAATCATCACGAACAAACATTAAGACATCGATAATTGCATCAAGATGTGCCACAATAGTCAATTCACCAAAAGCAAGAACAGTCTCTTCAAGCTTATTTCCTAACTTATTTTCCAAATAAGCCGCAAGTTCAACCAATGATTCATTCATCATGACAAGAAAACTCTCTATCGCTCTATGGATCCGGTACGACGGATTTTTTTCTGTAACAATAATATGCCGTATAATAATGCCTCTGCTGTCGGTGGACACCCTGGAACATAAATATCGACAGGCACAATACGATCACAGCCACGCACCACTGAATAGGAATAATGATAATATCCCCCACCATTTGCACATGATCCCATAGAAATCACATAACGCGGCTCTGGCATCTGATCATACACTTTTCTTAAAGCAGGAGCCATCTTATTTGTTAGAGTACCTGCCACCACCATCACATCTGACTGGCGGGGTGAAGCTCGTGGTGCATATCCAAAACGCTCATTATCATAATGAGGCATTGAGCATTGCATCATTTCGATAGCACAACAAGCCAAACCAAAACTCATCCACATTAAAGAACCGGTACGTGCCCAAGTAATCAAAGCATCTGCCGAGGTAACTAAAAACCCCTTATCTGATAATTCAGCATTGATATCACGAAAAAACTTATCGTCAGATCCTATTAGCCCACCAGTATTTGGATCAATGATTCCTTTTGGTTTTGGAGCCTCAATCGTTGAATTATTAGATCTTAATTCCATTCAAGAGCTCCTTTTTTCCATTCATATATAAATCCAATAGTCAAAATCGCTAAAAACACAATCATCGACCAAAAGCCAAACATACCTATTGATTCGAATGAAACAGCCCAAGGAAAAAGAAAAGCAACTTCAAGATCAAAAATAATAAATAAAATTGATACCAAATAGAAACGAATATCAAACTTCATGCGAGCATCACTAAATGAATTAAACCCACATTCATAAGCCGATAACTTTTCAGGATCGGGGGAACGATATGCTACAATGTAAGGCATAATCAATAAAGCTCCAGCAATAACTGCCGAAACAATAATAAAGATCAAGACCGGTAAATAAGAGCTCAATAAATAAGCCATAACCCTCTTCCATCATAACGAAATGCCTGAGTTTAACACAATGATTCAATATTGCGAGACTAAACAGACAAATTTAACAATCGCTCTATTAACTCTATTCATACTGCTTCAAAGGCATACAGAGCGATACTTTTCTTATCGGCATAGGTAACGCAGAGCAAAGAAAGACGCAAGCCCTATATCTTATAAACCATATAAAAAGAAAGAAAAAATATATTTATTCCCCAATCAAATACTCCACCACATTACTCATAGCATATGGATATTTTAATAAAGGAAATTTCATAAGGAATCATGAAATGGCGCGAGTGACGGGGCTCGAACCCGCGACCTCCGGCGTGACAGGCCAGCACTCTAACCAACTGAGCTACACCCGCGCATTTTTTTCGAACCAATATTAATTTGGTACAAGCGGTCGTGTAAGGGGTTCATGCGTTTATGTCAAGAAGGATTATGCATTTTTAAAAAAAATTATCAAATCTCATCTTTATTCTTGCGTTTAGAAAAATTCTTCCTTAAATAGTCTCCATTCAATTGCTGATCATTGCATTGGGCGATTAGCTCAGCTGGTAGAGCGCCTCGTTTACACCGAGGATGTCGGGAGTTCGAGTCTCTCATCGCCCACCATTCTGTTTTATATTCCTATTAAGTTTTTGATTCTTCATATATTTTTTTAAAGATAAGGGATGCCTAAATAAAGTTAGGGGAATAGGATTTTTCAACCTATCTCTATAGAACGCCTCTTTTTTTGCAAACTTTCTCAAGAACATCTTTTAATTCTGCTAAGTTTTGTTGTGAAAAATTCTCTAAATTTCTAACAAACTCACCAACAGCTTCACGCCTCAACGGATCAGAAGTCTTGATTGTAAAACTTTTGCGTCAAACATAAGCTTCTTTTCTTAAGAGTAAAGCCTTCTCTTAATCTAAAGCATAGAGTTCAATTATCTTTTCCTCCAGTCCTACAGGAACAGATTTTTTGCCAATTTCTACAGAAGATAAAAATGATACAGATATATCTAATTTCTTAGCCATATCTAAGAGGCGTTCTGAGTGATCAATACGAAGTTTGCATAAAGTTTTACCAAAGGGGGTAACATTTAAAAAATCCTTTAGAAAGAATAAGTATTTTATTCTGATTCTAATAAAGTTTTTCAAATTTTGGTTAGTCTTTATTTTTAGTGTGTGGAGATCTTGTCCAATATCTCTATACAAAAACCGTTATCAAGCATATACAATATCTCTTATGGCGAGAAATTATTAACTTTTCATCAGGAATAGTGTGTTTAATATCATTATAAAATTTAAATATTACAACGAGATATATAAATAAAATATATTGGTGTACTTATGCTTGTCAATCTTAATGCTATAATCCGCGATCTTTCTTCATAAACGAATATCGTTACAGTTCTTAAGGAATCTATCGTTAACTTTATACAAGCTCATGCAACAAAAATTGATATTTTATTCCAACTTTATGGCAATGCAGATTTGTGGGAGAATCAACCAATTTTTTCTATAAGTGTTTTTGATAATGGAGATGGATTTACAAAAGAGAATATCAAATCTTTCTCTACTTATAAAAGTGATTATAAAATTCAAGAAGGATGTAAAGGGGTTAGACGTATTACTTACTTGAAAATATTCGAAGAAGTTAAAATCATTATTTTTAGCAAAGATGAACATCATGCTCAAATTTCACTGAATTTCACTCAACAGTTTACACAAGATTCTTTTAAAAAAGAAAATGGCGAAAAAGATAAATGGTGGAATACACATTTATCTTTTGAAGGATCTTATAAACAAAATGTGTTAGATATAAACCTAGTTCATAATGAAATTTACTATCATCTTCTTCCTTTACTTTTTTAAAAGAAAGATGAAAATATCCAAATTAACTTTTATGTACATAATGTAGAAAGCTTAGAGAAAAGAACAATCAATACGCAAGATTTACCTTACTTAGAAAATAAAACTCTCAAAATCGGTCTTTCAAATATTCCCTTCAGCCTTTCTTATTATTTTGAAGAGAACACAAATTCTAAAACTAAAGTAGAGGCTTACTATTGTGCTAATAATCGTACTGTTATGCCTTTTTCAAAGTTTATAAATATCAATCCAATAAACAATGTGATGATGATATTTTTATTAGAATCGCCTATTTTGGATAAGTATGTTAACGACGAAAGGAATGAGTTTGAAATTAATAAAATAGATCCTGACTTAGAAACCCAACTAACTTGGGATGATATTAATCAAACGTTAAAAAACACTTTAAATAAAATATTAACAGCCAATTTCCGGAAATTAAAGAAAAAAAAGAGCACTCTTCTCAAAAAAATTGCTGAAGAATATCCTTATTTAGTAGACTTCCTAGATACAAAAGATGTAATTGGGGGCGTCTTCAAAGAAAATTCATTTATTGAAAACGCGGAAAAAAATATTCAAAAAGCACAAAAAATTGCTAGTTTAGAATTAACACAATACATTCAGTTCCGAGATGATATTTTGAATCAATTCTCTAAATTATTAACACCAAAAACTTTAGAAAAAGACATTCATAATTTATTTATTTATTCACCAAGGAAAAACAGCTGATAAATTTATGAGTTATAACCATTTACAAAGTGAGAAAACAATACAAGAACTTCTTTCAAATGTTGATTCGTTATCTATTAATTCTGAAAGAAAAAAACAGAATTATGTAGCCGATCTGATATAGCTATCTATTTCGACTCTGAAGAAAAAAATGTGTTGTCTTAATAGAATTAAAAAAGCCCACGGCAGATTACAAAAATTCAGGCGTTGCAGAATTAAGTAATTATGCCAGATTCCTTAAAGCATATGGTGTTAATGAGATATATTTATATTTAATAGCTGAAATAGATGATGATTTTGCATATACATTGCTTGATACAAATCATTTCATAGAAGTTTTTTCTCAAGAAGGAAAATGTTATTAGGAAAGTCTTTCTAGGGGGAATGCATTTGTACAAGTTATATCTCCAAGTGCTGTTATTGGGAATATAAAAGCAAGACAGTCAAGTATTCTGTTCTTCAATTCTTTGAAAAACACTGTTTTAAATGTGAGAAGATATTATCTAGCGCATCTATAAGGCGTGCAATATCGAGAATAAACACAAATATAATCAGTAATAACCACTTCATGATGCGTGACATCATCTTTAAGCCTTGATAGGTCTCTATCATCTCGTGAAGGATAAGATCTTTATCTTTGCTGCTTCGTTTCTTGACCATCTTTCCAACCACATAAATGTGCCTCTGCTTGTTATGCTTCAAAATATCTCTTGCAAGGTTGGAACTGATGACCTCAACATCCTTATTATCCAAATAAATGGGCAACCAGCCACCACAAAAAATAGACCTATTTGTTGCGCCCCCCAAGGAGAAAGTTCAGAGCGCACACCAACATCACTTTTTCGATTAACTTCATTTTCTACCTCAAAACGGGTTGTTGCTGTCTTTAAAGCATGCTCTGTTTGCTTTTGCCGTTTGTTTTTCTTGCCAAGGTTATACGCGTTCCTTTCTTCAATGTGAGCTGTTTTTTCCCTGTTGCAATAAGAAACGGTGTGGAAATTGAAAAAACCGTTAAATTGGACTGTTTCAGTAAATTGTTTACCTCTTCCGCTAGCGCTTTTGCCTGTGAAGCTACTGTATGGGCTGTTGTTGCCGTTGCTAGGGAACTCTTGATACCTCCAAGCTCTTGTTTCGTCGTATCGGCTGTTTTTTTGGCTTCTTCTGCTGTCCTTTTCGCTCTATCGGCTACTTCTTTGGCTTTTTCGGCTTCGCTCTTGGCTTGATAGGCTTGTGAATCTGCCGACTCGGCTTTTTTCTTGGCTTCGTCTGAGTACATTCGCGCTAAACTTACGGGGGCTTTAAAATTCTCAACTACTTGGTTGATATCGATAACCCTACTCCTCGCAGACGAGGCTATTTTCTCTGCATTTTCTGCCTGATTGCGCGCTTGCGTCGCATCATGTCTTGCATAACCAGCAGACTCCTTGGCTTCTTTAGCTATTTTTTCGGCTTCATCCGCTACTGTCTCTACCTGTACTGCCTTCTTCTGGGCGCTTTCAGAAACCTTTTTTGCCTCTTCTGCCGTCGACTTCGCACGATCAGCTACTTGCTTTACATCATCCAAAGCATCTTTAGATTCTTGTGCAATTCTTTCTGCTTCTTCCGCTTTACGCTTCGCCTCTTGTGCTATGCCCTTCACCGCTTCCCCACACACCTGCCCTGCCATCTCTCCTGAACGCGCCGCAGACTCTGCTACCGCTTTCGCTTCAGAAGCTAATTTTGTAGCCTCCTCTGCATCCTGTTGAGCTTGATGAGCCGTCGCTGTTGCTCTATCCGCTGCACTCTTGGCTTCTTCTGCTGTGGTCTTCGCTGCATTAGCAACTGTCTCTACACTTTCGGCTTTCGCTTTTGCATCAGCGGCTGTCTGCTGTGAACTTACTGCTGTGCTATGAGCTGTTTCTGCTAAACTCTTAGCTTCACTCGACTTCGTTAACGCTTCTAAAGCTTTTTGCCCGATCTCATCACCAGTCTGTTTAGCTATGGTCGCGGTCGATAATGCCGTTTCTGCAATACCTTTCACTTCTTCTGAAATATTCTTGACATCATTGACTGAGGTAAGCGCATTAGTGGAAGCGTCTTTGGCTTCTGTTGCAAGTTGCTTGGCTTCTCCACAGACTCTCTTACTTGTCTGTGCAACTCTCTCGGCTTCCTCTGATTTCTTCTGAACAGCTTCTGCAACTATCTTAACAGAGGAAACGGATGCTTTAACTTTATCACACGCATCCTTTGTCTGTTCTGAAAGAGCCTTTGCCTCTTCTGACGTGCTTACCGCTGTCTATGATTGTAACAACGCATTGAATTATAATGATAATTCACTGTTTTGTATGTTGAATGAGAGTCTCGAATAACGTAGGATTCTCTCATTTCAAATCTGTTTATCTTGAATCAATCAAAACCACTTACTTGCACATCACAAGCGGGGTTGATGTGTGGGTAAAAATTGTACAAGAAAGGAGTAAAAATGGTTCTTATGAATCGTCTTAAGTGCCAAGGGTTGTCGCAACATTGGGAGCTGGTAAATATAATGATGGTGCCGGCTTGCTTCTTCACAAACGTAAAGATGGTGGTGCTCAATGGCTTTATCGTTATACCATTCATGGTCGGCGCCGCGAAATGGGCTTGGGTGACTTGCGAGATGTTTCTTTAAAACAAGCCCGTGAATTGGCAATTGGGTGGGGTGCTGTTTTACGTGAGGGGCCTGACCCTATTAAAGAACGCAACAAACAAAAGCGTGAGGCAATGCGCAATCTCCATTATTTAAAAGATATTGCTCTAGATGCTTTTGAAAGCCGTAAAGCTGAATTAAAAAATGATGGTGAGGCTTGTAATTGGTTTTTACATCTACGCCTCCATATTCTCCCTAAATTAGGCTGTCTCCCCGTTTCAGAGATTACACAAACAGAGATACGTGATACCCTTGCCCCTATTTGGCATACAAAAGCTGGAACTGCTCGAACAGCACTGATGCGTCTTAATCTTTGTCTCAAACATGCGGCTGCATTAGGGTTAGATGTTGATTTACAAGCAGTAGAAAAAGCACGTGCTCTCTTAGGCAAACAACGTCATAAAAAACAAAGCTTATCAGCCATGGATTGGAGAGATGTGCCGGCTTTTTACCAATTTCTCTGCAAAACAACAACTATAAAACATTTAGCTTTGCGTCTACTTATCCTTACAGGGGTTCGTAGCAATCCTTTGCGTCATATTCGTGAAGATCAGATTGAAGATGATATCTGGACAATCCCTGCTGAGAATATGAAAGGCAAGCGTGATGCCACAACAGAGTTTCGCGTGCCCTTATCATCTGAAGCAATAAAAGTAATTGAACAAGCCCGCTGTATCTCTAAAAGTGATTTCATCTTTACCGGTCGTGGTCCTCTTTCACATACGATGATGGCGGCGTATATGAGAAAAAATAAAATTGAAGCTTGCCCGCATGGTTTTCGCTCTAGTTTACGCGATTGGCTAGCAGAAACAACCGATGTCCCTTATGAGGTCGCTGAAACCATTCTCAGTCATACGGCCGGAGGGCAAGTAGAGCGCTCCTATCGTCGTACTGACTATCTAGAACAGCGCCGTGTCTATATGAATAAATGGGCGGCTTATGTCACAGATCAATCTTAAGATATGGGGTGCATAACCCCATATCTGTGGATAACTTTCTCTCTCTTTTCTCTCATGCTTTCTCAATAAGATTCATCACGTATCACATTAGAAATTATATGATAAAATATTGTTTTCTATAAATAAAATACCTTTCCAATGATTCAAAGATATGGTTAATAAATACTTATGATTTGTTACCATTTTTTATAGTGAAAGGATTTTAGAATGACAAAAAATGATATTCTTTTAACAGACCGTGAAAGTGCAAAATTGCTTCATATGAGTGTCTCAACTTTCCGCCGTCATGTAACTAATGGCTCTCTCCCCAAACCCCTAAAATTTGGTTTTTTATCGCGTTGGTTACAATCAGATCTTTTGAATGTCATCGAGCAAGCAAAACAGCAACGTTATAACGACGCGGCATAAAAAGAAAACCTTGTCACGTAAGAACGGACAAGGCTTTCTCAAGCTCATCAACCTGGAGCTTTATTTGGTGTAAATTCAAAGCTTTCTCTGCTGAAGCAAGACCTAAGGTTTGCATTCAAGTTGTTCTGAATGCTTTTTACAATAAGGGCTATTTAAGCGTCTCTCAACACTTCGTTGAGGCGTGATAGAACCACTAAGAGGATACACCGGAATCCTATCATCTTGACAATTTTCACACCACTTTCCATTTTCACTTCTATAGTGGAAGCCAGATTGAAGCATAAAAGTATGAATTATTGCCCATTCACCGAAACCTAATCCACTATTTTCTGTATCGGCATTATAAGGAGTTGGCTTACCACACTCTAACAATGCTTTTGCTACTTCAGTAGAATCTGCATCTGGCTTTTGCCATATAACAAAGTATCTTGAAGGAGGCTTTGAGTCACATCCAGCGATACTTAACAGAATAAGCCCGCTGAATAATTTAAACCGTGTATTCATTTTTTTCTCCATAAATTACCTAAACCTAAATTATCTAAAATTGCATGAGGTGCATAAACTGCTATTGTATGATATGTTCCATAGCGCCCACTACACTCTTTACTTGCATCACCATAACAATTATGGGTACTAGGGTTATGGCCAATGAGAGCTCCCCCTTGCTCTCTCATTGGAATTGCTGATGGAAATAATACATAAGAGAACTTCAAGGGTACCTTATAAGCAGTAGGTGGATTATGACCAATTCCTATACCAATGGGATCAAATACATGGTTTTGTAAATAAACATGATCTTTTTTACCATCACTCACATAATAGAATGCATTCGCTATCGATAGAGAGTTATCAGCTGGTCCAAAAAGATAGATATCTGTTTTTTCTCCTATACCATGGATGCCACGATTTTTAAGGTCACGCAATCCATTGCCCCCTGTAAAGCTACCTCGGCTATGCATGCTAATAATCGCTTTGTCATTGCCATAACGAGTGATAAAGTCTTGGAATTTCTTCGTCGAATTACTCAAACCCCAAGTGCTCCCTTCAAAAAACTTCTGATAAAACGCTATCCCTAACTCTACTAGCGCATCGTCAGCTTGGGGGAAGTATGTAAAATAAAGGGGGCCTTTTTTATTAACAGCCAATTGGACAGCATTACCCGCAGCATCATCTGGTGAATTAAAAATGCCATTGTAGAACATATAAACAGCACCATTAGGGCCTTTTTGTAAATGCTTTTCTTCCTCTGGCTTTAAAAAGTGATACAGAGTGATATATTTTCCATCATTGCCTTTTATAGGTTCTCCATTTTCATCGGTTAAATAGAGGACATTGCCATTTTCATCATGCGCAACCTCACCTACTGGGTGCTCTTTGACATTTGTGATTTTATAAATTTTATCAAGGTATCCCAATCCTTCATCCGATAAATCATTGGATCATACCTACGCGATTATGCACGGCTCCCTCAAGCGGTGCGACATCTAGCTGTTCTACTGCTTGGTGGGCTGCTGCGGTGTTGCGGTTGAGTGCATCAATGATTTGTCCAGCATCTTGCCCCATCGCCCTCTATCCAGTTATATCAGTAAGGATGATACTCCCATCACTGATAGCAGATTTGGTTTCCCCTTCTGCTGCATCCTTAGCTTTGCCATGACTCAAAGCATTTTTAGCAATATTTTTTATGATGCCATATTTCCCCTGTTGCAAAGCACCGCCACCAGAAATGCTAACCCCATGGCTGCTAGCTTGCGCATGCGCACTGTTGCTGATATCACTGGTGCTAATGCTTCCTGTGGTCAGGCTGTTTTTATCTGCCGGCGCGGTGCTGGCAAT